>JAJXVO010000316.1 GCA_021782105.1 bacterium
GGATTCGTGACATCGAGCACGTGTATCAGGAAATCCGCCACGAGCACTTCCTCGAGGGTCGCCTTGAAGGCCTCGACCAGTCCGTGCGGGAGTCGCCGGATGAAGCCGACCGTGTCGGTGACGAGGAGCTTCTGGTTGTTCGGCAGTTGGAGCTGGCGCGTGGTGGGATCGAGCGTCGCGAACAGCTTGTCCTCCGCGAGCACGTGGGCGCCGGTGAGCGAATTGAGGATCGAGGACTTGCCGGCGTTGGTGTAGCCGACGATCGACGCGGTCGGCACGGGTACACGCAGGCGACGGTTGCGCTGGACCCCGCGCTGCTGGCGGACCTCGGCCAGCTGTTCCTTCAAGTGGGCAATGCGGTTGCGGACGATGCGGCGATCCTGTTCGAGCTGGGTCTCGCCCTCACCGCCCATGGCACCCTTGCCGCGCTGGCGCGAAAGGTGGGTCCAGGCGCGGGTCAGGCGCGGCAGCGAATACTCCATCCGGGCGAGCGCCACCTGGAGGATGGCTTCGCGGGTACGGGCGCGGTCGGCGAAAATCTCGAGGATGACCTCCTGCCGGTCGATCACGGCCACACCGGTCAATTCCTCCCAATTGCGCTGCTGGGCGGGCGACAGCTCCTCGTCGAACACGATCAACTGCGCGCCGGAAGCCTTGGCCTGCGCGGCGAGTTCCTCGGCCTTGCCCTTGCCGAGCAACATGGCCGGCGTCGCCGCGCGCAGGTTCACCAGCACACGTCCCGCGATTTCGTAGTCCAGGTTTTCGACGAGCTCCACGAGTTCGCCGAGCAGCTCAGCTCCCTCGCCTTCGGGCATGTCGGCAGTCTGGACGCCGATGAGGAAGGCGCGGTCAACGTTGTCTCTACGTGCGGTCTCTAGGAAGTCAGCCATGAAAGGAGGAAGGATTGCCGGCCGGCGCCGGCCTTCGAGGAGAAAAAGACGGTCGGCGCCGCAGGGTCGAATCAGTCATCAACGGCACCTGGACACCGTTGTGCGCGTGAGATTCCGTGGTGGCCTCACGACTTCGCCGGGGGCACGAAGAGCACGCACACGGCCTTCGGCACCTGGGTGTCGTTGGATACAAGCGTGATCCGGCCCGTGTCGCGGTTCACCCGGAAGACCGCGAGATTGTTGGTGTCGCGATTCGCACACACGAGCCAGCGGCCGTCGGGCGACAGTGCGAAGTTGCGCGGATGCTTTCCGCCGCAGGGCACCTGTTCGAGGCGCGTGAGGAGGCCGGTCTGCGGGTCGCGCGAAAAGATGGCGATCAGGTCGGGGCCGCGGTCCGAGGCATAGACGAAACGGCCATCGGGACTGATGCAGATTTCCGCCGAGGTGTTGAGGCCCTTGAAGCCATCGGGAAGCGCGCTGATCGTCTGAATCGGGCTGAGCTTGCCGGTCGCTGCCTCGTACGAGAACACCTGCACCGTGCCCCCCATTTCCGTCACCACGTAGAGGAACCGCGCATCCTTCGAGAACACGGAGTGACGCGGGCCCGCTCCGGGGTTCGCCACCGCATCGAGTTCGGGCGCCGGCACGATCGTGCCGCGGGCCGAATCCAGGCGGTAGGCGACCAGGCGGTCCATCGCGAGATCACAGGCAAAGGCAAAGCGGTCGTCGAGTGAGACGACAAAGGAATGCGCGTGGGGATGGTCCTGCCGCTCCTTGTTGGGCCCGAGCTTGCCCGCGTGGTGCACGAGCGAGCCGATCGGCCCGAGGCTGCCGTCCGCCTGCACGGGGAACGAGGCCACGATCCCCTCGTTGTATTGCGTATCCAACACCGTGCGTCCGGTCGGGTCGACCACGACGTAGCACGGCGCGCTCTTCCCGGCGATCTCGCGCTGGTTCAGAGGACGCAGGTCTCCAGAAACCGGATCCATCGAAAAGGCGGTCAGCGCGCCGATCTGGGAGCCGTCGGGCCCCGCGACATGGCTGGTTGCGTAAAGGACGGGTTTGACGGGATTGAGGGCAAGGAAGGTCGGATCCTGCAACTGCGCCGCCGGACGCGGCGTGGACAGCGCCCCAGTCTCGGTATCCATGGTGAGCGTGTACACTCCGACGCTGGAGCTGTCCCGGGTATAGGTTCCGATGTACAGGCGTTCAGTGGCGGCGTGAGCTTGGGAAAGGGTCATGGCGAGAAGAGAACAGGCGAGGAGGCGATTGAAGTTCATGGGCGTGAGGCGCGAGGCGGTGCGACGCGCGGAATTCCCAGAAGGAAGGGATTGCCCAAAAAGTGCAAAATTCAAATTGGAGCGCTGCGCGGGCCACTGTCCGGCTGCGACCGGGGATGATGCTTTTGGGTGATAACCGCGAGAGAAACGAAGCATTTCCGCTCTGCGCCGCGTTGAGGTATCCTTGCACATCGGCCGCCGGCACTACCCCAGTCCTGAGCCAAACCCGGGCGACCGATACGACCCCATGTTTCAACGCGGAGGACTCGTCCATCACACGCTGCTCTCGATGGCCCGCCAAAGGCCCGGAGTCGATGAGCGGCGCTGCGGCGCGATGCTCGAATTTCTCGCGGCAGCCGAATCATTGCATCGCAGGATCTGGCCCTCGATCCCTCCCTGCCACTCGGCGGAGGCCCAGTTCCTGATCCTCGTAGTTCTGTTTTCACTTCATCCGACGCCATGCACGCCCGGGATCCTCGCCGAATATGCGGGGTGCAGCCGCACCGCGGTGACTCGAAGCCTCGGACTGCTCGAGCGACGCGGGTGGATCGAACGCACACACGGCGCCGCCGACCGGCGCTTCGTCCAGGTCCGGCTCACCGCACAGGGCCGCGCGGCGAGCGACCGGCAGCTCTGGCGGTTCCTCTGCGAGCTTTCGGAGGCCGCCGACACGCTGCCACCAGGCCAGGCGCTGCGGCTTGGCCGATGCTGCTCGGCGCTCGTGGCTCCTGAACCCGAGGCCGCCGCCCCACTCTCTCCATGAACAAACGTGCCGTACTCCTCGTGGCCGCCGGTCTGCTCGTCTTCGGCGCCATCTTCGCAGTCAAATATCTCCAGGTTCGCGCATCGATGGCAGCCCGGGCAATGACCGCCCCGCCGCCGCCCACCGTGAGCACCGCCACCGCGCGGCGCGAGACCTGGTCGGTGCAATTGCACGCCGTCTCCACGCTTCGAAGCGCCCAGGGCATCGTCGTGAGCAATGAGGTCGCGGGTGTGGTGGCTTCGATCGAGTTCGAATCGGGCCAGTCGGTCGCGGCCGGCGCCGGTCTGATCGTGCTCGACGATTCCATTGAGCGCGCCCAGCTGGCGGGTCTGGAGGCTTCGCTGAGGCTGGCCTCCATCAGCCTCGCCCGCGCCGAGGAGCTCAGGACCCAGGGCTCCAACACCCAGGCCGAGCTCGACGCCGCTCGCGCCACCCGCGACCAGGCGACGGCCGCGGTGGACGAAGTTCACGCCCGACTCGCCAAGAAACACATCACCGCGGCCTTCGCCGGGCGTCTCGGCCTCCGACGCGTCAGCCTTGGGGAGTACCTCGCCGCGGGATCCGCGATCGTCCAGCTCGAGTCGCTCGACCCGATCTACGCCGACTTCGGTCTGCCCCAGCAGGAGCTCGCCCGCGTGAAACCCGGCATGGACGTCGCCATCTCCATCGACGCCCGCCCCGGCCGGACCTTCCGTGGCACGATCGAGGCAATCGACCCCAAGGTGTCCACCGACACGATGAATCTCCGCATCCGCACCCGGGTGGCCAACCCAGACCGCCTCCTCAGCCCAGGCATGTTCGCCTCCGTCGACGTCGCGCTTCCCGAGTCCCTCGCAGTCCTCTCCATCCCAGCGACGGCCCTCGCGCACAGTCCCTACGGCGACTACGTCTATCTCGTCGAGCACACGCAGGCCGGCACAATCGTGCATCAGCGCTTCGTCAAGGCCGGCCCCCGACGCGGCGACCAGGTCGCAATCCTCGATGGGCTGAACGACGGCGCGGAGGTCGTCTCCACCGGCCAGATGAAGCTGCGCAACGGAATCCCCGTGCGGATCAACAACGCCGTGCTCCCCGACAACAACCCCGCGCCGGCGCC
>JAJXVO010000317.1 GCA_021782105.1 bacterium
TGCGCCGACCGCTACCCGCTCGGGACGAAGCCTTGCCGCAGGGCGGATTGCCAGTAAGCCCGGCGATGCGCGCATCGTTGTTTTTTCAGGGCGCCGGGACTAGGTGGCGCGCCGCCTTTGCCGGCGGGTTGCGTTTCGGCGGGGATTGCGCTCCGTACGGGAACCGAAAACGAACCCTTCCTATGCCGAAACAAACGTGGTTGGTGAAACAGGAACCGGAAGCCTACTCGTGGGAACAGTTTCTCCGCGACGGGCGCACCGTCTGGGAGGGGGTTCGGAATTTTCAGGCGCGCAACCACCTCCGTGCGATGCGCCGGGGCGACACGGTGCTGTTTTACGCGAGCGTCACCACCAAGGCGGTGCTCGGAGTGGCGGAGGTCGTCCGCGAAGCCTTTCCCGACCTGACTGCCGAGGAGGGCGATTGGAGCGCCGTGGAGCTGAAGGTCGTGCGAAGCCTGACTCGTCCGGTCACCCTCGAGCAGATCAAGGCCGAGCCCGCACTGAAAGGCATCGCCCTTCTGCGCCAGAGCCGACTGTCGGTTATGCCCCTCGCGAAGGCGGAGTTCGACCGGATCCTCGCGCTCGGCAGGGGCTGAGGGCAGGTCCGTCCCCCCTTACCCGGCCCGGGTGTCCGCCGAGGCGCCGAAGGTCGGCGAGCTGAGGGGATTCCATCCGCCCAACACGAACACCGGATTGCTGTAGTCGCGGATCAGGGCTTCGTCGGCGGGCATTTCCAGGCGACGCGAATGCGGATTGCGCCCCGACATGTCGACGGCTGCTCCGTCGGGCGTGCGGCTGTCGTACTCCCAAAAATGGATGTTGGGACAATCGCCGACCGGCGCCCTGTTGTCATTTTTCAACTGCCAGGCCGTCGGACCCACGGCCGAGCTCAGCCTGCAATCGATCAGCACGACCTCGCTGTGGGGAAAGCGGTTGGGGGCGATGCGGGAGAGGTAATTGCCCTTCACGCCAGGCGCGCCCTCGAAGACGCAGCGGTGAAAAACGTAGCCGTGGTTCGAGGCGGGATTGCGAATCTGCGTGAAATACCGTCCCGAATGCAGGGAACGGAAAGTGCAGCCCTCGAAATAGCAGGGACCGGTGCCCCAAAGAAAATCGACGTCGCCGTCGAAATGACAGTTCGTCACGTAGGCCTGGCCGTTGATCTGAAGGGTATCCTGGTAGCTGTACAGATCCAGGCCCTTGAGGATCGCATGGGCCGAGGTCGTGCCGTTGAGAATGATCGCCTCCGCCTGCGAGCCGCCGTAGGGCGTGAGGTTGTGGATGGTGAGATTGACGATCGAGAGGTTCTGCACCCGATGGGCGAGCAGGACGCCGCGACGGTAGATGTGTCCGCCGGTGACATGGGCGGCGGCGGGATTGGGTGATTCGCCCTCGAAGGGATTGCCGCCCGACGGGTTGAAACGGGCGTTGTTCGCATAGGCGATGATGGTGCCGGTACGGCTCTCGCCCTGGAGGGTGATGTCGTTCTTCTGCGCGAAGAACACGATCTCACGGTACAGACCTTTGCGGATGAAGATCGTCACGGGGCGGTCGTTGCCCGCCGGCACGAAGTCGAGCGCGGCCTGGACGGTGCAGAAGTCGCCGCTTCCGTCGGCGGCGACCACGAGGCGTGCGGATCCTGGCTTCGGCCCCGCGGCCTTGGTCGAGAAACGCCAGGCTGCGGGTCCCCGGATGGCCTCCGAGGGCCGGCCGCCGCAGACAAAGGCGCCGGCGTCCGCGGTCACGTAGTAGCTCTTCCCATACTGCAGGCGCCCGGAATGTGGCGCGACCTCGGCCTCATCGCCGTCGACGATGACCGGATACACCTGAAAGCCGCCGGCCCCGCCGATCGTCCGCGTGTCGGTCGCCTTCGCGACGTCGATGGTGTCGACCACCTGCCCGTCGGACGCGTCGACGATGCGGATGAGGCCCGCCTTGCCCCGCGCGACGGGCTCCGCGAACGAGAGTCGGAGAGGCGTGTCGACGCAGGCCTGGGCAGCGCCCGGAGCGGGGAAGAGGGAGGTGGGGGCGACCGCAAGGGCGGCGTGCAGCAGCGGGGCGACCAATGCGATCGCGAGAAATGAGACGACGGAGCGTGGGTGAGGCATGGGGAAGGGCGTGGAATCTGGGGTGAAACCGGCGCGGAAGTCTTGTCGCGGACCGCGGGAATGCAAAGGAAGGGTCGTTCACGTCGTTGACGGACGCAAACGGCGGAGGAGGAGGAGGCCGCCGGGATCGCGTGGGTCCCGGCGTTTGGGGCGGGGGACCGGACTACTGTGCGGTCGCGAGGGACTGCAGGCGCAGGGCGCGGTGCAGCGTGCCGGCCGTGGCCGGGCGGTCGAGCGTCACCAGGATCTCGACCTTCTCCTTTGCATGCACGTCGATGAAATTGTCGTCGGCGTGGTGGCCGATGCCCCGGAAATCGATGAATAGGCGGTGCTGGTAGGCCGCGCTGGTCACGACGAGCTTCGCATGCAGGGCATCCAGTTTTTGGATATCGACGGAGACGGGCGCCTGGGGCAGCTCGACGAAGCGGGGCTGTGCGAAAAACGCCGTGTCCTCGCTCACGAGCCTGCCGTCCACGCGCAGGGCGTGGCGGAGCATGAGTCGTTCGCGCCCGTGGCGGAGCAGTTCCCGCGAGAAGTCGAGGGCGGTCTGAAGGCTGGCGGAGCCCGCCTCCATGACGACGGACTTCGATCCCGAGACGACCTTGCGTCCGTCGAGTCGGAGCAGTTCCCAGTGCAGCCTGGCCTTCACGAGGGCGGGAGTGTCGTTGACCGTGTGGAGCTCGACGGCGCCGGTGTACGTGGAATCCCGGTAATTGCCCTTGCCCTGGCGTTCGTCGCCGATCACCCGCGCGGACACGATCAGCGGGGCGAAGAAGCGCCGGGCGGCATAGTGCAGCGCCTTCCAGCGTCCGTTGTGTTCGATCGAGCTCCAGGAGGCGGCGGGCCAACAGTCGTTGAGCTGCCAGTAGATGGCGCCCATGCAGCGCGGACGGTTGCGGCGGTAGTGCTCGACGGCGACCTCCATGCAGTACGCCTGGTTCAGCTGCGAGAGATAGATCAGCGCGTCCTGGTCCCGCGGATACCCGTAGCGGCGCGTCACGTAGTCGAGGATGATCTGGTTGCCGAAGGGGTTCTTCTGGTGGTTTTCGGAGGAGGCGCCGAAAAGGTTGCGGTCGGAGTCGGGTGAGAAGGACTCCATGGTTTCGGCGGAGGCGTAACTCTGCATTCCAAACTCGGAACAGAAGCGGAGATGCCAGCGCTCGTAATCGGATACGGGTTTGCGGGCGTGCCAGACATCCCAGTAATGGGTGTCGCCGCGCTTCTCGCCTTCGGACAATCCGCCGTTGAAATCACCGTGCCACTCCGACGACGGCCAGTAGGGCGTGCGGTCGTCGACCCGCGCGAGCACGTCGGGGATGAGCGTGTGGAAGATCTTTTCGTAGCCTTCGCGCGCGGCGGGCTCGTTGAGGGCGGCGGAATTGCACGAATGGACCTCGTTGTTTCCACACCACAGCATGAGGCAGGCGTGGTGCCGGATGCGCGCGACCTGCTGCTCGACCTCGACGGCGACCGACTCAGCAAACGCGTCGTCGTGGGGGTAAAGGGTGCAGGCGAACATGAAGTCGTGCCAGAGCAACAGGCCGAGTTCGTCGCACACATCGTAAAAGTCGTCGCTCTCGTAGATGCCGCCACCCCAGAGGCGGACGCAATTCATGTTGGCTGCGACGGCGGCGCGCAGGTCGCGCTCGTAGTCCTTGCGCGTAAGGGCCGCGACAAAGCTGTGGACGGGAATCCAGTTGGCTCCCTTGACGAAGATGGCGCGACCGTTGACGACGAACTGGAAGCTTTCGCCCCATTGGTCGGGGTGTCGGTCCAGGGCGATGGAACGCAGGCCGATACGACGATGCCAGCGGTCGACGGCGGGATTGGTGGGGGACTGGTGGAGTTCGACGGAGAGATCGTAGAGCGGCTGAGCGCCCTGACCGGCAGGCCACCAGAGGAGTGGATCGGCGACCTCGA
>JAJXVO010000318.1 GCA_021782105.1 bacterium
GAGGCGAAGGTTGGACAGCACGACGCCGGCGCCGAGGTGCGCGCCGTTGCCGAGAATGGAGTCGCCGATGTAGGGACGGTGCGGCACGTGCACGTCGTCCATCAGGAGGGAATTCTTGATTTCCGCGCAGTGTCCCACGACGCAGTTGGCACCGACGATGACATTGCCGCGAAGAAAGCAGCCGGGCATGAGCTTCGAACCGGGGCCGATCCAGGCCGGGCCGATGATGGTTGCGCTGTGGGGGAGGCGGGCGGACGGGTGGATATAGACGGCCCCTTCCACATGAACACCGGGCCCGAATCCGTTGGTTGGATTTGGCTGCAGCCTGGATGTGAGGGCTTCGCCGATCTTGGAAAGCCAAGTCCAAGGCTCGGCATCGGCGTTGAAAAACGGAGCAAAGAGGGCGAGCGAGTCGGGCAGGCTGAAGAGATCTCTGGCTTTCACGCCGTTACCAAAGAGGAAAATGGTTCCGCTGGGAAGGCGATCTTCGCGGGAAAGGCGATGGGAGGCGGACCGGGAGCTGGGCGGGAGTCAGGACTTGCACGCACCACCGCCCCGCCTAGCTTCAGTCGAAGCCCCAGCCCCCAATGAAACGTGTACTCACCTCCGGTGTCGCGACCTTGGTACTGCTTTTGGTTTCCGCTTGTGCGGACGGCAACGTCGCTTCCCGCCGCGACGGCCGGCTCGGGGCGACGGCGGCGGCGGCGAGGGATGACTACAACTTTCAGGTCAACAACATCACAAATGCGCTCCTCGCGAAGAATCCGAAGATGACCTTGAAGGAGGCGACGGCGGAGGCGCAGCAAAGGGCGGCGGGGGAAGCAACCCCTTCGTCGGCGGCGACCTGGGCCGAGCAGTACCAGAGCCAGCAGAAGGCCGAGGCCAAGGATAAGTTTCTGGCCGACCTGGAAAAGTCTCAGGGTGGCAATTGAGACGGGGCGCAACTATCGCCGCTTTGTGTTGCGGACGACGCGCATCGCAGTAGCGGTGTCGGGATGCCGTCGCTTGCCGAATATCGAATCTCCGAATTCGAGAAGGAACTGACCGCGTGGGGATTCAAGTCCTCCCATGCGGCGCGGATTCTGCGCAGGTATTTCGATTTTGGCGGCTCGGTGCCATGGGACGCCCTGCGGGTGCCCGAGGCACTCCGGGAACGCGTGACCCGGGAACGCCCCGAGTTCGCGTCCGTGGTGAGTTCCCGTCAGGTGGCTGCGGATGGGACCGTGAAACTGCTCCTGCGGTATGCGGATGGCCGCAGTGTCGAGGCGGTGATGATGAGCGATTATCGCGAGGACCGGGTGGCTGGCTGCCTGTCGACGCAGGCGGGGTGTGCGATGGGCTGCGATTTTTGCGCCACGGCGCAGGGCGGGCTGGAGCGAAATCTCGAGGCCGGTGAGATCGTGGAGCAATTTTTGCGACTGCGCGGTGAGGCGAAAGCCGCGGGGAAGACGCTGCGCACGGTGGTGTTCATGGGAATGGGGGAGCCGATGCACAACTACGACGCGATGATCGAGGCGCTGAGACGCATCGGCGGGGGCGAGCTCGGTGCGCTGGGGTGGCGGCAGATCACCGTCTCGACCGTGGGGATCGTCGCGGGTATCGACCGACTCGCGGCGGAGGGCTTGCGGGTGAACCTGGCCGTCTCGCTCCATGCTCCCGACGACACCACGCGTGCACGCCTGCTTCCCGCGGGGCGGAGGTTTGCGATTGCGGACATCCTCGCGGCGGCGGATCGCTATCAATCGGTGAGCGGGCTGCCGGTGATCGTTCAGTATTGCCTGCTCAAGGACGTGAACGACTCACCGGAGCAGGCGGGCATGCTGGCGGACCTGCTTGCGGCGCGTCGCATGCACGTGAACCTTCTGCACTACAATCCCACGGGCGCGGGGCTGAGCGGACGTGCCTACGAGGCGTGTCCGGCGGAGCGGATGGATGCGTTCATCGCGATCCTGCGGGATCGCGGCGTCGTGGCGCATGTGCGGCGGCCTCGCGGACGCGACATTGCGGCCGCGTGCGGGCAGCTCCGGGCCGAGGGCGGGGACGGAATCTGAGCGGGGGACGGGGGCGAAAAAAAGGACGCGCCCGCGGAGGCGCGTCCTTGAAAAACGGAGACGCCAGGTCTACTCGAGCAGCATGTCCTTCACCGAGCGGCCGGCGGGAATCATCGGCAGCACGTGCTCGGTGTAGGGCACCACGACGTCGAGGACATAGGCCTCGTCGGAGTCGAGCATCTCCTGGATGGCGGGACGCAGATCCTGCTCGCGCAGGACGCGGCGGCCCTTGAGTCCGAAGCCCTCGGCGATTTTCACGAAATCGGGGTAGAGGCCGCCGGGGTTGTCGGGGCTGCCGATGTTGTCGGCGTCGCCGAGGATCGTGTTGCCGCGCAGACTGCCGTAGAAACGGTCTTCCCACTGCACGACCATGCCCAGGTGCTGGTTGTTGAGGATCATCGCCTTTGCGGCGATCTTCTCGATCTTGGCCGTGGCGAGTTCCTGGATGTTCATGAGGAACGAGCCGTCGCCGTCGATATCCACGACCTGCTGGTCCGGGCAGGCGACCTTTGCGCCGAGTGCGGCGGGGTAACCGAAGCCCATGGCGCCGAGGCCGAGGGAGCTGATATAGCGGCGGGGTTTGTTCCAGCGGTAATGCTGGGCCGCCCACATCTGGTGCTGGCCGACGCCGGTGGTGATGATGGCGTCGCCCTTCGTGAGCTCATACAGCGCCTCAACAGCCTCCTGGGGCTGAATGAAGCGGGAAGACTTGTCGTATTTGAAGGGGAACTTGGACTTCCATTCGTTGACCTGGGCATGCCAGGCGGCGAGATCCGCGGCGGAAAACTTGCGTGCGGCGATGAGTTTGTTGAGCCGTTCGAGCGCGTAGCGAATGTCGCTGACGATCGGGAGCTGGACGCGCTTGTTTTTGTTGTGCTCCGAGGCGTCGATGTCGATGTGGACGATCTTGGCGGACGGCGCGAACTTGTTCACGTCGCCGGTGATGCGGTCGTCGAAGCGCACGCCAAACGCGAGCAGTAGATCGCACTGGTCGACGGCCCAGTTGCTGTAGGCGGCGCCGTGCATGCCGAACCAGTGCAGTGAGAGGGGATGGGTTTCGGGGAAGGCGCCGACGCCCATGAGCGTGGTTGCGACTGGGATGCCAGTCTTTTCGGCGAAGGTCTTGAGCGCCTTGTCGGCGTTGGCCGCGATGATGCCGCCGCCGACGTAAAGCATGGGCTTGCGGCTCTCGGCGATCAGATCGAGCACCTGATCGAGCTGGGCGTCGCTCGCGTGATGTTCGAGCCCCAGCCAGGGATTGCGGAAAGTCACCGTCGCGGGGTATTCCGGGACGAAGCGAGCCTGCTGGACGTCCTTGGGAATATCGATGACCACGGGGCCCTGGCGACCGCTGAGGGCGATCTGGAAGGCCTCTTTGAAGACGCGCGGAAGATCCTCGGCCTTGAGCACAAGAAAGGAGTGCTTCACGACCGGCAGCGTGAGACCGAAGAAGTCGGTCTCCTGGAAGGCCATCTTTCCGATGTATTTTTGGAAAACCTGGCCGGTGATTGCGACCATCGGGATCGAGTCCATGTAGGCGTCGGCGATAGCGGAAACGAGGTTGGTGGCGCCGGGCCCGCTGGTGGCCATGCACACGCCGACCTTGCCTGTGGCGCGCGCGTAGGCTTCGGCGGCAAAGGCACCTCCCTGTTCGTGACGGGGGAGAATGGTGCGCACTTTGCCGCTGCGGGCCAGCGCCTGATGGAGCTCAAGCGAGCTTCCGCCCGGGTAGGCGAAGATGGCCTCAACTCCCTCGCGCAGGAGGCACTCGACGACGCAGTCGGCGCCGTTCATTTCTCTGGTGTTGGCGGGCTTCTTGGACGGGGAGGGCTTGGCGGATTTCTTCATGACTTGAAAAGTGAGATTTTGCGGAAGCGAAAAAGATCGATGCCAGACAGAAAAACAACTCTTGAACACCGATTGCGCCTGCGGGCCGGGCGCGACGGAAG
>JAJXVO010000319.1 GCA_021782105.1 bacterium
ATTCGCTCCATGACTTTGGCGAGCAGACGTTGGGCATCGATTCCCGCGGGATCGGAGTATCTGGCCCTGATCTCGTCGCGGAGATTCCAGTGGGGAGTCAGAATCGTGCCTGCGGGGAAAAAGCGCTGCCCCTTAGGATCGACGAGCATGTCCGCATGGATCTTGTAGGCGTCGACGTACGATTCGGCCGAACGCTCGGCATCGGTGATGCCCTGCTGGATCTTTGCAGGCAGCCGGCTGGAGAACCGTTGGGCGAGGCGTGCTTCCGCCCATTCGCGCCGCGACCACTTGGGTCCCTGCTCGAGACTTTCCTTGAGTGTTGTGAGCGGGAAGTTGAGCAGGGCGACGAACGCGAGCTTGTTGGCGAAGAAATCGTCCGCGACGTGGGCGGACGGGTCGACGGCTGCGAAGCGGTGGTCGAAGGGCAGGATGGTTCCGCGGTCGAGGTCGACCTGCAGCCTGAAATCGTAGGCGATCTCTGAGAGTTTTCCTTGGAGGACCTCGAGGTGGCGTTGGAAACGATCGAAGAGCGCGTCGCGAGAGTTCATGTCTCCGGCGAAGTTCTCCATGGCGAAATCCTCGAAGGCCTTGGCATCGCCGTCGTAGGGACCCCACTGGGCGGCCATCTGCCGGAGGCCGCGTACCGCGCGGGGGCGCTCCTCCTCGCCGAATTGAGTGACGAGCGCCTGTTCGATCCGCGGCTCGACCGTGTCGAACCAACCGGGAAGGGCGAGGGTCTCGCACGCTGCGAAACCGAGCCCGAGGAGGAGGGCCGCCGTAAGCTTGGACATGCCGCGAGTATGACGCGGGGGGGCACGGGGTTCAATCCGGATGCCGTTTGCGTGCGCGAAATTGCAGACGTTTTGCCTTATGCCCGGGCGCGTTTCAGGGGTTGAGGGAGCGGGTTGGGGATGGAACGAAAAGTGTTCGCGGATGCGGAGAGTTTCGGTTTGCAGCGGGGTCGGTTCTCGGAGTGTGTGAGCTATGCTCAACCGGGCGCGGTCCTTTTTTCCGAATTCACTGCCGTTCTCGGGACTCCATGCGGTGCGATGTGCGACACGGCGCCGGCGGACTTCCCTGATATGATTGCAGGGCATTGCGCCAGACCGGTTGGGCTCATCCGTTGCATGACGCGCGGTCATCAAGGATGGCGCGCGGATGGGGCCGGGGGTGGGCCTTCGGGCGTTGGGCCAAGGCCGTGGCATCGGTGACACCGTCGATTTTATTCATGCATGAACACCCCGTCCTCTGAAACGACGACTGCTTCGAAACCCAAGGCTGGATCGGTCTTCCTCTACTTCGGTCCGCTGACCTTTCTCGTGTACCTGAGCCTGCCCAGCGGCTACATGCTGGACATCGCGACGACGTACATGCTGAAGAACCAGCTGCACGCGTCGGCGACGCAGATCGCGACGTTTCGGCTGCTCACGGCGATACCGCTGTATTTTGCCTTCGTGTTCGGCATGACGCGCGACTCGTGGAATCCGTTCGGTATGCGCGATCGAGGCTACTTCATCCTGTTCTCGCTGATCACGGCCGTCGTGTATTTTTGGATGGCGTCGTCACCGATCACGTACACGGGGCTGTTCGTGGGCATGCTGCTGGTGATGATGTCATCGCGTTTGATCACAGCGGCCTATCAGGGTCTGCTTGCGTTGATCGGTCAGGAGCACCTGATGTCGGGGCGGCTGAGTGCGCTTTGGCAGATTGTTTCCTCCATCCCGGTGATTCTGGGCGCGATCGCGTCGGGTTATTTGGCGGACCACATGACGCCTTCGCGGGTATTCCTGCTGATGGCGGGGCTGTCGCTGTCGATCATGCTGATTGGATTTTGGAAACCGCGGGCGGTATTTTCGCATGCCTACGACCAGCCGCTGGCGAAACACGGCAGCTTCTGGAGCAACGTGAAACGGCTGCTCAAGCACAAGGCGATCTATCCGGCGGTATTGATCATGTTCCTGTGGAGTTTCGCACCGGGCTCGAACACGCCGCTCCAGTTTTATCTTACGAACAACCTGCACGGCTCGGATGCGACTTACGGCTACTACAGTGCGGTTTTCGCGGCTTCGTTCATCCCGGTGTTCTTCCTGTACGGGTATCTGTGCAAGCGGTACTCGCTGGAGAAGCTGCTTTGGTGGGGCATGGTCATTGCGGTGCCGCAGATGGTGCCGCTGGCGTTCATCCACTCGGCGGAGGCGGCGGTCTGGTTGGCTGCGCCGATGGGGCTGATGGGAGGCATCGTGACGGCCGCGATCTATGACTTGTCGATGCGTTCCTGCCCGCCGGGACTGCAGGGCACGCTCATGATGCTGGTCGACGGGTTTTCGTCGTTATCGTACCGAGGTGGCGACATCGTGGGATCGAAGATCTACGCAAGCAGCTCGACGAACGGGTTCCTCTACTGCGTGATTGCGACGACGTGCGTGTATGCGCTCATCCTCCCGGCGCTATTGCTGGTGCCAAAGAAGCTGATCGCCACGAAGGACGGCCAGGCGAACGACGAATTCGTGGCCGACGCGGCCTGAGCGACGGCTGGCGCCGGAGTCAGACGCACGGTTTCCGTCGAGTGGAAAAGGGGCGCGGCCCCGCTCAGGCAGGCAGCCGATGCCTGTCAGGCGGGCCGTCGGAGGCGAGTTCGTGGAGTCGTGCCAGGAGTTCGGCTCCGGTGTAGGGCTTGTGCATGAACGCCACGCTTTGCTCCTCCAGGAGGCGCTGGATGCCGTCCGACTCGAGATGCCCGGAGCAGACGAGGATTTTGGACTGAGCGCGAAGCTGGGAGAAACGGGAGATGAGCTCTGTGACGGGCACGGGGCCGGTGACGCCGTCGGTGCAGAGCAAATCGTAGTCATCGCCAACCTGGAGGCAGGCGAGCGCTTCCTCTACACAGGTGCAGGCGGTCACGCGGAAACCGGCGCGTGCGAGCACGATCTCCATCGTTGTTCGCAACGTGGACTCGTCTTCGACCAGCAGGACATGTCGATTGGAGGGACAGGGGGGCGTTCCGAACAGGGGAGCCGCGACTGCGGCGTCGGAGATTTCAGGAAAGGCCAGGTTGATCCGGGTGCCGTGTCCCGGGGTGCTTTCGACCCACACCTGGCCGTTAGAATGGTCGACGAATTGCTTCACCATGGCGAGACCGAGCCCGGTGCCCTTGCCTTCGGCCTTGGTGGTGAAAAAGGGCTGGAAGATCTTCGGAAACAGCTCGGGGCTGATGCCGCAACCGGTGTCCGAGACGCAGACGGTGACCTGGGGGGAGCCTGTTGAGGACTGGGAATCGAATGACCGGAGGCGGATCGTGCCGCCTTCTGGCATCGCATCCCTGGCATTGAGCACGAGATTCAGGATGGCCTGGTGGAGATCGCCCGAGGCGACGCGGATCTGGCGGGTCGAGGCGAGATCGACCTTTAGGTGGACGGTCTCGGGGAGGACGGAACGCACCATCTGGGAGAATTCGCCGAGGGCCACGTCGGGCCGCAGCACGCTGGGCACACTTACGGAGCGCCGGTTCAGGCTGAGCAGCTGCCGGGTGGATTGCGCGGCTGCGCGGGATGCGGTGAGGATGTCGTCGGCCCGGGCGCGGTCGTCGGGTTCGGAGAGCGTCAGCTTGAGCAGCTCGGCGTTGCACTGGACGATGGTCAGGGCGTTGTTGAAATCGTGGGCGACGCCTCCGGCGAGTTTGCCGATCGCCTCAAAATGCTGGTTCGCGAGCATGCGGGTCTCGGCCTCCTTCCTTGCCCGGTCTGCCTCCATTTTCTCGTTGTGCTGGCGTTGCATCGATTGGATGGCGTCGTGCAGGGCGTCGGTGGTGAGGCGGAATACCCTCAGGCAGACGATGAGCACGGCGAGTCCGGCCAGGTGAATCTGCACGGAGCTCAGGGGATCGCCGTCGATCGCAAAATCCTCGGGCCGTGGAAGGAGGCCGAGGTGAACCAAAAAGATCGTGGAAGCGGAGGAGAGGGCGTAGGCGGCG
>JAJXVO010000320.1 GCA_021782105.1 bacterium
GAAGTCGTGCCAGAGCAACAGGCCGAGTTCGTCGCACAGATCGTAAAAATCCTCGCTCTCGTAGATGCCGCCGCCCCAGAGGCGGACGCAGTTCATGTTGGCTGCGACCGCGGCGCGCAGGTCGCGCTCGTAGTCCCTGCGCGTGAGCGCGGCGACAAAACTGTGGACGGGAATCCAATTGGCTCCCTTGACGAAGACGGCGCGACCATTGACGACGAACTGGAAGCTCTCGCCCCACTGGTCGGGGTGCCGGTCCAGGATGATGGAACGCAGGCCGATACGACGATGCCAGCGGTCGACGGCGTGGTCGGTGGAGGACTCGTGGAGTTCGACGGAGAGATCGTAGAGCGGCTGTGCGCCCTGGCCGGCAGGCCACCAGAGGAGTGGATCGGCGACCTCGAGCGCGAGGGTGCCGACGGGGCCACTGGCTTCCGCGACGAGCTTGCCTTCCAGGTGGAGCGCCGCCCTGCATTCCAGTCCGGTGCCGGAACCCTGGATTTCCGGATCCACGAACACCTGGACACGGCCGGAAGTGCCGTGGTCCTGGCGGACGCGCGCATTGGACAGGCGGGCTCCGGACCAGGCTTCCAGACGGATGCCGCGCCAGATTCCGGCGGTGACGAGCCGCGGGGCCCAGTCCCAGCCGAATTGACAGGCCTGTTTGCGCAGCCGGGTGGATCCGCCGACGGGATCGTTGAACTCGACGGGCGGCCGATGGTCCAGGCGATGGGTCTGCACATACCGGCGCGCGCTGCCAAAATGGAAGGTGAGTTCGTTGCGCCCGGGGCGAAGCAGGGCTCCGATTTCCCAGCGGTGTCCCACGAACATGTTCTCGGAGCGCGCGATCTCGCTCCCGTTGAGGGTCACGGTCGCCACCGTGTCGAGCCCATCGGCAACCAGCTCGAGGTGACTCTCGCCACGGAGCGTTTTGGGCACCGTGAACAGCGTGCGGTATTCCCAATCCGCCTCCTCGATCCACTGGAGTTGAAGTTCGTTGGTACCGAAAAACGGATCGGGAATCAGCTTGTGGCGAAGGAGGTCCGTGTGGACGCATCCTGGGACGGTGGCCTTGCGCCACGGCGACCGGGTTGAGGCTTGGCGAAAGCGCCACTCTTGCTGGCTGAGATCGAGGACGAGAGTCATGAGAAAGGGGGGACCGGTCTGCCCGGCTCGCTGAGAGGCTGCGTGTCGTCGTCCCGATGCCAAGAGCGAACCGGTCGGTTTCAACCCGCGGCGAGGGCCCGCAGCCGGGCTGAATCTGACTTGAGTCAGGATGGTCCGAAGGGGACTCTCAGAGTGGCCTGTCCCGTTGAGCAACCCCTTTTCCCCATGATCGATCTCACCCGTCTGTTCGGATTCCTTGCTGCTGCCGGCATGGCGTCGGCCATCAGCAGCCGTGCCGCCTCCATCGTCATCTCATCCATCGCCCCGGCGCAGGCATGGCAGCTTGCGGAGTTTCGCCTCGAGAATGTGCCGGCCGCGCCGAATCCGTTTGATCCGGACCAGATTCGTCTGGACGCCACCTTCACGGCGCCCTCCGGCAGGACCTATCGGGTGCCGGCCTTCTGGTACCAAAATTACACGCGCCATCTCGTCGAGGGCGCGGAATCGCTGGAGCCCGCGGGCGCGCCCGAGTGGCGGATCCGATTCACGCCCGCCGAAACCGGGATTTATCATCTCAGCCTCGCCCTCTCGCTCGACGACCGCCCCGCCGCCGTCGTCGGCAAGACAAGGTTCGAAGTGTCGGCATCGTCTTCGGCGCCCCGGCACGGGTGGGTGCGCGTGGCTCCGGACAAACGCTATTTCGACACCAGCGACGGACACCCCCTGCGTCTGATCGGTGAAAACGTCTGCTGGCCGGAGTCGGGGGGCACCTATGATTTCGACACCTGGTTCGCGGACATGAAGGACTCGGGCCAGAATTTTGCGCGTCTGTGGATGGCTCCCTGGGCGCTCGGCCTCGAGCACGGTCCCGGCACGCTCAATCACTACCGCCTCGATCAGGCGTGGCGTCTCGACCACATCTTCAACCGCGCGAAGCGCGACGGACTCTACCTGCTCCTTTGCCTCGACCACCATGGCATGTACCAGGTCGACAACAAGGTGTGGGGAGGCTCCAACAACTTCTGGAAGGTGAACCCGTACAGCGCGATCAACGGCGGCCCCTGCGCCACGCCCAACGACTTCTTCACCGATCCGGCTGCGCGGAAGATTTATCAGAAGCGGCTCCGTTACCTCGTCGCACGCTACGGCTACAGCACACACCTCCTCGGATGGGAATTTTTCAACGAGATCGACAACGTCTACGGCCCGCTCCGGCCCTCCGACGTCCTCGCCTGGCATCGCGAGATGGGCGATTGGCTCAAACAGCACGATCCCTTCCACCACCTCGTGACGACGAGCCTCACCGGCGGCAGCGTGCGCCACGACATCTGGGCCCTGCCCGAAATGGATTTCACCCAGTATCATTCGTACATGGATCCGGATCCGGGCCGGAAGGTCGCGGAAATTGCCGCGGATTTCACCCGTCGTTTCGACAAGCCCATGATGATCGGCGAAAGCGGCACCGATGCCCACGAGTGGGGAATCGCGGCCGATCCCTACCTGCGTGGCTTCCGCCAGCTCCTTTGGGAGGGCGCACTCGGCGGTTCGGTGGGGACCTCGATGACCTGGTGGTGGCAGGACGTCCATGCCGACCGTGTCTACGGACTCTACACCGCGCTCTCCACCGTGCTGGGCAAGGGCGGATGGAATGACGGCACCTGGGTTCCCGCCGATGTGGTGTCCCAGGGGCCCCAGCCGTCGGCGCTCGGCGGCGTCATCCCCGACGGAGTGCCTTTCTCGGCGACTCTCGTCCTCAATGATTTTCGCCGCTACCGCCTCGTCGGCAGCGCGGTGATCGCGAACCCGCTTTCCGCAAAACGCGCGTCGGAATTTCTTCAGGACTATCTGCCCGGCACCAAATCAGGCATCCGGCCGGTGGCCCAGACAATCACGGCTGTTTTCGCAAATGGCGCGACACTGGCGTTCAGGGTGAAGGACGTTGGCAGCTCGGCGGTCGTTGTGGTCCGGATCGACGGCAGGGATGTCCTCCACGAGGCCTTGGGCGAAGACAAGGCGGTCCGCCCCGTCCGTATCGACAAGGCCTACACGGTGGCGCTTCCTGCCGGTGAGCACACGATCGAGTTCGACAACGCGGGCGCCGACTGGCTCGCGCTCGAGGCAGTGCGCCTGGACCGCGTGCGCCCCTGCGACTTTGCGGGAGGGTGGACCTACGAGCCCGAGGCGGTGGCCCTCCGGAATGGAAACCGCGGGCTCGTGTACGTGGTGTCCCAGCACACCGTCTATCCGGCCGACGCACTCCGCTATTGCCCCCCGACCGTGCGCGGAGCGTCGGTGACCCTCAGGGGCTGGGGCGACGGCGCGTATCATGTGCGCTGGTACGATCCGACGACGGGGGCCGAAAAGGCGGAGACAACCGCGGAGGCGCGTGGCGGGAACCTGGTTCTAGGGCTCCCCGATTTCAACGACGACCTCGCCGGGATCGTCTCGCCCTGAACGTCGCCTCCGGCCGTATCCCCGCCAAGACCCCCCTGCAAATCTTCATGCGCGCGCCAAACCTTCGGGAAATGACCATCAGCGCCGGCCTCGGCCTCGGACTCGCCACGCTCGCGATCGCCGGCCTGTTCGCCGGCGCACAGAGGCGGCTTCTGTATCATCCGACTCACAACACCCCGCGCACGCTCCTTCAGCCCTGGACGGAGAATGGCGTCGTGATCGGCTACGCCCGGGTGGTGCCGCGACCGAAGACGGTATGGCTGATGACCCACGGCAACGCGGGCCAGGCGGCGAACCGCGACTATGTCCTCCCGTGCTTGTCGCCGGCCGATTCACTCTACGTGCTGGAGTATCCCGGATACGGTGCGCGCCCGGGAAAACCCTCTCGCGAGACCTTCGACGCCG
>JAJXVO010000042.1 GCA_021782105.1 bacterium
GAGTACTCGATGCACAACGCATTCCTCCGCGCCTCGAATCAGGAGCTCACCCGCTTCCAGCAGGGTATGGCCATTCTCGACACCGTGATCACCGCGGCCCCGCTGCTCGGTTTGCTCGGTACGGTCACGGGCATGATGAAGACCTTCGGTAGCTTGGGCGGCGGTGGAGACATCGCGGCCAATGCCGGAAAAATCACCGGTGGTGTGGCTGAAGCCCTTATCGCCACGGCCTGCGGTCTTTGCATCGCGGTCACGGCACTGTTCCCCTTCAATTTCGTGAATGCCCGCATCGAGGAGGCCAAGCACGAAGTCGCCGACGCGGCCAATGCCCTTGAGATTCTGATCAAGAAGTCCGAGTCCAGCAACGCCCACTAAGCCGGTTCTAAGAACCCGGCTTTCCGTTCGTCTTAATCTCAAACAACCCTTCTTCCATGGCAGGTCCAAGCACAGGTGGCGGTGGTGGCAAGAAAAAGGCCCGCATCGAGATCATTCCGTTGATCGACGTGATCTTCTTCCTGTTGGCGACCTTCGTTTTGTTTACCCTCGCGCTCAATAAGTCGAACGGCCTCCCGGTCAGCCTTCCGGCCTCCCACACCGGTGAGCCGCGAGATCCTTCGGGATCGGCGACGATCACGGTCACCCGCGAAGGCACGATCGCTTGGGACAAGGATCCGGTCACACTCGACGAATTCATCGTCCGTTTGAAGACCTTTTACGCGGCCAACCCGGTGGATGGAAAAATTATCATCAACGCCGACAAGGATGCCAGTTTCAGCCAGGTCATCTACGCCTTCGACGAAGTGCGCAAGGCCGGCTTCAAGCAGGTGCATATCGATACCCTCGTGGGTTCGGACAACGAATAAGTCCGAGCCACTGACGGTTCTTACCCCGAAAATTTAATCTTCAAGTCCCTCTTCCTATGGCTGGTGGTGGTGGTGCCAAACCCGACGACGGAAAAAAGAAAGCGCGTATCGAGATCATACCTCTGATCGACGTGATCTTCTTTCTGTTGGCGACCTTCGTTCTCTTTACGCTGTCTCTGAACAAGCTGGTGTCGCTCCCCGTGCAACTGCCTCAGGCAGGCACGTCGGACCAAAGCCAGCAGGACACGACAGTATCACTTCAGGCTTCCGACGCGGACACCTGTTATTGGAATAAAGAGCTGATCAGCTTCGCGGAGGTCGAGCCGCGCCTGCAGAACTACAAGGCGCACCAGGCTAATCCCCGTGTGCTGATCTGCGGTGACGACAAAGCCAAATTCGGCTTCGCCCTCCGTCTGTTCGACTTGGTGCGCAAGACTGGCATCAAGGAGGTCTCCATCGAAACCCGGGTACGACCCACCGGCAAATAAGGAATCCACGCCATGCGTCGCGATCTCATCATCGGTATCTTCGTCTCCATTCTCGCTCACGTGGGTTTCCTCTACGGTTCGAACCTTTTCCCGACCAGGGCGACGGTTCGCGCGGTGGTGCACGAGAAAACCTACACTGTCGACCTGACGATGCCCAAGCTCGAGGAAGAGCCGGAGATCGTGAACGACACGACCGCCGACTCGGCTGCGCAGCAGGTCCAGGACTTTGCGCCTCCCATGCAGGCCGACGTTCCCTCCCTGATCACGGTCGACTCGTTCGTCCAGCAGATCCAGCCTCCTCCGCCCGAGGGTTTGAAGCCCAACCCGGGCGTGCTGACCATCCCGGTCAACCGCAGCACCGGTGGCGCCAAGCTTTCGAACGTCTTCAATCTCGCCGACCTCGACCAGCCTCCCGTTCCGCGGGTGCAGCAGAAGCCGATTTATCCGTTCGAAATGCGTCGTGCCGGCATCACTGGAACCTGTGTCGTCGCCTTCATCGTCGATTCCAACGGCGATGTGCGTGATGCCTACGCTCAACGGTCGACTCAACGCGAGTTCGAGCAGCCCGCCGTCCAGGCGGTCATGAAGTGGAAGTTCAAGCCCGGTCGGAAAGGTGGCAAGGCCGTCAACACGCGCATGATCGTTCCCATCGAATTCAGCCTTAACAGCTCTGACGAGTAATCCCCTGTGAGTGCTTCCATCCTTTCGCGAAATACCCTAACCGTCCTCCGGCGCTGCGCCCTGGTCGCGTTCGTCGCCATCACCTGCCTCGCGGGCACTGCCCTGCGTGCGGAGGAACAGGCCCACTATCTTTCGGACGATATCATCGAGAAGCTGCCCAAGCTCGACGAGATGCAAAAGGAGAAGAAGTGGGGCGACATGATCGCCCTCCTGGATTCCCTGTATCAGAAGTCGAAGCCCGAGAGCTACGATGCGGCGATGATGCTCAACTATCTGGGCAACGTCTATCTGATCGAAAACGATCTTCCCGCGGCGGTTCAGCCTCTTGAGCAGGGATTGGCTCTGTCGGAGAAATACCACTACTACAAGACAGACGTCGAGCAGCAGGTTCGCTATTACCTCGCCCAGATTTTCTACCAGAACGCCACCGCCAAGGGTGTGAAGCACGACCAGGAAATCCGGGATTTGAAGCAGGCGGAAGCGTATCTGGAAAAATGGTATTCGCGGAACACGAGGTTGAATACGGACGCACGGGTATTCTACGCCTCGGTGCTCTTCCAACTCGCTCAGGCGGTCCCCGGCTCGGCCAACAAGGTCGATCCGTATTACCTGAAGAAGACCATGGACACGATCCAGGTCGGCTTCACGGAAACCGTTCGCCCGAAGGAGTACCTTTATCTGCTCTACATCAATTGCCTCCAGCTAGAGAACCGCTATGCGGAGGCGGCGGACTACTGGGAAATTCTCCTGCGGGTTCAGCCCAACAAGAAGGATTACTGGGGTCAGCTGCTGGCGACCTACAACCAGCTCGCCCAGACCAACGACGAGCATCTGGCCTTCAAATACAGCATTCGTGCGCTGCTCACGCTGGATCGCGCCCAGGCCCATGGCTTCATGAAGGGTCCAAAGGACAATTTCATCCGCTTCAGCATCCTCTATAATATCCAGCAATACCAGGAAGCTGCACGTGTGCTGCGTGCCGGGCTCGAGGATGGCTCGATCGAGGAGTCGGCCAAGAACTGGGAAATTCTCGCCTACGCCTATCAGCAGGTGAACAAGCCCGACGACGCCATCGCGGTGCTCAAGGAAGCCTGCAAGCGCTACCCGACTAACGGTCAATTCTACTTCACGATTGCCCAGGATTACTACGCTAAGGACAACTCCAAGCTCGCCTATGAGTACGCCTTCCGCGCCCTCAAGGTTGGCCATCTGGACAAGCCTTATGCGGTCGAGTCTTTCATCGCCTACATCGCTTTCGATCTTCGCAAGTTCGACGACGGTCTGGCTGCTGTGAACAAGGCCCTGACCTACCCCGAGGGTGCGAAAGACACCCGTCTGAAGAGTCTGAAGAGTGCGATGCTCGACGAGATCAGGCGTCGCGAGCAAAACAAGAAGGCAATCGATGCCCAGCGTAAAAGTCTGTGATCTGAACCTTTAAGAAGCCCTATCTATGAATAAAGTCTACTTCCTAGTCCCCTTGATTGCGGTTTTGGCGTTCGGAGGCTACTGGTACAGCTTCAAGACCGCCTACGAGGCGAAAGCCGCTGTGGCCGCCGCCCAGGCCCGCCATATGCGCGAGCTGAAGGTCGAGCAGGACCGGCAGAACCACATTAAGGCGATCGACGAAGCCAATGCGATGGCCGCCAAACGCAAGGCGGAGATCGAGGCAAAGAAAGCGCGCGAGAAAAAAGAGCGCGACGATCGTCTGGCGGCTCTCGATGCGCGCGACAAGGCCCGCAGCGATGAGTATCGCAACAAGGGTGATTCCGAGCGCCTCCAGAAGGACGTGAATGACCTCAAGGAGGAAGTGCTCAAGATCGAGACCGATACGAAGAGCATCCAGACCGACAAGAATCTCGTCAACGAGTACATCGCCAAGGCTCGTGAAAATCTCAAGGGCCTCTACTCGGTCGGTGATAAGATCGAGAAGGCGAACACCGTCATTCTTCGCGACTTCAAGGAGCTGGCGACCCTTCGCACCAAGTCCTCCTAACGCCCCGTTCCCCACCCATCATGAAAAAGTGGCTCTATTTTGTTGCCCCGGTCATCGGACTTACCGTCTTCCTGTTCTTCTACTTCTCTCACAAGAAGGAGGCTGAGGCGCTTGCCGCTCAGCGCAAGGAGCAGGTCGAAATGCAGGCGGCCGCCGACGCCAAGCGCAAGGCCCAGCTTGAGGAAATCGCCCGCAAGGATGCCGCCAAGAAGGCAGCCGAGCGCGCTGCTGAAGAGGCTGCCAAAGAGGCTGCCCGCAAGGCCAAGTGGGACGCGGAAGGCGCCAAGATCGCCGCCGACACCCAGGAGGCGCTTACGCTCAGCCATCGGTATGCCGCGAAGGTTGCCTCTTTGCGGAAGGAACTCGCCGACCTGCGCGCCCGCCGCGAACAGGACAATCACAACTTCATGGAAGCTGCCCGCGAACTTGAGATCGCCCAGATCGGACGCCACGCGATCGATATGGAAGGTCAGCGCATCATCGGTCTGATCGTCGCGAAGGCCGACGAGAGCGCGCTGGCTGCGCCCCCGCCGCTTCCGGATAAGAAGAAGAACGACTGAGTCGGAACGGCGTTCCGGCGCTTTTTATTCCAAGGCTTTTTTCAGGCCCGGGTTTCAGACCCGGGCTTTTTTTGGGGTGTGCGCCCCAGCCGGGCGCAGCGCTTGGGTGCCGTGAGCCCGGACCGTGGCGAGTGATGCTACGGTCGTGTCAGATCCCGGCGATCCGTAAGCTCGGCGGCGCTCTGGGGACAGGACGCCCGATCCAGAAATGGGCGCTGGTCGGATTACTTCCCGTAACCGGCTTTTTCTGGGACCGCCGTCAACTGCGCATCCTGGACTGCAACCAGAGGAGTGGCCTAAGCCATTCGCGGGGATCCTGGACGGGGGCTTGCGGTGGATCGGGAGGCTAGCCAGACTGCGTTTCATGAAACTCGTATCTTGGACAGCGCTGGCAGCCTGTGCGGTCCTGGCGATGGCGACCCTGGCACCAGAATCCGCGACTGCGGCGGAAAAATCGGACGCACGGCAGATGCCGAAGGAGAAGGTTGTGCCTGAGGGAAAGATCGAGGGAGTTGCGATTTCGCGAGCGGATGGGACCTGGCTTGGGCTTTCAATCAGGAACCAGTGCTTCCGCCTAGCCTTCTACGATGCGCACAAGATGCCGGTGGTGCCGGATTGCGTGAGGGCGGTGGCCCGCTGGCATTCCAAGACGAAACGGTTTCCCGACATGACGGTTCTGCTGCCGGGCTCCGATGGCGTTTCGCTTGTGGGGAATCGGTACGTTCAGCCGCCCTATGCCTTCCGGGTGTTTCTGACGCTCATCGGCCCGGGCGACGCAGTGCTCGGGAGCTATACGGTGGACTATCACGACTAGGGGTGACCTTCGTCGGAGTGATGCGAAGGTTTTCCTGTTGAACCTTTCAGCAAAGCCCTGTCGGCTCTGCGGTCCTGTCGATGAGTCTCTCCGCTCCCAGTCCGAAAACGATCTCCGGTGCCGCGTTTCGCGTGGGCATCGCTGCCGCGCGTTTCAATGAACGCCATGTGGATGCGTTATTGGACGCGGTCGTGGGGCACTTGAAGCGCAATGGGGTGAAGGCGGGTGCGATCGTAATCGAGCGGGTCCCCGGATCCAATGAATTGCCTTCGGCGCTGCAGCTGATGAGCCATCGGGCGCGGTTTGACGTGATGATCGCGCTGGGCGTTTTGATCCGCGGCGACACGATTCACTACGAACTGATTGCCGACTCCACGACTCAGGCGCTTCACCGGGTGGCGCTGGACATGCGCACGCCGGTGATCAACGGAGTGGTGGTGGCGGAGACTCGGCGCCAGGCCGACGACCGGTGTTTTGGAAAGGTGCCGCGCGGCGCGGAATTCGCGCAGACGGCGCTCGAGATGGCTGCCCTTAAACGACGTTTGACGAAATCATGAGCAAGGCGCTGTTTGCACAACGACGGGAGGGTCGCGTGATCGCGATGCAGTACCTGTTCTCGTACAGCTTGAACAAGCCGGCGAGCGTGGCTGACGACCTGACGCTGTTTTTCGAGCATCAGGAGAAGCCGCGCGACAACTATGCGTTTGGCGAGGAGTTGATCCAAGGCACGCTTTCCCACATCGAGGAGATCGACGGGCACATTCGGAGTCTGGCTCACAACTGGGAGTTCGAGCGCATCGCGCGCATCGACCTGGCGATCCTGCGGTTGGCGATCTGCGAGATGCTGTTTCGGAAAGACATACCGCCGGTGGTCTCGATCAACGAGGCGATCGACCTTTCGAAGGAATATTCGAATGCGGATGCGAAGCGGTTCATCAATGGAATCCTCGATCGCCTGAAGGACCAGCTCGGGCGTGATGCCCGCAAAGTGAGTTCCTGAGGCGCGCGGGCATGTTCGGGCTTTTCAAGAAGTTCAAGGATGGTCTGGCGAAGACGGTCGCGGCCATCACGGAGAAAACGCGGGGCCTTTTTGGCGGGCGGAAGATCGATGCGTCGTCGCTGGAGTCGCTGGAGGAGGCGCTCTACGGGGCGGACTTCGGGGTGCAGACGACGGATGAGATCCTGGGTGAGATCAAGGAGGCGTTTCGCAAGGACAAGGATCTTCAGGGGAGGCAGGCGGCCGAGATTGGATCGGCGGTGCTGGTGCGGGCGTTGGCGGGCTGCGAGCGTGCGCTCGAGCCTGCGCCCGTGTCTCCGACGGTGATCTGCCTGATTGGTGTGAACGGTTCGGGCAAGACCACTACGGCGGCGAAGCTGGGCTGGCGGTTGAAGCAGGATGGAAAGAGCGTGATGCTTGCGGCCTGCGACACGTTTCGAGCGGCGGCGGTGGAGCAGATCAAGACCTGGGCGCAGCGCCTTGGGCTCGAGATCGTGGCGGCTCACACGGGTGCGGATTCAGCGTCGGTGGCCTTTGATGCGTGGAAGGCGGCGAAGGCGCGTGGGAGCGACTACCTGTTGGTCGACACGGCGGGCCGGCTGCACACCAAGCAGAACCTGATGGAGGAGTTGGCGAAGATCCGTCGGGTGCTGCAGAAAAACGATCCGACGGCGCCTCACCACAGCTGGCTGGTGGTGGATGGTTCGCTGGGCACCAACTCGATCGAACAGGCCAAGGTGTTTCACCAGACTTTCGGGCTGACCGGGCTGGTCGTGACGAAACTCGACGGGACGAGCCGGGGTGGGGCGATTGTGGGAATCTGGCGGGAGCTGAAGCTTCCAATCTATTTCATTGGCCTGGGCGAGAAGCCGGAGGACCTGCAGCCCTTCGAGTCGGAGAACTACGCGAAAGCGGTGTTTGGACTGGACGCCTCCTGAGCGAGCGGGGGCATTTTGGGCTTTCCCCCGCGGGCCGCAGCTTGCTTGATGGCGGTTTTACGACCGAGCCATGATCCTTCCCAAAGCCAGCCGCCTGACCCCCGAGCAACTCAACGAAGTCACCGCAATCGTGACGGAGTTTGGCTGCAGCATCCAGCCGATCATCGGGGCGGTGCGCTCGATCTATGCGATCCTCGGGGACGAGCGGGATGAGCTGATGATCAACCGGCTGGAGGGCCTGGACTACATCGAGCGCATCGACCGGATCCAGTCGCCCTTCAAGCTGATGGACCGGCGTTCCGACCTGTCGACGCACCGAATCAGGGTGGGACGCTCGATCCTGGGCGAGGAGCTGGTTGTGATCGCGGGACAGTGTACGATCGACCCGAAGAATCCGAATTACTTTTACGAGACGGCGGCGGCGGTAAAGGAGGCGGGGGCGACCTCGCTGCGCGGGGGCGTCTGGAAGCCGAGGACCAACCCGTATTCATTTCAAGGTGACGCAAAGAGCCTGGACATCCTGATGGAGGCCTCGCGGCGCACGGGGTTGCCTGTGGACGCGGAGGTGATGGACGAGGACCAGGTGAAACTGGCGCTGGATGCGGGCGTGCACATGCTCCAGGTAGGGGCGCGCAACGCGCTGAATTACTCGCTGCTGCGC
Organism: bacterium; assembly: GCA_021782105.1. GTDB lineage: Bacteria > Verrucomicrobiota > Verrucomicrobiia > Opitutales > Opitutaceae > MWDT01. The sequence continues at coordinate 7,996 of JAJXVO010000042.1, forward strand.
ACGATCGGCAAGGCGGTCTCGCAGCGTCCCGACCGTTCGGTGCTGTTGAAGCGCAGCCTGCACATGGGGCCGATCGCGGAGTTCGTGTCGGCGGCGGAATACATCGTGGCGTTCGGAAATCCGAACGTGATCCTCTGTCCGCGCGGCACGGCGCCGACGCTCGACGGGTATCGGAATCATCCCGACGAGAGCATCACGCCGCTACTCAAGGAGAAGACCTGGGCGCCGGTGATCGTGGACCCCTCCCACTCGGTGGGGAAGGCGAGCTATGTACCCGCCTGTGCGCTGGCGGCGGTGGCCTACGGGGCGGACGGGCTTTGCATCGAGTCGCACGTGAGTCCGAGCCACGGCATCGGGGATGATCCGAAGCAGGCTGTGACGCCTGAGGTGTTGGCGGGAATCATCCGGCAGGCGCGGGCTTTGTGGGCGTTGCGGCGGGGAATGGCCTGACACCCGCGCTGAAGGCGCGCCGGAGCTCAGTGTTTTTCGATGGAGACGGAGCCGTTGACGGTCTCGATTTTGACGGAAGCGTCACCGCTTCCCGCCGTGCCGTGATAGCTGCGGCCGATGAACCCGGAACTATCGAGTGGGAACGCGGAGTGGACTCCACCGACGAGGCTTGAGATATCGAAGCGTGCGGAGACTTGGGACGGGAGGTCGAGACGCGTGGAGCCGTTGACGCTGCGGATGTGGAGGTTTGAGCCGTGAGGAAGGTTTTCGGCACTGATTCGCACGGAGCCGTTGACGGTCGAGACGGAGAGGGAGGAGGAGGTATCCTTCAGATTGATCGCGCCGTTGACGGATGAAATTTCGATGTAGCCCTTCACTCCGACGACGGTGATGGAGCAGTTCACGTTTTCGATCTTCTCCACGGAGGCACCTGCGGGAACGCGCAGCGAGTAATGGACCATGCCCTGGTCGCGGTCGAGGGGATGGTGGGGGTAGAGGGTCTTTATGCTGAGGTGATCCGGGGCGGCATCGACCTTGATCTTGATTTCGTCGAGGCCCTCCTTGGTCGGGGCTTTCTTTTCGGCGACGAGAGAAACCTCAGGCCGATCCCAAGCGCGGATGTCGATCGAGCCGTTCACGTTGGACACGGCGATGACGACATTGGAATTTGCGGGAAAGCTCTGATTGGTTTTTTCGGAGACCTCGGCGCTGCAGACGCCGGTGACAAGTGCCAGAGCGGAAAGAAGGAGGGTGAGACGGATCATGGGATGAGGGGGGTGTCGGATAGACAACACGCCGCGTGGGCGAAAGTTGCAGGGGGAAAGCCTGCCTGAGCTATTCCGAGCGCAGCGCGGTGAGGGGATCGATGCGGGTGGCGCGGAGTGCGGGGAGGCAGGTCGAGAGCACGGCGATGGCGCCGAGCAGGAGAGGGACGCCGACGAAGGTGGCCAGATCGAAAGGGCTGACGCCGTTGAGGAAGCTCGACAACAGACGGGTTGAAAGGGCGGCGAGGAGCAGCCCGACAGCCAGGCCGGCGGCGGCGAGGGCGAGGCCCTGGCGGACGATCATGCCGAGAATGTCGGTCCTTACCGCCCCTAGGGCGACCCGCACGCCGATCTCCTGCGTGCGCTGGGACACGAAGTAGCTCATCACGCCGTAGATGCCCAGGGCCGCGAGTCCGAGGGCGACGAGTCCGAGCACGAGCAGCAGGCTGCTGGCGATCTTCTGGGCCATGAACGAGGCCTGGATGAATTCGGTCATGCGCTGCTCGGTCCAGATTTCGACGCGGGGATCCAGGCCGTGGATCACGCGCTGGAGGTCGGCGCCGACTGCGGAGGGATCACCTTCGGTTCGCACGCACAGGCCCAGGTTGAGTTCGGGCACGCCCTGGGCGTAATGGAAATAGGCGAAGGACGTGGGCCGCTCGTTGACGCTCCTGTATTTTCCGTCCTGGGCGACGCCGACCACCGTGAAGTTGCGTCCGAAGGAACGGAACGTGCGGCCGAGCGGGTCGACTCCCGGGAAGAAATGACGGGCGAAGGTCTGGTTCACGATTGCGACCGGTGCGGCGGAGCGGTCGTCGCTCGGCGTGAAATCGCGCCCTTCCACGAGCGGCGTGCTCATCGTGGAGAAATAGCCGGCGGAGACGATGACGGTGTTGGTCATCGTGTCGTCGCCGTCGCGGTGCTCGCGTCCGGGGACTTCGACGCCGGTTCCGCCGACGCCCTCGAACCCCAGGGGGAACCAGCTGGCGAGCGCTGCGGACTTGACGCCGGGTATGGTGTCGACGCGGCGGGTGAGCTCACCGTAGAAGCGGATGCCTGAAGCCTCGTCGTAGCCGTTCATGCCGATGCGCAGGCCGGCGAGCAGGAGATTGTGGGGGTCGAAGCCGATCCGTGCGTCCCTCGCGCGCCTGAGGCCCTGGAAGCAGAGGGCGGCGGCGACGAGCAGCACCAGGGCGAGGGAGACCTGGGAAACGACCAGCAGGCGGCGAACCCGGTGGTGGGCGGGGCCTCCTGAGGAGCCCTTGCCGCCGTCCTTGAGGGAGACGAGGAGATTCAGGCGGGCGGACTGCCAGGAGGGCACCAGGCCGAAGAGGAATCCCGCGGCGAGGGCGAGTCCCGTCGTTGAGGCAAGGATACGTCCGTCAATGGGGAAGTCGTATCCTGCTGGCAGGTACGTCCTTGGGATGAAATAGGAGAGAAGGCCGACCGACCAATAGGCGAACAGCACGCCGCAGGCGCCGCCGGCGAGCGCGAGCAGGAGGCTCTCGACGAGGAGCTGGCGCATGATGCGCAGGCGGGAGGCGCCGACCGCGAGCCGGATGGCGATCTCGCGCTGGCGCTGCACGGCGCGGGCGAGCAGGAGATTGGCGACATTGACGACCACGATCAGCAGCACGCCCAGGCTGACCACCAGCAGGACGCGCAGGACGGGATAGAAGAGGGCCTGGCCGCCGTAGGGGGCGAGCATCAGCGGCACCGCGTGCAGGCGGACGTCGCGGTTTGTCCTTGGGTAGGCCAGGGCGAGCTGGGCTGAAATCGGGCCGAGAGCCGCCTCGGCCTGGGAGGCGGACACTCCCGGGGCGAGCCTGGCCTGGGTGTGAAGCCAGCGCATCGAACGGCTTGTCAGCGAACCCGCGTTTGCGACCTGCTGGCACATCGACACGGGCGCCCAAAAATCGCAGCGCAGGCCGCCCATGGTGCCCTTGAAGCCATGGGGAGCGACGCCGACGATGGTGAACATGACTTCGTTGAGCTGGACCTTTCGTCCGACGACGGACGGGTCGGCGTTGAAGCGTCGGCGCCACAGGCCGGCGCTGATGACGAGCACGGGGTTGCCGCCGGGCGCCTTGTCCTCGTCGGGCAGAAAGGTGCGTCCGAGCAGGGGGCGGACGCCGAGCACGTCGAAGAAGTTGGCGGTGGCGATCTGGCCGTAGATCCAATCGGCGCGGTTGTCGGCGCGCAGGCAGGCGGGGGTGACCTGGGAGGCGATCACGCCGGAAAACAGATCGGTGTGGGTGGCGAGGTCGCGGTCGTCGGGGAGCGAGGAGCAGTCGCCGGGCGAGGACCCCCAGGTATTGGTGATGGCGACGAAATCGCCGGAGTTGACGGCGCCCGGGATGGGATCGAGCAGGATGCCCTGGATCCAGCACAGGACGGTCGTGGAGGCGCCGATGCCCAGTGCGAGCGTGGCGATGATCACGAGGGTAAGGCCGGGATTCCTGAAGAACTGGCGAAAGGCGAATCGGAGATCGGAGAGCATGGCCGGAAGGTGCCCCGTGGGACTGGCGTCGTGGGTCAGTCGATACGCAGGGCCTCGACGGGATTGATTTTCATGGCGCGGCGGGCGGGCAGGTAGCAGGCGGTGAAGGCGACGCCAGCGATCAGGAGACTGACCGCGGCGTACACGGGCAGGTCGATGGGATTCAGGCCGAAGAGCAGGCCGGACATGAGTCTGGCCATTGCGAGGGCGAGGAGCAGTCCGATGACCAGGCCGATGAGTGAGAGGCGGAGTCCCGAACCGAGCACGACGGAGAGCACGGTGGATTGGCGGGCGCCCAGGGCGATACGAATGCCGATCTCCCGCGTGCGCTGTGTCACGGTGAAGGCGACGACGGCATAGAGTCCCATGACTGCGAGCACCAGGCCGAGGAGGCCCTGGGCACCCGCGAGCACGGCGCCCATGCGCAGGGGCATGAAGCCGAGGGCGGAGTTTTTCACGTGGCTCGAGAGGGAGCGGACCGCGTAGAGAGGCAGGGTCGGATCCTTTTCGTGGACCAGCTTGCGGATGGCGGGCATGAGGGTCGCGGAGTCCCCAGAGGCGGAGTGGATGACGAACGTGAGCGGGGAGTGGAAGTTCTGGGCCAGCGGAACGAAGAGGTAGGGGCGGGAGGACTCCGAGAGCATGAGGTACTTTCCGTCGGCTACGACCCCGACGACCTGCATGAGCGGACCGTCTCCGAGGCGGAGGCGCTTACCCAGTGCGGGCTGGCCGTGCCACAGCGTGCGCGCGAGGGATTGGTTGACGATCACGACGGGCGGCGACGAGGCGTCGTCCTGGCGGGTGAAGTCGCGTCCCTGGAGGAGAGTTACGCCGAGCGTTTTCAGAAAGGCTGGTCCCACATGATTGATGCCGACGGTGACCGTATCCTTCATCACCGTCGAACTGGCCTGTTTGGCGGGGGTACCCTCGGCGGTGGCGATGTCCATCTCGAAGGTCGTATCGAAGGGGATGTGCGTGCCATAGGCGGCCGCGTTCACGCCGGGAAGGCGTCGGAGTTGGTCGGAGAGGTCCCTTGCGAACTGCAGGCCCTTGGCATCGGAGTAACCGTGGAGGCTGAGATCGACGGAGGCCGTGATGATGTTGTCGCTCCGGAATCCCAGGTAGCTGGATTCCAGCCGGAAGAGACTGCGGAGGAAGAGCCCTCCGCTGATCAGCACGACGACGGAAAAGGCGACCTGGGCGATGACGAGAAGATTGCGGAACCAGTGTCCCTGTTTTCCGGATACCCCGTCGCTGCCCTTGATCACGGCGACGGCGTCCACGGAGCTGGCCCGCAGCGCGGGCATCAGGCCGGTGACCACGCCTGCGACGACGGAGGCGCCGAGAGTGAACCAGACGATGGCCCAGTTGAACGAGGTGTCGACGACCGTGGGCACGTCGCCCTGGGGGGACAGGCGGTTGAGGAGGGGTCCGATCCAGACGCTCAGGATCAGACCGACCGCGCCGGCCATGAGGGCGAGCAGCATGCTTTCGGTGATGAGCTGGCGGATGAGGCGCGAACGCGAGGCGCCGACGGCGGAGCGGATGCCGAGCTCGCGGCGGCGGGCGGCGGCGCGGGCGAATTGGAGGTTGGCCACGTTGGCGCAGGCGATCAGCAGCACGAGACCGACAAGGATGGAGAACACGGCGGCGATGAATGGCACGGGGCCGGCGACGCCGGGGTCGGGCCGTGAAAAGCGTTCATAATGCAGACCCATCACGGAAGGTGGCTCGCCCTTGCGGTAGGTGGTGTCGATGCGTTTGGCGACGACGTCGAGCGAGGCGGCGGCCTTTCGGAGGGTGGCGCCGGGCCTGAGCGAGGCGAGCACCTTGAACGAACTCCAATCGCGGGAGGTGTACATCTGTGCGTCCTGCGAAAACAGCGTGGCGACCATCGTGGCGGGCACGAAGGCGCTCGGGGCGAGCGCCCACTGCGCGCTGTGGAAGGTGGGCGGGGTGACGCCGATGACCGTCATGGATTTCCCGTTGATCGAGATGGGACGCCCGATGATCGACCGATTTCCGCCGAGATTGGTCGCCCAGTAGCTGTAGGAAAGGACGACGACCGGGTCGACGCCGGGCTTCTCGCCCTCGCCCGGGAGAAAGAGGCGTCCGAGGTAGGGCTTGATGCCGAGCATCGAGAAATAGTTGCCGCTGTCGCCCTCGATCCAGACGCGTTCGGCGTTGGAGCCAGGGACGGCGAGATCGGCGGCGGAGAAATAGATGGCGACGGCGTCCTCGAATTCCGGCACTTCGCGGCGGATGTCGCGGTAGGTCGCCCAGGACAGACCGGACCAGATCTCGATCCCGGGATTGTGTTGGGTGACGTAGACCAGCCGGTCCGCATTTCGGACGGGGAGGGGCTGGAAGAAGAACATGTCGATGATGGCGAACAGAGAGATGTTCGCGCAGAGGCCGAGGGCGAGCGTGAGGACGGCGACTGCGGTGAAGCCCGGGAACTTGGCGAACTGCCGGAGGGTGAATCGGATGTCGGAGAACATGGCGTGGCGATGGGAATCCGGCCCAGGGAGGGCGGAGCAGGTGAAACTGGATTGGTGATGGAGGACGGGCAGCCGTCACTCGCCCCGGAGGGCGATGACGGGATCGATAAGCGAGGCGCGGCGCGCGGGGATGTAGCAGGCGACGAGCGTGATCAGGGAAATGAGACACACGGTGACGGCCTGCATCCAGGTGCCGGGGAGACCGAACTCGGACATGGTGCTGCGGAGCATGGTATTGATGGCGTAGGCGCCGAGGACGCCGACGACCAGGCCGATGGCGAGCAGGCGCGCGCCCTGGGCGAGGATCATGTTGACGATCTCGGATTGGCGTGCGCCGAGGGCCATGCGGACGCCGATATCGAGGGTGCGCTGGGCGGTGAGGTGGGCGATGACGCCGTAGATTCCGATGGCTGCGATCAGCAGACCCATGATGGCAAAGACGGCGAGATTCGCGACCACGACATCGAGGTTGGAGAGACTGGTTTCGACGAGTTTGACTGTGGAGCCGGCTTGGGTGACGGGAAGGTCGGGATCGAGGGAACTGACGACCTTGGCTGCGCTTCGTGCGAGTGAGTCGGGTGGAAGCGAGGAACGGAGGATGAACGTGATGTAATTGCCCGGAGCCTGGATCATGGGCCGGTACAGCTGCAGGAAGGAAGTTGGGGCGGAGATGTTGGCGGCCATGCGGACGTCGCCAACGACGCCGATGATCTCGATCCACTGGTCCTTGTCGGCGATGCGCACGCGCTTGCCGATGGGATTTTGACCGGGCCAGAAGCGGCGCACGAAGGATTCGTTCACGATGGCGACGGGGGGGCCGTCGGCCTTGATACTGTCTGTGAACAGCGAGCCCTGTTTGAGCGGGATATGAAGCAGTGAGAAGAAGTCGGGGGTGACCGAGTTGGTCTCGACGAGGGGCTCTTTGCCCTTTTCGGGGAGGGGTTGTCCTTCGGCGACGAAATTGGAGGAGTTGAAGTAGGAGAACAGGGGAGTGGCGAAGGCGAGGGCGGCCTTTTCGACGCCTGGGAGGGAGGAGAGACGTTCGAGGAGGGCGCGGTCGGCCTGGCGGCGGAGATCGTCGGTTCCGTAGCGGTTCCAGGGGCGTGCGAGCAGGCCCTCGAAAGTGCCCTCGGGCTGCCAGCCGAGGTTTCGGTGGAGGAAGCCCTTTGAGGCGACGGCGAATGAGGCGGAGACGCCGACGAGGATGAGGGCGGCGGCGATTTCGGCGACAACGAGGGAGCACTTGAACCGGTGATGGGAGCGGCCAGCGCTGCTGCCGCGCACGCCTTCCTTGAGTGCGTCGTTGACGGGGGCGCGGGAGACCAGAATCGCGGGGGCGAGACCGAAGATGAGAGTGGTGGCGAGGGCTGTGAACACTGCGAACAGGAGGACGCGGCCGTCCATGGGAATCAGGAAGCCGGGTTCGTTGTTGATGAGCAGCTTTGCGCCCAGCAGATCGTTGGACCACTTGGCGAGCAGCAGACCGAGGGCGCCGCCGGCGATTGCGAGGACGAAACTTTCGGCGAGCAGGGGGGACATCAGGCGGAAGCGGCTTGCGCCGAGTGCGGTACGGATGGCGAACTCGCGGGTGCGGCCCAGGGACCGCGCGAGCAGGAGGCTGGCGAGGTTGGCGCAGGCGATCAGAAGCACCATCAGGGCGAGGCCGGTCATCATCCAGATGATCTTGGTGCTGGTGCCGTCCATGTTGGAACGGTGCAGCGGGATCGCGTACAGGCCTTCGCCGCCATCCTCGGTGGGATAATCATGGGAGAGCCGTGCGGCGATCGAGGCGAGTTCGGCATCGGCGCCGCCGATACTGACGCCGGGCTTGAGACGGGCGACGCAGGCAAACCAGTGGTCTTTGCGCAGCGTGGAGAAGCCGGGGTTCATCGTGAGTGGGCGCAGGAAGTCCGCGGGGCCCCAGACCAGCGGGGCGGCGAACGACTTGGGCAGCACGCCGATCACGGTGCAATTTTCGCCGTTGATGCGCAGGGTGCGGCCGATCACATGAGGATCGCTGGAGAAGCGGCTGGACCAGAGGCGCTGGGTGAGGATGACGACGTTGTTCTTGCCGGCCTGATCTTCCTCCGCGGTGAAATCGCGTCCGATCGACGGCTGAACGCCGATCAGTTTCAGAAAATTGGGAGCGACCCACAGTCCGTTGACCTGTTGGGCGGGCTGGTCGGGTTCGGCGAGGCTGTTGAGGTCGTTGTAGTAGCTGGCGACATCGGAGAAGCAGGTGGCTCCGCTTTTGATATCGAGGAAGTCGGCGGGTGAATGCGACTGGTTGCGGGCCTGGGGTGTGGAGCGGAAAACCCGGACGAGCTCTGCGGATTTGGGATACGGAAGCAGGCGAAGGAGGAACGCGTTTGCGAGACTGAAGGCGGAGGTGCTCAGACCGATCCCGAGGGCGAGGGTGAGGACGGCGACGAAGGTGAAGCCGGGGGATTTTGCGAGGGAACGCAGGGCCGTTCGGAAGTCGGAGTGCATGGTGCGGGGCGGGAGTTATTCGGTGCGAATGGCATCCACAGGGTTGATGCGCACGGCGCGCAGGGCTGGCAGGTAGGAGGCGAGGGCGCCGACGGCGAGCAGTAGGACGACGGCGGCGGCGTAGGAGACGAGGTCGTTGGGGGCCACGTCGAAGAGCTGGCTCTGGAGGAGGCGGACGGCAGCCCAGCCGCAGGCGAGGCCGACCACGATGCCGGGAACGACGAGGGAGAGGCCGCGGCGCATGACGTCGGAGAGGATCTGGCGTCGCGTGGCGCCGAGGGCGATGCGGATGCCGATCTCGCGGCTTCGCTGGCCGATCACGAAGGAGAGCACGCCGTACAGGCCGATGAGCGCCAGCAACAGGGCGGTGCCGGCGAAGAAGACGAACAGCTGCATGTTATAGCGCCGGCCTGCGACGAAGTCGTCCATGCGCTCGGTCATGGGTTTCACGTCGAACACCGGGTTGTCGGGGAAGGTGGAGCGCAGGACCTTCGTGATTTCGGCGGCGGCCGCCGCGGGTGCGAGGCGGGTGCGCACGATGAGGTAGGGCGTGGCCGGATTGGGGAATTGGCGCGGCGAGTAATAGAATTCCGCCTCGGCTCCCTGATCGAGTCCGTGCTGGACGATGTTGCCGACGACGCCGATCACGCGGATCCACGGGAGTTTCATGTCGGGAAAGCCGATCCGGAACCGGCGACCAATTGGGTCCTGGCCGGGCCAGTACGTTTCGGCCATCTTACGATTCACGACCCCCGCCAGGTCGAAGTTCCTGTAAATCTCCGCCACCGAGGATGCGGAAACCTTCAGCCCCGGGGGAAGCTCAGGTTCACGTTCGCGGCCGTCGAAAAGGTGGCCCTTGAGCAGCGGGACTCCCAGGACGCGGAAGAAGTCGGCGCTCACCATCTGGTTGCTCGCGCTCGGATAATGACCGGGCGCGGGCAGCGGTTTTCCGTCGAGATAGAAGGCGGAGTAGGAGTACGAGTGACTGAACGGGATTCCGGTTGAGATGGCGGCGTCTGCGACGTCGGGCAGCGCCTTCAGAGCGGACGTCACACGTTCGTAGAAACGTGGAACGGCCATTGGATCCTGGGCGTAGATCCGTGCGTTCACCGGACTGATCTGGAGGGTCAGGACGTGGCTGGGTTGAATCCCCGGCGGCACGGCCATGAGCCGGTGGAGACTGCGGATCATGAGGCTGGCGCCGACGAGCAGGATGAGGGCGAGTGCGATTTGGACTCCGACGAGCAGGTCGCGCAGGTGCCACCGGCCGAAACGCGTGTGAAGCACGCGGGGGGTGTTCTTGAGCGCGTCGGATGGGGAGACCGCGGAGGTCTGCCAGGCCGGCGCCAGGCCGAAACCGACGCCCGTGGCCACGGTGATGGCCAGCGTGAAGAGAAGCACGCGGACATCCAGGGTTGGAGACTGCCCGACGAAGCTGTGCAATTGCGAAGGGAGCAGGCTGTCGACGAGCGTGTAGCCCCAGCCGCCCAGCACGAGCCCCAGCACGCCGCCGACGAAGGCGATGGAGAGGCTCTCGGCCAGCAGCTGGCCGACGAGTTGGCGCCGGGTGGCGCCGAGCGCGCTTCGAAGCGCCATCTCTCGCGCCCGGGAAAACGAGCGGGCGAGGAGCATGTTTGCGATGTTCACGCATGCGATGAGCAGTACGGCGCCCACCGCGCCGCACAGCAGCAGCAACTCCAACTTCGATCCCCCTGCCAGCCGCTCGCGCAACGGCTCGATTCGGACGCCGATGTCCGCGTTGGCCTTGGAATACTCGTGCTGGAGCCGGGTCGCGATCGCGTCCATCTGAATGCGGGCGGAGGCGAGCGTGACGCCGGGCTTGAGCAGCGCGAGTCCGTAGGCGTCGTTGTGATTCTCG
>JAJXVO010000043.1 GCA_021782105.1 bacterium
ACCGCCACGGATGCCGCGAGCGTTTTCCAGCATTGCCTCCCGGCGCCTTTCCTTCCCATCTCAACGGCTCGCCCATGTTCGAATCGCTCACCGAAAAGCTCTCCTCCGCTCTCCGAAACCTCCGCGGCGTCGGCAGGCTGACCGAGGAAAACATGGCGGAGGCCCTCAAGGAGGTCCGCGCCGCCCTGTTGTCCGCCGACGTCCACTTCAAGGTCGCCCGCGAATTCGTCGAACGCGTCCAGCTCCAATGCGTCGGCCAGGACGTCCTCAAGGGCGTCACGCCCGGCCAGCAGATCGTCAAGATCATCCACGACGAGCTCGTGAAGCTCCTCGGCGAGGGCACCACCGACCTCTCCCCTGCTCGACCGCTCAAGATCATGATGGTCGGTCTGCATGGCTCCGGCAAAACCACGTCTTCCGCGAAACTCGGGCGCGTCCTCAAGAAAAAGGGCTACCGGCCCCTGCTCGCAGCCTGCGACATCTACCGCCCCGCCGCCATCGACCAGCTCGAGATCCTCTCCAAGCAGGAGGAACTCGAGTTCTACTGCGACCGCTCCAGCCGCGATGTCCCCGCCATCGGCGCCGCCGCACTCGCACAGTCCAGACAGTCCAACGCCGACTGCATCATCTTCGACACCGCCGGCCGACTTCAGATCGACCACGATCTGATCGAGGAGGTCAAACGCCTGCGCGCCACCGTCCAACCCGACGAGGTCCTCCTCGTCGTCGACGGCGCGCTCGGCCAGGAGGCCGTCAACGTCGCCAAGACCTTCCACGAGGCACTCAGCCTGACCGGCCTCGTCCTCACCAAGCTCGACGGCGACGCCCGAGGCGGCGCCGCCCTTTCGATCAAGAGCATCACCGGCGTCCCAATCAAATTCATCGGCACCGGCGAAAAAGTCGCCGATTTCGACACCTTCTATCCCGAGCGCCTCGCCTCGCGCATCCTAGGCATGGGCGACGTCGTCTCCCTCGTCGAAAAGGCCCAGGAGGCCATCGACGAGAAAGAGGCCGAACGCATGGCGGAAAAACTCCGCAAGGCCGACTTCAATCTCGAGGACTTCCTCGACCAGATGCGACAGATCAAGAAGCTCGGCTCGATGGAAAGCATCCTCGGCATGCTCCCCGGCATGAACGGCGTAAAGATAGACGCCGACGCCGAAAAATCGATGGCTCGCACCGAGGCCATCATCCTGTCGATGACCTTTCAGGAGCGCCGCAAGCCCGAAGTCCTCAATGGAAACCGCCGCCTTCGCATCGCCAAGGGCGCCGGCGTCAAGGTCGTCGAGGTCAATCAACTCATCAAGCAGTTCCAACAAATGCAGAAGATGATGAAGATGATGAAGGGCGGAAACATGAAGAAACTCGCCCGTCAGATGGGCGGCATGCGCGGCGGCCGCCCGGGCGGCTTCTAGGGCCCCTTCGCCCAGCCTCTCCAGTCGGCCGCGACCGCTCATCCCCAAGCCTCCCGGCCGTCTTTGTCCGATCCGTCAGTCAATCCCCTCCGAGGCTCCCCAGGCAGGGATACCCCAGTCTCCCATTCTTCGCCTTTCTCGCATGGATCCCAGATCCGAAGTCGCCGCAAAGGCATCTGTCAGCGGAGCCCCTTCGATTTCCAATGGCCTGAAACGGCTCCTGCCGGCCTTCCTATTCCCATTCGGCGGCCTCTTCGTCTTCGCGGCCGAGTCGGTCGGCTTCTCCGCCCTCGCAGTCGTCGTCTGCCTTGCGGCGTTCGCCGCAATCTCGCTCGTATTCCTGCTCTTCACCCGGCGCTTCGCTTCCAGGCACGCCCCTCCACGCCACGATTGCCTGACCCTGTTCGACGGCCTCGCAGATCCGACTTTCATCATCGACCCCGAGGGCCGGTTCTTCGGAGTAAACAAGGCTGCCTGCACCTCTCTGGGATACTCCCACGATGAGCTGCTGAAGCTCGCCCCCTCAGCGATCAATCCCCCGGGAAGCGCAACCGCCAATTCCTCGATCTACGAGGACCTCGAACGCGAGGGTCGCGCCCGTTATGAGGCCTGGCACGTCCGCAAGGACGGCACCCGCTACCCCGTCGAAATCAATTCCCGCCGCATCATGCTCGACGGCTTGCCCATAACCTGCATCACGGCCCGGGACCTGTCCGAGAGCAAACGCAGCGAGCGAACCCTTCAGGAGTCCCGCCTCATCCTCCAGGCCGTGCTCGATGCCATCCCCGTGCGCGTCTTCTGGAAATCGCGCGAGCTCTATTACCTGGGCTGCAACCGCGCCTACTCCCACGATCTGAACCTGCCCGCCCCAGACGCAATCGTCGGCACAGACGACTCGGCCTACTTTCCCCTTCGCTCGGAAGCCGATCGCAGCGACGACCTCGCGATCATCAAGTCCGGCGTCGCCCGCGTCGGAACCGAAACACACCTCGTCACTCCCGGCGGCCGCTCCCTCGTCGCACGGCTCACCAAGGTCCCCTTGCGCGGAGCCGACGGTGAAATCCGCGGTTTGCTCGGCGCTTACGAGGACATCACAGTTGAAAAACGGGCCGAGGAGACCATACGCGAAAATGTGATCCGCCTCCAGACGATCATCGCCAACCTCCACAGCGGAATCGTCGTCGTGGGCGCCACGGGCATCATCGAAAGCGTCAACCAGCATTTCTGCGATCTCTATAGCCTGAGCCAGGAACCCGTCGAACTCGTCGGCCTCTCCTCCGCCCGGTTCATCGAGCTGCTCGTCCCCTGCCTGCCCGATCCCGAAGCCCACGCCCGCAGGATCGCCGCTCTCGCAACCGCGGGCCTGCCGTATCACGACGAAGAATACCGTCTTCGCAACGGACGCATCGTCCTGCGCGATTTCATCCCGCTCACCGTCGACGGGGTCACGACCGGCCGCGTCTGGGCGCACCGCGACATCACCGAGCTGCGGCGCGCCGAGGAGCAGCGGCACCGCGACGAACGCCGTCTGTCCGCCCTGATGCAGGTCCATGATGCGGGTTCGAAAACGGAAACCGAACTACTCGAACTCGCTGTCGACGAGATGGCCAGCCTCAGCGGCAGTCCCATCGCCTATCTCCACTTCGTCAACAGGAACCAGGATACCCTCGATTTCGTGGCGTGGAACGCCGAGGTCCGGCGGTCGTGCTCCGCCGCGTTCCCAATGCATCAGCCTCTGTCCACGGCCGGCATCTGGGCCGATTGTGTGAGGCTGAAACGACACGTCATCCACAACAATTACCAGGCCATCGCCGGCCGCCACGGTTACCCCTCCGGCCACCCCCGCCTCGCCCGCCACATGAGCGTGCCCGTGTTCGAGGACGGCCTCGTCGTTGCCGTCGCCGGCGTCGGAAACAAGGACGTCCCGTACGTCGACGAGGACGCCCACGAGCTGTCGCTCTTCCTCTCGGGCCTCTGGAGCCTCCTGCGCCGGAAACGCTCCGAACATCAGCTCGTCGACAACGAGCATTTCATACGCACCGTCACCGACGCCCTTCCAGGCATGGTCTGCTACTGGACCCGGGACCTCCGCTGCACCTTCGCCAATGCCTACCTCGAGGAATGGTACGGCGTCACCAAGGAGCAGATGCTCAATCGTCACATGCGCGATCTGCTCGGGGACGATCTCTTCAGGAAAAACGAACGCTACGTCCTCCGGGCACTCGAGGGTGAAGCCCAGAATTTCGAGCGCTCCCTCGTGAAGTCCGACGGCACCGTCAGCCACACCTGGATCCATTATATCCCCGACCGCTCAGGCGACGAAATCCGCGGCTTCTTCGTGCTCGTCTCCGACATCACCGAGCTCAAGGAGGTCCAGTTCAAACTCGAACAGCTCAACGTCGAGCTGAAGGAGCGCACCCGCCAGGCCGAGTCGGCCAATCGCGCAAAAAGCGAGTTCCTCGCCAACATGAGCCACGAGATCCGCACGCCCATGAATGCCATCATGGGCATGGCCTACCTCGCTCTCGAATCCCCGCTCAACGCCCAGCAGGCCGAATACCTGACGCAGATCCAGGACGCCTCGCGCAATCTCCTGCGGATCATCAACGACATTCTCGACCTGTCGAAGATCGAGGCCGAACGCCTTGAAATCGAGAGCACCGCGGTCGACCTGCCCAGCGTGTTCAGTCACGTGTCCTCCTTAGTCGCCGCCACCGCCGCCCAGAAAGGCCTCCAGGTCTCCTTCGATCTTCCCGCGGGGCTGCCCACTCCCCTCGTCGGAGACCCCCTCCGCCTCGGTCAGGTGCTCCTCAATCTCGTCAACAACGCCATCAAGTTCACCGAGTCCGGCCATGTCGCCGTCTCGGTCGCCCAGGAATCCGCCACCGAAGGCTCCGTCACCCTCCGCTTCGCGGTCGCCGACTCCGGAGTAGGAATCCCCCCGGACATCCTCCCCAGGCTATTCCAGCCCTTCAGTCAGGCCGACTCTTCCACTACCCGACGCTTCGGCGGCACCGGACTCGGCCTCGTCATCAGCCGTCGGCTCGTCGCATTGATGGGCGGCCAGATCTCCGTCGAAAGCAAAGTCGGCGAGGGAAGCACTTTCTCCTTCACGGTCGTACTCAAGTCTCCCGGCCTGCCCGCCGAGCCCCGACTGTCCGCCCTGGTCCCCGCCCCCCAGCCCCTGTCCGAATTTCAACCGCCCGCCCGCATCGGTTCGGTCCTCGTGGTCGACGACAATCCCATCAATCAGGTCGTCTCCCGCAAAATGCTCTCAAGCCTCGGCCTCGAAGTCGCGATCGCCGGCTCCGGTCGCGAGGCCGTCGACATGGCCCTCGATCCCAAGGCACGGTATGACCTGATCCTGATGGACATCCAGATGCCCGATATCGACGGCCTCGAGGCGACCCTGCGTATCCGTCGCCAAAATACCACCGTGCCCATCGTAGCCGCAACCGCCCACGCCATGGATCACGAACGCCGTCGCTGCCTCGATGCCGGCATGAACGACCACATCGGAAAACCTTTCGAGATGGACCAGCTGCGCAGCATGCTGAATCGCTGGCTCCCAGCCCCGGTCTCCACTCCCGCCGCCATCCCGACCCCACGGGCGCCCGCTTCCTCCAAAAATCTCGATCAGCTCGCGCCCCTCGTCGAGGAACTCGGACGTATGCTGCGCAGGCGCAGCCTCGAGGCCAGATCCGTCATCGACCGGATGCGCACACTCGCGGCCGGCGATCCGCACTTCGACGAGCTCGCCGTCCGCGTCGCACGCATGGATTTTCCCGGCGCCGCCGAACGGCTCGCAGCCTTCGCCTCCGAACACGGGATTCACTTAAACCCCACACCTCCCCGATGAGTCCGCCCAAACCCGTCATCCTCCTCGCGGACGACACCGCCGCCAATGTCGAGTTTGTGTATGGCATCCTCGGCTCCGCCTACGACCTCCTCGTCGCTTCAAACGGACGCGAGGCCGTCGATCTCGCCGCGGCCGAATCTCCCGAGCTCATCCTCATGGACGTCATGATGCCGAAGATGGATGGCTACCAATCCTGCCGTCTTCTCAAGGCCGATCCCCGGACCGCCGATATCCCCGTCATCTTCCTGACCGCCGTGTCCGATATCGGCTCCGTGATCGAGGGTTTCGAGTGCGGCGGCGTCGATTACATCATCAAACCCTTCCACGCCCAGGAACTCCTCGTCCGCACCCGGACCCATCTCTCCCTCCGCCAGGCCCTCGCCGCCGAACGCGCCCTGCGCGTCGACCTCGAATCGGCGCTCCTGAAGGTCAAACAGCTCTCCGGCCTCCTGCCCATCTGCGCAAACTGCAAAAATATCCGCGACGAGATGGGCTCTTGGAATTCACTCGAATCCTTCATTGCCGCACATTCCGAAGCCAGCTTCACCCACAGCATCTGTCCCGCCTGCGCCAGGCAGCTCTATGGACTGAATCTCGAGGACATCGCAAAGGACCATCCCATTAAGCCGTCCTGAGTCCGCGGGCGCCCCGGACACCCGCAGCCCACCGCGGACTCGCACGAGAACGTCCCATTTCCGAGACGGCGTATTCCCGGTTGCGCGACTCGCACCGCGAAGCCGTCGTGGCCGGCAGTGGGGAATTTTCGGATGCAACCCGGTGCGCCGCGACCTTTTCGAGAAGTTCCCGGCCGCGACGCACGGCTCCTGCTCTCAGACCGCCATGCCCAGTCACATCCCAGAGGGTTTGGCGCCCGCCGCGCGTCCGGAGGCTGCGCGCCCCGTGCCTGTCCCAGAGCCCGGATCCTCCTGCGCCGAGACGCTTCGAGCGCTCTACGTCCTGCTCTACCATTGCAGCGTCGCCCACCAGCCCGAAGGCGCGGACCAGGCGGACGAGTGTTCCGAATCCTGCGATCGCGCCCCCCTCGCCCGGGACTGAGCCTCCGCAGTCCGGTGCCCCCCGTCCTCCCACCCTCTGCGGCGTCGCACGCCTCCGGAACCACGTTCTTTTTTGTCGGATTCCCGTCCTTTCCCGGCTACGGCTTCGCTCCGCAGCACCATGCACGATCGCCTGAACGCCCTCTTTCTCGAACGATTCGGTTCCCCGCCCTCCGACATCGTCGAGCTGCGCGCCCACGGCTCCGACAGGAAGCTCTACCGGCTCGTCGGCGCCGGCGTATCCGCGGTCGGCGTCGAACATGTGGACGCCGAGGAAAACCGCGCCTTCCTCGCCTTTTCCCGACACTTCCGAGCCGGCGGCTTCCCCGTTCCCGATATCTATGGCGAGGATCTCGCGGCCGGCTGCTATCTTGAGGAGGATCTCGGCGACACCACCCTCTTCGACCTCCTGCAGCGCGAACGCGGAGAGTCCCCCGAGATTCCGCCCACCGTCGCCTCCCTCTACGAACAGGCTGCCCGCGATCTGGCCCGCCTCCAGATCCTCGGCATCCAGGGACTCGATACCTCCGTCTGTTATCCCCACACGGCTTTCGACCGCCGCTCGATGTCATGGGATCTCAACTACTTCAAGTACTACTTCCTCAAGCTCGCGAGGGTCCCTTTTCACGAACAGCGCCTCGAAAACGATTTCGACGCCCTCTGCTCCTTCCTCCTCCAGGCGCCTTCCGACTTCTTCCTCTTCCGGGATTTCCAGTCGCGCAACATCATGGTCCGCGACGGGCGCCCGTGGTTCATCGATTACCAGGGCGGACGCCGGGGCGCGCTGCCCTACGATCTCGCATCGCTCCTGCTCGACGCCAAGGCCAACCTTCCCTTCGCCTTTCGCGACCAAGTGAAGGCGGTCTATCTCGACGCCGCCAGTGCGCTCACGCCCATCGACCGCAGCGGTTTCGAGATCTTTTACCGCGGCTTCTCCCTCATCCGCATCCTCCAGGCCATGGGCGCTTACGGCTACCGCGGTTATTACGAGCACAAGACCCACTTTCTCCAGAGCGTGCCCTTCGCCCTCCGCAATCTCGAGCACCTGCTCGCCGAGGGCGACCTGCCCGTGAAGCTTCCCGAACTCCAGGCCGCGCTCCACCGCATGGTCGCCTCCGCCGCCCTGCGCTCCACCGCCCCGTCCCCCTCCTCGGTGCCACTCACCGTCCATCTCGGCAGCTTTTCCTACCGCGGCGGATACCCCGTCGATTCCTCGGGTCATGGCGGCGGCTTCGTGTTCGACTGCCGAGCCCTTCCCAATCCCGGCCGCGAGCCGCGTTTCAGCACGCTCACCGGCCTCGATCGCGGAGTCGCCGATTGGCTCCAGTCCTACGGAGAGGTCGACCAGTTCCTCGCCCAGATCCGGGCGTTGCTCGAGCCCTCCCTCGCCACGTATCAGCAACGCCACTTCACCCACCTCTCGGTCGCTTTCGGCTGCACCGGCGGTCAGCACCGCAGCGTCTATTGCGCCGAAACCCTCGCTCGCTGGCTCCGCTCCCGCCCCGGCATCGTCGTGGAGGTCCACCACCGCGAACATCCCAGCTGGCCCGCCCGCCCAGACTGATCCCGCGCCGACTTCCCCGCCCTCAGCCGTGGGCGAAGGTGACGACGTCGACCCGCTCAGCCCCCGCATCCAGCAGGGCCTGCGCGCAGCGGTTCAGCGTCGAGCCCGTGGTGAAGACGTC
Source organism: bacterium (assembly GCA_021782105.1). Classification (GTDB taxonomy): domain Bacteria; phylum Verrucomicrobiota; class Verrucomicrobiia; order Opitutales; family Opitutaceae; genus MWDT01. The sequence goes on from JAJXVO010000043.1 coordinate 8,015, forward strand.
GTCCACTAGAATAAGACGCAGCCCCGAGCCCACGGACGCTCCCCGCTCCAGGGCAAACACGCCCTTCAGGTTGGCGAGCCGGGCCCGCCGGTCGAAGGCCGTCTGCGATGGGGTGTCGATCACGCGCCGCAGGAGTGGAACCACTCTCGTTCCCCCTCCCGCCGCCAATGCGAGCGCCTCCGCGATCAGCTGGGTCTGGTTATAGCCCCGCTCACGGAGCTTCCTCGCATGCAGCGGCACCGGCACGAGCACCCCTCCCCTCACCCACTCCAACACGGGGTTCGCCTCGGAAAAGATCCTTCCGATGTCGCCCAGCACCCGGAGCCCCCTGCGATATTTCAACTCGAGGATCAGCGAACGGGCCGGTCCCTTGAACAACACCGCCGTGCGCCCACCCCCGAACACCGCACGGAGCCCGTCACAATGCGGACACACCCGCTCCCCGTCGACCTCACCGAAAAACGGATGCCCGCAACAGCTGCAGAACGGTGCCTCCACCAGCCTCACCTCGCGCCGACAGCGCATGCAAAGGCAGCGAAGCGGCGCGTCCTCCTCCACGATCTCTCCGCAGTGCAGACAGGTCGGCGGGAAGAATACGTCGGCAAGCCCCTTCCCTAGTTCCGAAAAAACCGTTCTCATGATTATTGTTCTTCATGAGATTTTATTTACCTTTTTCAACCTCTTCCCGCAGCCGTTCCTTCCCAGCGAAACGCCGAGGCTCGCACGAATCCTCCCCACCAAATCCGGCGCTCGGTCTCGACAAAGCCCTCCGCCTCCAACGCGTTCACGGCATTCGGCAGCGCCGTCGTCCGGAGGCGCGCGATCACCCGGAAGAACGCATACATCACACCGATGAGCACCCGCTTCCAAAGCCGCGACAATCCCGCGCCCGCCAGTTCGAAATCCGCATACAACAAGAGGCCGCCAGGCCGCAGCGCCGCTCGCAGCCGTGCCGCCAGCAGCCGCACTTCGTCGTCACTGAAGCAGTCCAGGAAAAACAGCGTCCCGATTCCGTCGAAATCACCCTTTTCGAGCACAAAAGTCCGCGCGTCCGCGCAGACAAACTCGACGCGTTCCCGCTCCTGAGCAGTCAGCCTGGATGCCGCGAGGCGCAGCATCGCCGCGCTGGCATCGACCGATACGATCGAGGCGCCCGGCGCAATCTTGAGCACACGCGCCAGGCATCGTCCGTCACCGTCGCCCAGTAGCAGAAGCCGCCGCGCATTCGCCCACCGTTCGAGCAGGCTGAATCGCGCCTCTTCGAGCATCGATCCGTACACCAGCCGCTCAATGGTGCGGTACCCCTTGGCGACCGGATCGAAATTCGCCGTGCGCGGCGCCAGGGTGGATGCTTCGGAAGGAGCCATGCGTCAACGAAATGGTCTTCTACCTTCGCGCAAATGAAAATTTCCACTCCTCCCGCACTGAATCGCGTTTTTTACCGATTTTCGACGGGGTCGATCCCCTCGAAATCTTCGTACCGCACACAGCCTCCCGCCCGCCCCTCCAGCTGCCAATTTCGGCCCATACTCCGCCCACTCTATAGCGAGAGTCGCGCGCCCCTTGTGCTGCTGTTCTGCATCGACGAAGACTCGTGACAGCTTCGTGCGCCTCTTACGCGCTCAACCCCGATCATCCGTCACTCATGAATCGCCTGGTATCCTTCCTCGCCCTACTCCTCCTCGTGCCTCTCGCCTCCGCACATGCCGCCACGGCCAAGGCCCGTCCCCTCGTAAGCCCCATTTTCAGCGACAACATGGTGCTTCAGCGCGGCAAGCCCAATACCTTCTGGGGCTGGGCCAAGCCCGGACAATCCGTCCGCGTCACGATCTCCGGCAAGAGCGCCGTCGGCACTGCAGGCGCCGACCATCTCTGGCAGGTGAAGCTGCTCCCTCCCGCCGTCGGCGGACCCTACACGGTCACCATCTCGGGTCCCGAAACCGTGGTGCTGCACAACGTGCTCGTCGGCGACGTCTGGCTGTGCGGCGGGCAGTCGAACATGCAGCTCGGTCTCGGTGAAACGCTGAACGCCGCCGCCGAAATCCGCGCGGCCAATCACCCGGGAATCCGCCTGTTCACCGTCGCCAACCATGTCTCCTACGGTCGCGGCACCGCCGTCAGCGGCACCTGGAAGGTCTGCTCGCCCACCACCATCACCAAGGACGGCTGGGGCGGCTTCTCCGCCGTCGCGTACTATTTCGGTCTCAAGCTCCATCGCGACCTGAAGGTGCCCATCGGCCTCATCCAGGACTGCGTGGGAGGCACGCCCGTCGAAAGCTGGATGAGCCCCTCCTCCCTCCGCAAGGCAGGCGGCTACTCCGCACGCCTCGATGAGATGGACCGGTTCCGCAAAGAAGGCCTGCCCGAATACGGCAGTTCACTCATGCACTGGCTCGACCGTTACGACACCGGCGCAGCCGGCGCCACCTGGGGAGCCCCCGCACTCGACGATCACGACTGGAAACCCGTCACCCTCGCACACGCCTTCGACGAACTCGGCCTGGGCGACGAACCCGGCGTCGCCTGGTTCCGCCTCCACGTGTCGCTGCCCAACCCCCTCCCGGCCGGCCCGACCACCATCCGCCTCGGTGTCGTGGACAAGATGGATACGGTCTACGTGAACGACCATTGGACAGGCGCGAGCTCCTGGGTGGAAAATCCGCGCGTCTACCCGATCGGCGCAGGCGTCCTCCACCCCGGAGACAACCTCATCGCCATCCGCATCTTCAAACTCAAGGGCCCCGGCTTTCGCCAGCCCGACCAGGTGCGCCTCGTCCTGGGCAACGGCACGTCCATGCCCCTGGCCGGACCGTGGCGCGGCCGGCTCAGCGTCGATGCACGCCCGCCCCACCCGCTTCCCCTCGATTTCGAGAACTTCCCCACCATGCCCGCCGTGCTGTTTCAGGGCATGATCGAACCGCTCGCTCCGCTCGCGATCTCCGGTGCGATCTGGTACCAGGGAGAGTCCAACGCCGACCAGGCCTCACGGTACCGCTCGCTGCTCACGGCCATGATCGGCGACTGGCGGACGGTGTTCGAGCAGGGGAATTTCCCGTTCTATATCGTGAGCCTCCCCGCCTTCATGCACCGCAGCGCCACGCCCACCGACGACGGCTGGACCGACATTCGCGAGGCCCAGGCCCAGGTCGCCGCAACCGTGCCCAACTCGGCCCTCGCTGTCACCGTCGACACAGGCGAGGCCGACAACATCCATCCGAAGCTCAAACAGCCCGTCGGCGATCGCCTCGCTCTCTGCGCCCTCGCCCACTACTACAAACTCCCCGTCGTCTGTTCGGGGCCGGTCTTCGCCTCCCTCGAACACCAGCCCGGCGCGCTTCGCCTCCGCTTCACCCACGCCAACGGAGGCCTGGTTGTTCACGGACAAACCCTCGGCGAATTCTCAGTGGCCGGATCCGACCGCGTCTGGCACTGGGCCACGGCGAAAATCGACGGGGATTGCGTGATCGTATCCTCTCCAGAGGTACACGACCCCGTCGCCGCCCGCTACGCTTGGCAGGCCAATCCCGAGGCCACCCTTTTCAATGGCGCGGGCCTGCCCGCAGTCCCGTTCCGCACCGACACCTGGCCCGAAGCCACCGGGGCGAAGTGAGCCTTGTCTTCCTCCCCCCGCCGCCCAAGGCGGGGGGTTAGGCAGCGTCGCAACGCTGCGGAGGGCATTCACGCCCCCCTCGCCGCTCCTACCTGCTCACCAAAATCAGGATCGGCACGAGCAGCACGGCGTCGGCAATCACCCGCGCGGCACGCGCGCCAAGCCAGGGTTCCAGGACATCGACTCCGAGCAGCAACAGCGCGCTCGAACTCAGGGACACAAACATCCCGTGCGCCTGGCCATGGTAGTACAAGAACATCACGACCGATTGCGCCACGACCAACACCGCCAGAAACCTCGCCGCCGCACTGGCTGACGACCATTGCAACGCCAGCGAGGGGCTCCCCTGCGCACGATCCACGTCCCTCTCCCACGACGCGATCATCACCAGGTTCGCAAAACACAGGCACGCAAACAGCAGCACGGCCGGTATGAAGCCGCGAACATGCGCCCCCAACGCCACCGCCCCCGGACAGAGCGCACTGCCCGCCGCAAAAATGACCGCCGCAAGCAATTCCTTCGGCAGTCCCCTCAGCCGGCTCCGCTGTATCCCCTGATGGATTACAACGTAGGCACCCGCCAGCCCCCCAAGGGCAAAGCCCGCCAGAAGTTGCGAGGGCGTCAGAACCACCCACACCGCCGCGCCCGCAAGCCCCAGGACCACTAGCCACAGCGGCAGGATCTTCCACCGGTGTCTCGCGTAAAAACGATGTCTCGCCGTCGAAGCCTCGCCGTCCCGAAGCCGCCACCCGTCAATCCAGCGGTCCGCGGCATAGATCATCCACACACAGGCCCCAAGGAGCGCCGTCTGCCCCGGACTCACGCGGGTATCCGCCATCCTCGCGAACAGCGCCTGCCAGCACACCGCGACCAGCGGCGCGTCCAGCGACAGCACCGTCGGCCACTCCCACCAGCGGATTCCGCGCTCGGCGATGACTCCCGCCGAAGTTGGATTTTGGGACAGACTCAGGTCCATGACGTCCTCAAGAACGCCAAAATTCCACGTTCTTCAAGCAGGGCCGCACGAACCACTCCTGCACATCGATTGAATCGGAAACCCAAGGCTCTCCCAAGCATGCCATTGCCGCCCGCCGCCCCCACAACCCTTCCGAGACCGGAAACGTCTCGCTACCCATTTTCATTCCCGTGTTTCCCGTGTTCGCCGCCGCACTCTCGACTCCGTGTGCGGATCGCCGGACGCCGCCCGCCGTCCGTACGCGACCTTTTCGAGAAACAGACCTTGCGGCGGCGCCGTCTGAACGACAGCCGTCCGACGCCCTTCCGCAAGGAGGCGCACTATCGTCTCCACGCCCAGCTTCCCTTCGCCGGCCGCCACCAGCGCACCCACCAGGCTCCTCACCATTTTGTAGAGAAATCCATCGGCCTCGGCCGTGATGCGAATGCGCTTCCCTCGCGCCACGATCTGCAGGCGGCGCAGGGTGCGCACCGTCGTCTCCCGCTCCGTTCCATTGAAGGCCGAAAACGCCGCGAAATCGTGCCGTCCCTCCAGAGCCCGTGCAGCCGCACGCATCGCGCCCAAGTCCGGCGCCCGCTGCAGGGCCCAGACGTAAGGCCGAGTAAAGGGATCCGGATCGCCCACGTGGAGATGGTAGACGTAGGTCTTTCCCGTCGCACCGAATCGCGCGTGAAACGAAGACGGCACCGCACGCACCGAGCGGATCTGCACCGACCGCGACAGCTCAGAACGAAGCGCCGCCGCCAGTTTCTCGGGCCCGTGCCTCCAGGCCGCGTCAAAGTGAAACACCTGCCCGCGCGCATGCACGCCGGCGTCTGTCCGCCCACTCGCATGGACCCGCACCAGCGTCCCGAAAATCGCCGCAAGCCGGCGTTCGATGACGTCCTGAACCGCCGTCCCTCCGACCTGGCTCTGCCAACCGGCGAAGGCGGCGCCATCGTAGGCACACACGCATTTCCAGCGCTGCCGCGATGGCGCCGACGAAGCGGCCCTTTCATCCATGGTCTCGGCCGGCTCAGCCATGGTCGGGTGGGAGGACCGGCGGAATCCTCTGGTTGAGGAAATCCTGGAGGATGATCGCCGCCGAGCGCGAGTCCACCAGCCCGCTCGCGCGCAGGTCGCGCCGCCGATGCGCGGGAATCGAGGCTTCCGCCTCCTGGCTCGTGAGCCGCTCGTCCACGAAATGCACAGGCAGGCCGGTCTCCGCGCGCAGCCGCTCGGCAAAGGCCTCCACCTCCCTCGCCTTGAATCCCGCCGTGCCGTCCATGTTGTACGGATACCCAACCACCAGGTCCGTCGCCCGCCTGAGCCGTATCGCCGCTAACAGCCCTTCCCAGCGGCGCGCGGGTTCCGCATCCACCACGGCCGGTACCGGCGTGGCGAGCCCCAGCTCGTCCCCAAAGGCGAGGCCGATCCGACGTGTGCCGTAGTCGATGCCGACGCAGCGCATGGTCCGGGCCCCCTAGAACCAGCGGGCGGACCCCGGCTCCTGCTCGAGGCGCTTGAGCAGGGTCTTGATCTCCTGGGCGCGCTCCTTCGTGCACACGAGCGTCGCATCGGGCGTGTGCACCACGATCAGATTATCCACGCCCAGCACCGCGAGCAGGTGCTCGTTGTTTGAATACAGAATATTCCCGCCCGCATGCTCGACGACGGCACGACCGCGGATCACGTTGCCGTGCGAATCGGCCGGAAGATGGCGGGCGACCGCCGGCCACGCCCCCACGTCGTCCCAATCGAAGGAAGACTGCAGCACCACCACGTTGTCCGATTTCTCCAGAAGCGCGTAGTCGACAGAGATGCGTTTGAGGCCGGGATAAACCCGGCGCAGCACGGGCGCGAGCGCACGGCGCCGCGCGAGCGCCTCGCGCACCGGGGCCAGTCCGGCGTCGAGTTCAGGGGCATGCTTGCGCAGGGCCGCCTGTACGACCGGAACACGCCAGATGAACATGCCCGCGTTCCAAAGGTAATCGCCCGACGCCAGGTAGCTCTTGGCCGTCTCCAGATTGGGTTTCTCGACGAAGCGGCTCGCGTAGTAAAAGGTCCGCCTGGTGAAACCTCGCCACGCCACGCCGCGCCGAATGTAGCCAAACCCGGTGGCAGGTTCGGTCGGTCGGATTCCAATGGTGACCATGACCCCCTCCGCCGACGCCGCGGCAAAAGCCGCCCGCAGATCGCCCTGATACGCGCGACGATCGTGGATCACATGGTCGGCGGGCAGCACCGCGAACACCCCGTTGGGATCGCGACTGCCGACAATCGCAGCGGCAAGCCCCACCGCGGCCGCCGTGTCGCGGCCGACCGGCTCCGCCACAATGTTTGCAGAAGGCAGGCCCTTGCAGACCTCACGCACCGCCTTCTCCTGCGTGACGCTGGTGATGACGAATATGTTCCCGGCGGGCACCACCGAACGGACCCGGTCGAGCGTCTGGACCAGCATCGGCTTGTCGCCGACGATCGGAAGCAGGTGTTTGGGACGGGCCGTGCGGCTCTGGGGCCAGAAACGCTCCCCTTTCCCGCCGGCGATGATGACAACGAACTTCTGCGACATGCCCGAGATTGGAATCGCGCCGCTCCGCCCTGCAAACGCTTTCTTGCCAATTGAAGAAGTTGAATGCGCCGGCCGCGCATTCACGCCACCCTCAGCCGCCCGTAAGTCTTCGCAGCGAATACAGCGCGTGTGCGGAGTTCGTCACTACGCTCGGTGCCCTCTCGCACGGCACGGCCTGCGCGATCCCGAGGTCGCCCATCCATCCGCCCGCGGGTGCCCGCCACCGCGCTGCTGGCTTAGCCCACAACCACCACTTCGGCCTTGGCCGTCGCAGTATTTTGCGCTTCGTTGCGTGCGCCAGTACCACCTTTCACGCCGGCGTGTAGGCGGCTTCGTGCCACCTGTCGGTTTCATCTCATCTCCCCGCCCCCACCGCTCCTCTCAGGATGAAAGCGATGATCTTCGCTGCCGGACGCGGCACCCGCCTCAGCCCACTCACCGACTCCCGCCCCAAGGCCCTCGTCGAGATCGAGGGCATCACGCTGCTCGAACGCGTCGTCCGACGCCTCGTCGCCGCCGGAGTCACAGAGGCCATCATCAATCTCCACCATTTCGGCGAACAGATCCCTCCTTTCCTCGCCGCACGCAACAACCTTGGCCTGAAACGCGTCGCCTATAGCGAAGAGCCCGAATTGCTCGATACCGGCGGCGGTCTACGCCAGGCAGCCGCATTTTTCGACGATCGCCAGCCATTTCTGGTCCACAACGCCGACGTGCTCAGCGATATCGATCTCGCTGGTCTCGTTCGTACGCACGTCGCGTCGGGGGCCCTCGCCACGCTCGCCGCCAAGGCGCGCCCCACCGCCCGCCCCCTCTTCTTCGATTCCGCCAATCGCCTCGTCGGACGCCGCTCGCCCTCCCTGGGCGACGTGACCGTGCGCCCCCCAGTCGGTGCGATCCAGGAACTCGGATTCTGCGGTATCCAAGTCCTGGATCCCGCCCTGCTCGACCGCCTCACCGAATCCGGCCCCTTCCCCATCGTCCAAGCCTATCTGCGCCTCGCCGGTGAAGGCGCCGACATCCGCTGCGCCCGCCTCGACGCCGCCCGCTGGCGCGACTGCGGCCGCCCCGAAGATCTGCGCCCCCTCTAGGCGCCCTTTCCCCGGCCCCTCCTCGCACCTATCTCAGGTGCGCCACTCGACACAGCACGAGCGTGCCATGGCACGTCATTACGCGCCATCCTGTCTCACACAAGCGGGGCCAATCGGGAGGCCAAAAAGCGATCGAAAACTCTCTTATAGCTACCCTTCATTGTCTTATGTAATAAATGCCTTCCCGAGGCACAAACCCTGCTCACCTCAACCACTAATTATGAGCCACATTCTCGGAATCGACCTTGGCACCACCAATTCCTGCATGGCCGTCATGGAAGGCGGCGAACCCGTCGTCATCCCGAACGCCGAAGGCGCTCGGACGACCCCATCCGTGGTCGCTTTCACCAAGACTGGCGAACGGCTCGTCGGCCAGGCCGCCAAACGTCAGGCGGTCACCAACCCCAAGAATACCGTCTTCTCCGCCAAACGCCTCATCGGCCGCAAATTCACCGAGGTGCGCGAGGAGTCCAAGAATTTCCCCTTCAAGGTCGTCGAAGGCAAGAACAGCGACGCCTACATCGAGGTGCAGGTCGGCGATAAGGCCGAGCAGTTCGCCCCGCAACAGATTGCGGCGATGGTCCTCGGCAAGCTCAAGGCCGACGCCGAAGCCTACCTGGGCGAGAAGATCACCCAGACCGTCATCACCGTCCCCGCCTATTTCAACGATTCCCAGCGCCAGGCCACCAAGGACGCCGGCCGCATCGCCGGTCTCGAGGTGCTCCGTATCATCAATGAGCCTACGGCCGCCTCCCTCGCCTACGGTCTCGACAAGAAGAAGGACGAGGAAATCGCCGTCTTCGACCTCGGCGGCGGCACCTTCGACGTGTCCGTCCTGGAAATCGGCGACGGCGTCTTCGAGGTCAAGTCCACCAACGGCGATACCCACCTCGGCGGCGACAACTGGGACGATACCATCATCGCCTGGCTCGTCGATGGATTCAAAACCGAGCACGGCATCGATCTGCGCAAGGACCCGATGGCCCTCCAGCGCCTCAAGGAGGAATCCGAAAAGGCCAAGATCGCCCTCTCCTCCGCCCAGAGCTACGACATCAATCTGCCCTTCATCACCGCCGACGCCTCGGGCCCGAAGCACCTCACCGTCACGCTCACCCGCCCGAAGATGGAGCAGATCTGCGACAGCCTCTTCGAACGCTGTCTCCAGCCCTTCAAGAATTGCCTGAAGGACGCCTCCCTTTCCAACGACCAAATCGACGAACTCGTCCTGGTCGGCGGCATGACCCGCATGCCCAAGGTCGTCGAAATCGCCCGCCAGCTCGCCGGCAAGCAGCCCCACCAGGGCGTCAACCCCGATGAGGTCGTCGCCGTCGGCGCAGCCATCCAGGGCGGCGTGCTCAAGGGCGAAGTCCGCGACGTGCTCCTGCTCGACGTCACCCCGCTCACGCTCGCCATCGAGACCTACGGCGGCGTCGCCACCGCGATGATTCCGCGCAACACGACGATCCCGACCAAGAAATCCCAGACTTTCTCCACCGCGAGCGATAATCAACCCGCCGTCGAAGTCGTCGTCACCCAGGGCGAACGCCCGATGTCCCGCGACAACAAGGTGCTCGGCACCTTCCGTCTTGAGGGTATCGCTCCCGCCCCCCGCGGCGTGCCCCAGGTCGAAGTCACTTTCGACATCGATGCCAACGGCATCCTCCACGTGTCCGCCAAAGACATGGGCACCGGTAAGGAGCAGAAGATCACCATCCAGGGTTCCTCCGGCCTTTCCAAGGACGAGGTCGAGCGCATGACCAAGGAGGCGGAGAAACACGCCACCGAGGACCAGCAGCGCAAGGAATCCGTCGAGGACAAAAACCAGCTCGATTCCGTCGTCTACACCTTCGAAAAGACGATCAAGGAATCCGGTGACAAGATCCCCGCCGACAAGAAGGCCAAGGCCGAGGCCGCCCTCGCCGAGGCCAAGAAGGCGCTCGAAAGCAATGATCTCGCCAAGATGAAGACCGCGCTGGACGATCTCCAGAAGGTCGGCGCCGAATTCTACGCCCAGGCCCAGCAGGCCGCCGAAGCCGCTGGCCCCGCCGCCTCCGCCGATGCCTCCACCAAATCCGAACCCAAGGACGCCAAGAAGGCCTCGGGCAAGGAAGGCGACGTCGTCGACGCGGACTTCGAGGTTGTCGACGAAGACAAGAAGTCCTGAGACACGCCCAGCCCGCCCCCCCCTTTCGGGCGCCGTCACACGGCGCCCGTCTTATCAACGATCACTCCATCATCGTTCACTGACACATCTCTCAACCCAAACACACAACCCTATGGCAAAAATCAAAATCAAGCCTATCGGC
>JAJXVO010000044.1 GCA_021782105.1 bacterium
CAGCGCAACGGAAACTACCTCTCGAACTTTTTCTGGAACGAGCCCGCGCTCAACTACGGCTACGACCATCCCGACCCCGCCAAACCCTGGCAGCTTTCCGTCGACAACCCCGACGTCCTCGCCCTGATCGCCGGCTTGGCCGCCTTGTTGTCGACCAGTTGCTGATCGCCGTGGGACAGCGCCCGCGCTTGGAGTTCCGGCGCACTCGTGAAGAACGACCGCGATAATCTGTCCGCCAAGTTCTGGCTCGGGCTTCGCGACGTCCTGCATAAACGCTACCCAAATTCCTTCACCGTCGCCGAATGGTCCGATCCCGAGGAGGCGCTCGGCCCCTTCGATGCCATGTTCTATCACTGGAACCAGGGCTTCAACTCCCTCTACCAAAAGGAGAGCTGGCGCATCCTCAACGGCATGGACAGCGGTCACAGTTTCTTCGACCGCGAGGGCAAGGGCGACATCATGGCGTTCCTCACGCCCTATCTGAAGGACTACGCGGCCACGCGTTCCAAAGGCTACATCTGCCTGCCGCTCGGCAACCATGATCTCGCCCGCCTCGGCAATCACCGCGACGCCGACGATCTCGAGCTGATCATGGTCTTCGGCCTGACGATGCCCGGCGTTCCCTTCCTCTACTACGGAAACGAAATCGGCATGCGCCAGCTGCACGGTCTCCCGCAGATCGAAGGCTGCTACAAGCCCCGCGCCGGAGCGCGCACCCCTATGCAGTGGACCTCCGGCCCCGACAAGGGCTTCTCCACCGCGGTGCCCGACAAGCTCTACCTCCCCGTCGATCCCGACCCTGCCGCCCCCAACGTCGCCGCCGAGCAGCACGATCCCAACTCCCTTCTCAACCGCGTCCGCCGCCTGATAGCCCTGCACAAGCGTGAACCCGCACTCGCCGCCTACGCCGATTTCAAGCCGCTGTACGCCGTCAGCCACGGCTACCCCTTCGTCTATCAGCGCTCAGGCGGTGGCGAAACGCTCGTGGTCGCGCTCAACCCCGCCGCCGCCCCCCACGACGCCGAATTCACCCTCGATGCACCGGGCCGGCTCGATCTCATCGCCGGCAAACCCGCCACGCTCCGCATCGAAGGCGCTCGCGTGCATCTGTCCATGCAGGGCGTGAGCTACTCGATCTGGCACGTCGAGCCGACCAAGCCTTCGATCTGAATCACAAGTCACCGAGGCCGGACCTGGTAACAGCCCAGCGAATACCCGTCCCTCCCATCCCCAGTCGCCGCGTCTCAGTCCTCAATAAAACAGAAAGTGCGCGGGGCCGAAGCCGTCGCGCACTCTCAAAAACGCTCGAGCCAACGATCTCAGGTACGGCTCAATCCGAGCAGGAACTCGGCGTTGGTCTTCGTCTTCTTCAGACGCTGAATCAGCATGTCCATCGATTCGATCGGACCCAGCCCCTGCATCGCCCGGCGCAACGCATAGATGCGCTGCAGTTCCTCGGGATGATAGATCAACTCTTCTTTGCGCGTTCCGGAGCGGTCGATATTCACCGCCGGGAAGATGCGCTTGTCCGAAAGGCCGCGGTCCAGGTGCAGCTCCATGTTGCCCGTGCCCTTGAACTCCTCGAAGATCACCTCGTCCATGCGGCTGCCCGTGTCGATGAGCGCCGTGCCCAGGATCGTCAGGCTGCCCGCGCCCTCGATGTTGCGCGCAGCGCCAAAGAAACGCTTCGGTTTCTGCAGCGCCGTCGCCTCCACGCCGCCCGACATGATTTTGCCCGAATTCGAGGCCAGCGCGTTGTAGGCGCGCGCCAGGCGCGTGATTGAATCGAGAAGGATGATCACGTGCTTGCCCATCTCCACCAGGCGCTTCGCCTTCTCGCTCACCATCTCGGCCGCATGCACATGGTTTTCCGGCATCTCGTCGAACGTCGAACAGACGATCTCGCCCTTGGTGTGACGCTTGAAATCGGTCACTTCCTCGGGCCGCTCGTCCACCAGGAGGATGATCAGCGTCGCCTCGGGGAAATTGGCGGAAATCGAGTTCGCAATGTTGTGCAGCAGCACCGTCTTGCCCGTGCGCGGCGGAGCGACGATCAACCCGCGCTGGCCGAAGCCGATCGGGGTCAGAATGTCCACGGCCCGCATCGACACATCCTTGGGATGCACTTCGGGCGCCTCCACGTGGATCCGATTGAGAGGATAATACGGGGTCAGCTCCTCGAAAGGTGTGATCTTCGCGATCTCGCCGGGATCCTTGCCCATGACGGCCTCGATCTTGACCGCCGAGGCGCAGCGCTCGCTCCCGAGGGGGGCCTGGGCCACCACACGGATTTCATGCCCGCGCTTCAAGCCGTAGCGCTTGACGAGCGACTCCGGCACATAGGTGTTTTCCGGATACAGACGGTAATTGACGTGCCGGTGTACGATGAAGCCGTAACCGCGGTCGGTGAGGTCGAGCCAGCCCTTGTCGGATAGCATCCGCTTGCTGGCGGAAGTGGCGTCGAGCACCTTCTCCAGGAGCACCCGTCGGGGCGGCGGCGCGCCCTCGATCGACGCTCCTAGCTCACGGGCCACGGCAACAAGTTCGGCCATCGGCTTCGCATACAGCTCGTCCAGCGCGATCCCCGCCCCCTGCGCCTGCGCTGCAAGGTCGGCAGCCAGCGCGTCGAGCGCGGCAACATCGGCAAAACGTGACGGATCGGGAAGGTCGCCCAGCGCGGACGGCACGAAACTCGGAGGAGGAGGCTGCTGAGGAACCCTCTCATGCTGGCCATGACCGCCGCCCTGACCGCCCGGGCCGCCCTGACGCTGCATCTGCTTCCACTTTTTCTTCTCCTTCTTGAGATTCTTCCAGTAATTCCGGTCCTTGATCACCGGACCCGCGCGTTCGCCCTGGCCACCGTGATGTTGGCTCCCGGAACCGCCCTGCTGACCTTCCGGACCGCGCGGCGCACGTGAGGGCTCGGCTGACGTTTCGGAGGCAGGGGCCTCTGGCGCCTCGCCGGATTGTGCAGGTGCCGCTTGAGGAGCCACCTCCTGCGCAGGATTTTCAGGCGAGGGCTGTACGTTCTCCATCCGTTCCTTAGCTTCAGCGGGCTCGGAGGGAGCTGCGGGACGCGCTTCGGGCGCCTGCTCGCGGGCCACTGGCGCCGGTGCCGGCTGCTGCCTCCCCTCCGGCTCAGGAGTGGTGGCAAACAACTCACCCGTCTCCTGCACCGGACTCGCAGGCGATGCCTCCTCGTCACCCTTCGTCTTGCGCGAACGGACCCGTTTCACAGGGCGTGCCGTCTTCTTGGCTGCGGGACGCGACCGGGACGGTGCGCCACTCTCATCACTGTCTGACTTGGGAGGAAGGGCCATGGTTGGTAAATTCTAGTTCGAGGAATAAAGCAGCGAACAACGCAACGGAGATTGCCTGCAACGGATCGCGATCAGCTCGACTTGTCGCCTCAGGAAGTCGGGCGTGCCGTCGTTGGACAGCACAAAATCAGAGAGTTCAATTTTACGATCGAGTGGGAGTTGCTGAGCGATCCGCTGCCCGGCCAGCGTGCGGTTCATGCCACGCTGTTCCAGCCGGGAGAGTTGCTCCGGAGAAGAACACGCAACGCAGACGACGAAATCAAACCATTTGTTCAGCTCCTTCTCAAAGAGCAGCGGAATCTCCACAACCCATTCCAGGTCCGGTGCCTGCTTCACCAACTCCGTCCACCGACGATGCACTTCCGGATGCACCAACCGTTCCAGCCAGCGCAACTCGTCCGCATTTCCAAATACCCGCCGGCCCAAGTTCGATCGATCGATCGCCCGCCCGCCAGCCTGTAATACATCGGAGCCGAAATGCCCGGCCACCGCCGCAATGATGTTCGGGGCCGTCAGAACCTCCTCGCGCACAATCGCATCGCAGTCGATTCGCCGGAAGCCCAGCTCCTCAAACAGCTTCGCGGCCGTCGATTTGCCGCACCCTATCCCTCCGGTAAGTCCCAATATCATGCTCACTCAATGCGTTACCGTGTAGACTCCGCCGCCTCGCTCCAAGGATCAAATCATTATTACCACACTTCATCTCTGGGCCTCGCGAGATCGATTTCCAATTGGCGCAGCGCAGGAGCCCGCCTTGGACCATTCCCCGGCGCCACCCAGCTGTGAAGTACCCGCGAGCAGCACCTTGAATGCAACCGTGGCGTCGAGAGTCGAAAATATCGGCGACGTTATCGCCTCCTTCGGCACCTTCTATTACGGATGACTGGTCCTCATTGGCCTTGTCGCGACGGCAGCGAGGCCATTCGCAGCATCACTGTAGATGCGAACGATATAGATTATAGGCAATCCCGCACGATGGAAGGCATTCAGGAGGCATCGCATAGTTCGTACCCGGGTCCGCGGTGTCTACAATCGCAGCCCACCGCGTGATCCGATTGGGCAATCGAGGGCAGTCAATCTGCGTTGTCGAACAGCCGGGCGTGTCATTGGCGATTTCAATGTAAGGGAGCGTATAGACCGGAACACATTCCGCTGGTACAAGCATCCGGCCGGATACCTTGCTGACCGATGGCACTGCAACGATTGGCCGTCTGTTTAGTAAAACAGGTTCCGGTCGAGGGAGCGGTATTGGATGGCCTCGAGGAGATGGGGGGCCTGTATCCGGTCGGTGGAGGCAAGGTCGGCGATGGTGCGGGCGACTTTGAGGATGCGGTCGTAGGCGCGGGCGGAGAGGCGAAGACGTTCCATTGCCTGCTGGAGGAGATCGCCGAGCTTGGCGTCCAGGACGCAATGTTCGCGGATCTGGCGGTGGCTCATGCGCGCGTTGGTGAGCACCGTTGAGCCGCAGAAGCGAGCCTGCTGGAGAGAGCGGGAGTGCTCGATGCGGGTGCGAATGGCAGCGGACGACTCGGTGGGCTCGGTGCCGCGCAGCTCGGTCACACTCACCGGTGGCGCTTCCACGTGGATATCAATGCGGTCGAGGAGAGGTCCGCTGACCTTGGCACGGTAGCGCTGGATCTGCGCCGGCGTGCAGCGACACTCGCGCGCCTTGTCGCCAAGATAACCGCAGGGGCATGGATTCATTGCTGCCACCAGCATGAAATTGCAGGGGAAGGTGACCTTGCCCGCGCTGCGAGACACAGAGACGGAGGCGTCCTCAAGGGGCTGGCGAAGGACCTCCAGCGCGCTGCGCTTGAATTCGGGCAACTCGTCGAGAAAGAGCACTCCGTGGTGGGCCAGGGAGATTTCGCCGGGCCCGGGTATCGTTCCACCGCCCAGCAGCGCGACATCGGACACCGTGTGATGAGGCGCCCGGAAGGGGCGCGAGGCCCAGTGGATTTCGCCGTTGAGCGTGCGACCGGCCGCCGAGTGGATCGAAAGGATTTCGAGAAACTCGTTGCTCGAGGGCGGCGGCATGATGGTCGGAATGCGTTTTGCCACCATCGATTTTCCGCCGCCAGGACTCCCAATCATCAGCAGATTGTGACCACCGCTGACAGCCACCTCGACAGCGCGGCGCAGCGAGGCCTGTCCCTTGATCTCGGAAAAATCGGCCTCCGTGGGACTGGCCGCGGGCGCGGTTGAGGTCGAGGTTCGGGGGAGCGGAGTGAGCGCGATCTCGCCAGTGAGAAAGCGGAAGGCCCGATCAAGGGAGTCGACTGCGAACACCTCGATGCCGTCGACTAGCGCAGCCTCCGGGGCCGAGGCCGCGGGCAGAAGGATGGCGCGTTTCCCGAGATCGCGCGCAAGGCGGGCGAAGGCAAGGGCACCGCGGACCGGTCGGGTGGCACCCGACAGACTCAGTTCTCCGGCAATAAGATAGTCTCCCAGAGCTTGGGAAATCAGCTGCTCGGTGGCCGCCAAAATCCCCAAAGCTATGGGAAGATCGTACATCGGGCCCTCCTTCCTGAGATTGCCAGGAGCGAGATTGATGGTGGTACGCAGGCGCGGCATCTTGAATCCGCTGTTCCCCAGAGCCGAGGTCACTCGGTCCTTCGACTCCTTGACCCCTGTGTCGGGCAAACCGACGAGGACGATATCTGGCAATCCGGCTTCGCCGGTGTTGACCTCGACCTGAACGGGTTCTGCAAAGATTCCCTGAAGCGACGCGGAGGTGAGAGTGGCGAGCATGGCGGGACGGAGGAGCGCGCAGCCAGATCAGAAAGGGATCATAGAAAAATCAATAACATTTATCGAAATTAAATTATCCGACCCCTAAATTTGCGTTTATCGCTCGATGCCCAGGATAGGATCGGCTTGGCAGAGACGGCTCGGTCGGAATGGAAGCGACAGAGGTCGAATTTGGAAGCGGAGCCGCTTCCGGATCCAGCCCACACCCATTGTACCCCAGGAATGAAAGAGCCTCCCCCAAGCATCCATCCTACAGCGCGAAGTAGATGAGCCAGTAGGCGAACACCAAGGCCGGGATCAGCCACGGCAGCAGGCAAAGCATATCGGAACTTCCCCGCCGCACTCCGCGCCTAGAGAGTATCCACCCCAGTATCACGGCCACTGGATAGAGCCAGACGCAAGCATCCAACGCCCTCCGCTCCACGAAGGCCGTTTCGGTCTTCCCCGGCGCCCCCAGCATGAAGATCAAAGCAAACAAAAACAGGGGCCAAAAGAGTAGGCTTCCCAGAAAACTTAGTCGGGCAGCTCTGACGATCGGGCCTTCGATAACGATTTCTTCCGGAGATTCAGTCGTATTCATGCGGCGATCAGAGAGGATTGGAATCAGTCAAATCACCCGCCGCTGGCGACGCCAAGACGAGCGTGTTGCTCCACGGACGGTATTCACGAATTTCACTCCGGCCAGCCTCGATCGCCGAATCCACCGCCGCTGCCACGTCGATTGCTCACTTTTACATTCCCTTCATCCCCTGTGTTCGGAACTCGTGATCGGGAGGCGACAATGCACAAGGGCCAAAATACAGCGAGGCCGGCCGAATCGGCCCCGGCGCCGGGCCCTCGAATCCTCCCATTCCTGCACTCCTCCCTCTACCGCACTCAATGCGCTCCGCAGCTTGCAGCGCATGCATTGGCCCGCACACTCCACCCTCGATGAAAACGCATTCGGTCCTTTTCAGTGCAAAGTTCTGGCGTGTACTGGCAGCCAATGGCATCGGTCTCCTCGGCTTGGTCGCGGCTCAAGCAGCCCAACCGGCCCCTGCGGCGGCGGCGTCCGATTTCTTCCTCAAATCCGGCGACCGCGTCTGCTTCTACGGCGACAGCATCACCGAGCAACGCTTCTACGGGATTGACGTGGAGACCTTCGTCCGCACCCGCTTCCCAGATCTCAAGGTCGAATTCGTCAACTCCGGCGTCGGAGGCGACCGCGTCACGGGAGGCTGGGCCGGCAAAATCGACCAACGTCTTGAGCGCGACGTGTTCCCCTTCAAACCCACGGTGGTCACGATCATGCTGGGCATGAACGACGCCTCTTACCGCCCCTTCGACCAGAAAATTTTCGACGTCTACACCATCGGCTACGAGCACATCATCGAATCGCTCCAACACCATCTTCCCGGTGTCCGTATCGTACTGATCCAGCCGACGCCCTTCGACGAAGTCACTCAGGCTCCGAAATTCCCGGGCGGATACAACGCGGTCCTGCTCAAATATGCCGCTTTCGTGCGCGAACTCGCCGCCCGCCATCACCTGTCCTGCGTGGATTTCATGACGCCCCTGCTCGACGTGCTGAAAAAGGCTCAGGCTGAGAATCCCAAGCTCGCAGCCGAGGTACTCCCTGGCCAGATACACCCGTCGCCGGTCGGTGAACTCGTGATGGCACAGGCGCTGCTCACGGCATGGCACGCATCATCCACCGTCACTTCGGTCGCCATCGACGGGGCGTCTGCCCGCGTGGTAAACGCGGACAATTCCACGGTGACCGACTTGAGCAAGAGCCCGGCAACCCTATCCTGGACGCAGACCGATCGGGCCCTGCCCTTCCCGATCCTGGGCCTGCACGAACAGTGGTGGCAGTTCCCTCCTACCGAGCGCGACTGGGGTTCACAGACTTTCTTCACGCCCGCCCCCAAACCGATATGGACGCACACCGATCCCGCCGCAGCGCTCATGATCCAACTTTCGGGCTTTTATTCCGCGCTCAATCAGGAGCCGCTCCAGGTCACCGGCCTGAAAACCGGGAGCTACCAACTGCGGATCGACGGCAGCTCGATCGGCACTTTCACCGCAGAGCAGCTGGCCTCGGGCATCAATCTCGCCACCCTGCACACACCGATGATGGATCAGGCGTGGAAGGTGCTCGACCTGTCATGGAAACACACCGCCTGGCGCTTCTTCGCATGGCGGGGTATCCAGACCCAGCTGACGTTTGACCACGATCCGGTGGTGCATTCCGCCGCAAACACACTGATCGCCGCTTTGCGCGCACAAGAGTTGGGTATCGAACGGAGCGAGTACGCCGCAGCCCGCCCCCATCCGACGCACTACGAACTGGCGGCTGTCACGAAGTGATTTCTCTGCTCCCGGCCCCCAGAAATAGCTCTCCGGGGCCAGTTGCAGGGGTGTGTTGGGTTGGCGTCGCAATCGGTCCGGAGACGACCGGGCTGCGGCGTTAGGCCTTCGCGGACGCCTTGGCGACCGTCACTTCGAACAGACAGCGCTGCCCGCCGCGCAATACGGATTCCACGATTCGCACATCGGGACTTCCGCCAAAGACCTCCTCGAACAAACCTTTCAGCGAACCCACCGAACACTGACATGCCGAGCCTGACGCGAGTCCCTTCTTCAAGAGCGGACATACGCACTCCGAGCCCGCTGCGAATGCGATGCTGACCTTCCCATGGTCCCGGTCGTAGGCGATGTCGGCATGCCAGCGGTGACGAAGTTCGCCGAAAAACCCATCCGGATCGCCGGGAAATCGCTGGGCTATTCCCGTCCGCGAGGCGCAAAATCGCCCCAGGTCCTCCATAAGTGAGCCAAACGCGCGGGCGTCCATCCTCTCGCCCATTAGAGCCAACAGCTTTGCATAGCGGTCCTGAACAAACGACGCGCGCCAGTCTTCGTTTTTTCCGCTCGGCTCCCCGGAGGCCACTGCCTTGGAGGCGAGATGTCCAATGCCGCAGGAACAGACACAGCCGCCGGTGCACAGCGTTTTGATGAAATGACGACGTTCCATAACAGGTAAGGATAAAGGCGCCGGTGGCCCAGTCCTGAAATAAACCCCACCCCCCACTCAATCCCTGCGCCACACGTGGTCACATCACCCGGCGGCATCGACACGCCAAAAGGATGGCGCTCCGTTCCGCCAGCATAATGGGCCGATCTCAATCGGACGTTTTTGCGTGCGCTATGACATCCCCTCCGACCAGGATACCGCCTCATGGTGAATCTCGGCAAAAAGAACACCCTGCGGGTACTCCGCATTGCACGTCAGGGGCTGTACCTGGACGGGCAAAATCTCGGCGATATCCTGCTGCCCAACCAATATGTGGCGCCGGGCACCGGCGTCGATTCGATGGTCGAGGTCTTTGTCACGTGCGACTCCGAGGATCGCCTGATTGCGATGACGACCATGCCCTTCGCATCCGTCGGCGAATTCGGGTCGCTTCAGGTTGTGAGCGTCGATCCTCAGATGGGCGCCTTTCTCGATTGGGGTCTGAACAAGGACCTCTTCCTCCCGATCCGCGAACAGACTCGCCGCGTCCGCCGCGGCGACTGGGTGGTGGTCTTCATCTTGGTGGATGAGCGCTCCGGCCGCATCATCGCCACCACGCGCCTCAACCGCTTCCTCAGCCGCGAGGAACCCACCTATCGCGCTGGCGAGAAGGTCAACCTCATGATCATCGGTGAGACCGAACTTGGCTACGAGGCCATCGTCGAGGGAGCGCACAAGGGACTGCTCTACCACACCGACCTTCGGATCCGACTTTTCCATGGTCAGAAGATCGAAGGCTACGTCCGACAGGTCCGTGAGGACGGAAAAATCGATCTGGCCCTGGATCCGGCCGGTTACTCACGAGTGCGTCCCCTGGCAGAACGCATCATCGACGAATTGCGGGCCAAGGGAGGCCGCCTGCCCTACGATGACTCAAGTTCTCCTGAAGACATCCGCGCCGCCTTTTCCGCCAGCAAGAAGGCGTTTAAGCAGGCAATCGGAGCCCTCTACAAAGAGCGCCGGATCATCATGCTCGAACAGGGGATTGGACTCCCCATCGACCCTCCCGATCCTCTGCCTCCGTCGCAGCATCGCGTAGACCGCCAGGGATAAGTCGTTCCACTTTCGCTGCACGACCGCCGGCTCTACGCCGCCGGACTTTGAAGCAGTTTGCAGCAGGCTGCGTTTCGGACGGGACCTCGCGGCCTATGCCCTTTCGCGCCCCTTCGCCTCGGACAGGCTGGGACAAAGAGGTCCCCTTTGCCGTCTGGATGACACGCAAAAAAAGCGGGGAGACCGAAGTCTCCCCGCTGAAATTCAGTGCGAATGAGCGCTGAGCCGCTTAGCGACGATCGCCGCGGAAGCCGCCACCGCCACCGCCGCCGCCGCCGAAGCCGCGACGCTCTCCGCCGCCGCCGCCGCCGCCGAAGCTGCGACGGGGACCGCCGAAGCCGCCACCGCCAGCCGGACGCTCTTCCTTCGGACGGGCTTCGTTGACCGTGAGGGCACGGCCACCGAGGTCGACGCCATTGAGCTTCTCAGCGGCGAGCTTGGCCTCGTCACCCGTGCCCATGGTCACGAACGCGAAACCGCGCGGACGACCGGAATCGCGATCCATCGCGATGTAAACGTCCGTCACAGCGCCGAACTGCTCGAAATGAGCTTGGAGCTCTTCGCTGGTGGTCTTGAACGACAGATTGCCGACATAGAGTTTTGAGCTATGCATGTGTTGATATCGTAGTGTATCCGGTCCGTTGCCAGTCCGTTCCCGACCATCGGGTTTCGATATCATCACCGGACTCAGATAGTCCATCTGACGACTCACCAGAAGCTGTCACCTAACGCAGTTTCCTACTTAAGTCCCTACAAGAACGAAGAAGGGTTCCGATTTCAAAGGAAATAGGGAAATTCATTTTGCTGATTTTCATCGATTTATGAAAATCAAGTCAGAAGAGAAAGAAAATTGGGGTATGGAAAGCCCCTGTTTTTCGATCACTACTCCGGCCGTTTTCCTCCGCGGACGGCCTATGGCGCACCGCACGCGGAGAAAGGGGCCCGGCGTCAGGGTTGTGCCGCTTTCGGAGCCTGGGCTGCAGGGGCCGCATCGATTCCGGTGTCGATCACGATGGCGCGCGACGATTCGTTCTCGAGGCTGTTCTCCAGGGTGACGAGCGCCGGATAATCAGCAGCGGCGACAATGCTCGGCTTGATGGACAACGTGTGATCAATGACGAGCCGACCGGGCTCATCGCGAGACACGATGCGGACCCCGCCGGAATGGTCCACAGCGGCGGCTTTCCTGCTTCCGGGCGAGATCAGCACGCGCCAATCCTTAGACGGGAAGGTGATCTCGGAATGCACGATCCGTGAGACGGCGGTCGGAAGATAGAAGGGCTGGGCCCGCAGATCGGTGGCCGTCGGAAACAGGCGGAAGCTGGCAGGCAGGTCGAAGTAGAGGTACTGGCCGTCGTGGATCGCGTAGGAATCCACGTCGACCGTGAAGGACTCGATCCCGGGATAACGGTCGAACCGGGTGACTAGTCCGCCCACCGGCCTGGCGCCCTGAGACACGCTGGCGACGACTTCCTGGAAATACCGGTCGCGCTGCTCGGGCGGAAGTTCGGTGAAGAATTTTTTCTGGGCGCCATAGACGGTGCCGTAGAAACGCCGTGTGATCGCAATGCGCGTGCGTCCGCCACCGGACACCGAGATTGCGTAATCCTCCTCACTCTTCGACTTCGCACCCGGAGCCGCTTTGACGACCAGGGGAGTCCCGTTGGTCAGCAGGATGCCCATCGCACCGTCGTGCGCGGTCGCACCCAGATGCGCGTATTGGTCGGTGTCATTCAGATACACGACGTGGGATGCCATCGGCACCTGAACGAGCACATCGTGAAACTCGCCGAGGAGAGCCAGGTGCTCGTTGTCCCGCTCGAAGGAACCAAGGGCGGGAAGACCGGATGCCAGGACAAAGCGGGGTTTGAAACCGGCGGTCCGAAGCATCCCGTACAGAAGGATCGCCCGGTCGGCCCCGTGACCGTAGCCGTCGGCCAACGTTGTATCCGCATCGGAGAGTTCGGAAAGCGGAAGATCGTCAAAGGACGGTCCTGCGAGACGAACCGAGGTCGCGACGTAATTGCGGATGGCAAGGATGGCTCCCTCGGGAGATTTCGCCTTTCCCGCAAGCGACTTCGCCACTGCCGCGGCGCGGGTATCCTTCATCGCGTGTGCGACGAGGTCATGCTCGAGCAGATCGAGGTAGTGCGCGGGATTGCCGATGACGAAGCTGACGCTCGGGCGGAAAGCCCAGTCCGGCGGCGTGCTCCACTCAGTGGGGGTGGCAGGGAGGTGCTTGCCCTGCCACTCGTGGATCTGGAGCGGCCCGGATCGCACGGCCGTCGCCTGCACGACTCCCGTGAGCGCCTCGTCGTGACGGAGAATCGGAAGCTCTGCCGGCGCAGTCAGGCGGAACGTCTTGCTGTCGCAGACATCACCCAGCTGGAACGACTCGACACCCGACAGGTAGGGGCGGTCGTGAAAGCGGACACGGTAGGTGAGGTCGATGACCGAGCCGATTTCGACGCCCGGCAGGCTGGCCACAAGGATCTTGCCGCCGGTGTAGCGCTTTGCCGAAGAATCCCAGCCTTGGTCCATGATATTGAGTTCCTCGGGCGCGATGGTCTCCTTATGTCCGTCGGCCGCAGTGACAGTGGCACTCACTAGGTGCACCTCTTCTGTGGCCGGATTGTAGGGAATCTTGACCTCGGCCTCGCGCTTTTTGCCGCTATAGGTGAGCACTTTCTTCACGTAGTGGACGGTGAGCGTGGCGTCATGGGCATCCTTGACGACGAGGTCTTTCTGGACGTCGACAATGTGAGTGTCGGACACTGGCGGGGGGAGAACTCCGCCGGGAGAGAGCGTGCCCGCGAGAGCCGGGCCGGAGGCGAGTTCGAGGAGCGGTGCCTTGCGGTCGTCGGTGTCCATCACGGCGAGGATCCGCTTCAAGCGCAGGTATTCGGCGGGCGAGAACTCGACGAGCTTCGTCTTGAGCTCGCGGTCGCACACGAGCGTGCCGTCCTTGAGCGAGTAGCTCCTTTGGTAGTCGAGGCATTCGTCGTGCTCGGGCTCGCACTTGGGCAGAGACAGGGCTCCGACGAAGCGACGATCAAGGTGGAGCGTCACGTGCTCGCTGATGCCGCAGGTGACGAGCGTATCCAACGGATACTTACGGTGGTCGAGCCCCGCTCCCCTGAGGATGAAGTTGATGATGCCGGTGCGGTTGCCCACCCAGGGCACGTCCACGAGGGCGCAGGAGCGTCCGAATGCGGCGGCGCTGGGAACCGCGAAGGTCATGTCTACGGAGAGCGGGGTGGCCGCATCGAGAAGATTGTCGGGATGGATTTCGAGCGACTGGATGATGGCGCCGGGGATCGCGTGTTTGACGATCGCCTCAAAGACGCGCCAGCGCTCGTCGCGTTTCATCTGCAGCAGCGTCTGGCGGTAGGCGTTGTCGTTGATACCGTCGAACTCGAGGTGCGACTTGGCGACGATGCGTCCGTTGGCATCCATCGAGGCTGTCGTGTTGATCCGCATCAGGTTGAGATTGGGATCGTTGACGGGCGTGGTCCTCAGGACGTCGCCCTCGGGCCTGCAGACGAGGTAGCTTTGATTGCCCTCGAGCGCAGGGAGCAGGTCCCGGGTGTTCTCATCGGTCGGATCCATCAGCAGGTAACCGGCGGCCCCTCGGTCGATGGCGACGATGGCATGATTGAAATCGGGGTTCGGGATATCGGGATCCTTCTTTACGCCGTAGCTCTCGAGCACCGGATAGGCGGGAAACCCTGCGAGGCGGAGCATTGAGACGAGCAGTGCGGCCTTGTCGCGGCACACGCCGTATTTTCGGGAAAAGGTCATCGACACGTCATGCGGCTCGAAGCCCGGGCGATCCTTTTCGGGCGTGATGCCCATGTAGCGGATGTTGCGCGAGACGTAGTAGAAGAGCGCCTTGATCTTGGCCATGTCGTCGGTTTTGCCGGCAATCAGCGTGGCGACCTTTTCCTTGAGCTGCGGGCTGACGGCTTCGAGGTGGGCCTTGCTGATATTCCAATACCAGCGCGACACATCCTTCCAGCTTGGCGTGGTGCTGACCGAAAGGTGCTGGAGCACGACGATCGCGGGCGGCATGTCGGGCTCGTCGAACATGCGCGGCACATCCGAAACCTCCCATCGATAGACCAGGCCGCCGTCGGCCTCCGTGGCGGTGCTAGCCTTCACGGTCCCGGGAACCTCATTGCGAAGAGCGATCTTCACGAGCGGTTTGGCCGCCGGGCCGTGAATGACGAGTGAGATGTGGCGGATGAAACTGTCGCCCTCGAACAATTCATCGTCAGCGAATTCACCGGCAATGATGGGTCGCTCGATGGTGGTGCGGACGACCGAATGAATAATCTGACCAATGCCCAGATGGGGAATGTTGACCGTGAGCACCCGTGAGTCCGGATCGTAGATGTTCGATTCCATCTGGCTCTGGTCGATGCTATCCCGTGAGTTTGCGGCGACGTCGACGGGATGGGCGGTGCCGTCGGGGTCGAGAATCTCGAGCTTCACGACCTGCACCGAAGTGTAGGGGATATCGTAGGAGAAGCTCATGGTCGTGCTGCCTCGGCGCCCCTTTTCGGTGAGGATCTTCGTGTAGGTCTCGTCCTGGCACTCTCCAGTGCCGTCCGCCCGGTACACGCGGACGGACCTTTGATCGACGACCGCGGTATCGCAGTTGGGATAGGCTTTGAGGGTGATGCCCGCGGCGGCCGAGACAATCGACGAGCGGTCGAGGAGAGTCCAATCGGAGCCCGAGTAACGGGGTTGGGAACCGGCAAAGGCCAGCAGCGGCAGCGCAGCCAGGATAAGGAACGAGACGATGCGTTTCATGAAAGTACTTTGGTTCAAGGGGGACATGAGCCCTCTCCGGACATCTTGGGGCTGCGGGGGTTTCCCGGAGAGTTTCCGAAGCCGGCCGGGCGGGAGCGCAGTCATGCCCCACCCTTCTTTTCCAGATGCCTGACGAAAGCCGCGAGCGTTTCGCGGCTCACGTGATGCTCGATACCCTCCGCATCGGACTGCGAGACCGCTGCAGAGACGCCCAGCGATTCCAGAAAGGCCACCACGACTTCGTGGCGGTGGCGGGATTCCTTGGCAAGCCGCCGACCCTCGGCCGTGAGGAAGATCGAGCGGTAGGGTTGGGTCGTGACAAGCCCCTCGCGCTGAAGGCGCTGGATGGTCCGAATCACCGTCACATGGGTCACCCCCAGACGGCGGGCCATGTCGATCACGCGCGCTTCTCCCTGGCTGGCGATCAGCTCTGCAATCATCTCCACATAATCCTGTGCGGTCTCACGGGCGTGCTCCTCCCGTGTCTTCCTGAGGTTTTCCTTCAGCGTGGGTGCGGGAGTGTGGGACGGCTTGGCTGCCAGCTGATCCATTCCGGCACCAGAGCAAAAGTGATTCGCGTTGACAACGCTTGTTTCGATTCTGTAGCACTGGCTACATTATGCAGTCGTTGCTGAAATCTGTAGCTCTTTCGTCGGCCTGCTCGGGAGGAGACGGGAATACGCGGCGCCCCGCCAGGGCGCTTGCCGGGCGCATGCGATGAGCGACCCGACACCCATCATCCCGCCGAGTGGCGAACCGTCAAATCACCTGTCGCTGGAGGGCATGCACAGTTCGGTGGCGGTTCCGGACTCGCGCGCGGGCTTTTGGAAGCAATGGCGCGCCTTTGTCGGGCCTGGGATTCTTGTGAGCGTCGGCTACATGGATCCCGGCAACTGGGGCACGGATCTCCTCGGCGGGGCGCAATTCAAATACGGCCTCCTGTGGGTGGTCGGGATGGCGAGCCTGATGGCGATCTTCATGCAGGTGATTTCCGCGCGCCTCGGGGTGGTCACGGGCAAGGATCTGGCGCAGTGCTGTAGAGACTGGTATCCAAAGTGGACCCGCATTCCCAATTGGCTTTCGTGCGAACTGGCGATCGGAGCCTGCGACCTGGCTGAAGTGCTCGGAAGCGCCGTAGCGTTGAACCTTCTGTTTCACATCCCGCTTTTCTGGGCGGTGATTATCACGGGCCTGGACGTGATACTCCTGCTTGGCCTGCAGCGGGTGGGCATGCGAATGATCGAGGCGGTGGTGCTCATGCTGGTGTCCACCATCCTGGTCTGTTTTTTCCTGGAAATCTTCATATTTGCGCCAACGCAGCCGAATTTCCACGAGTTGGGCATGGCCTTCCTTTCGCCGGGATTCGCGCACGCGGGCATGTTGTATGTGGCGATTGGCATCATCGGCGCGACGGTCATGCCCCACAACCTCTACCTTCATTCGGCGCTGGTACAGAGCAGGCGGCTTCAGAAGGACGACGTGTCGGTGCGGCGTGCCGTAGTGTTCAATACGATCGATGCGACCACGGCGCTGGTGGGGGCATTTTTCATCAACGCGGCGATCCTCGTGCTTGCGGCGGTGGTGTTCTTCGGGAAGGACAGCATGATGATGCCCGGCGGCGAGGTCGTTCGACTCACGGCGGACAGCGACTGGATCCGGATCGCGTACCTGACGCTGGCGCCGCTGCTCGGGACCGTGGCGGCGAGCACCTTGTTTGCGGTGGCGTTGCTGGCCAGCGGACAGAGCAGCACGATCACCGGCACGCTCGCTGGCCAGGTGGTCATGGAGGGATTCATGCACTGGCGCATCAAACCCTGGGTGCGCAGGCTGATCACGCGAGTGCTGGCGATCCTGCCGGCGGTGATCATCATAGGCATTCGGGGCGACAGCAGCGTCACCGACCTGCTCGCGCTCAGCCAGGTGGTGCTGGCGATCCAGCTCCCGCTGGCGATGTTCCCCCTGCTCCATTTCACAAGCTCGCGCCTAAGGATGGGTAAATGGAAAAACGGCTGGCTTTTGATGCTGGCGGGATGGGGAAGCGCGATCATGATCACCGTGATGGACATTTACGGCCTGCCCGACGCGCTCAAAGAAGCCTGGAGAGTGATCGGCGGCTGAACCTTCCCCACCTCATGTACAAGACGATCCTTGTCACACTCGACGGCACGAAGACCGACCGAGCGATTGTGGAGCACATCAAGCCGCTTGCGCTGATGATGGGAAGCCGCATCACGCTGTTGCACGTCGCCGACGGCTGGGCGGCGCGATTGTTCGGCCCGGATGCCGTGAGCCCGGAAGTGTCGGACGACCGTGCTTATTTGGAGAACGTGCGGGCGGGCTTCACCGCGGCGGGCATTCCTGCGGAAACGGCGCTCGCATTTGGGGAACCGGCGCGGGAGATCGTGCGCTGGGTGAGGCAGAACCGCTGCGATCTGGTGGCAATGAGCACGCATGGGCACCGATTTCTTGGCGACCTGTTCCTGGGCAGCACGGCGCGTCAAGTGCGGCACAGCATCAGCACGCCCCTATTGCTCGTCCGCGGGGAGCGCTGAGTCCCGGCCGGACGGGCGTGTAGAGATTAGGATATTCTAATCCGGACTGCGGTCTTTTCTAAGGGGAGACCTGCTAGGCTGGGTCCGCATGAAAACAAAGATCACCTCCCTTATCGCATCGGTTCTCCTGATGGCAGCCTCGGCCGGGGCCGCGACCTTCTCACAGACCACGTTCGACAATCTCAATGCGGCCTACAACGGCGAGTCCAACGCCCATAACCGCTACCTCGCGTTCGCGCAGAAGGCCGACTCCGAGGGCAACGCCCAGGTGGCGAAGCTCTTCCGCGCCGCAGCCCGGGCGGAGGACATCCACCGCAACAACCACAAGGAAGTCATTCTCAAGGCGGGAGGCACGCTCGATGAAAAGCCCCTTGAGACCGTGACGATCGGCACGACCGCCGAAAACCTGGCGGCGGCGATCAAGGGCGAGAGTTACGAGCGCGACACGATGTACCCGGGATTCATTTCCACCGCTCGGAATGAGGGCGCCCGCGAGGCAGTACGCACCTTCCAATTTGCCGTGGCTGCCGAGAAGGAGCACGCGGCGCTCTACCAGAAGGCGCTCGACCAACTGGGGAACAACGAGGCGGCGACGTACTATGTCTGTACCGTCTGCGGTAATACGCTCGTCGCACGGCCAAGCGAAAAGTGTCCGGTTTGCCGGCAACCGTCCGATAAATTCATCATCGTCGACTGATTCCTAACGCAGGCCCGCCATGTTCACGATTCCCAGTCCCCTGCATCCCGCAATCGTCCATTTCCCCATCGTTTTTCTCCTTCTGGGGTGTGTGGTTGCGGTAGCCGCCGCGTTCACCCGTCGCTGGAACCTGCCCTTGATGGGTGCAATCCTCCTCGCGCTCGGAGCCGCCGGTACCGTCGTCGCCGTCGGCACGGGCCAGCGCGAGGGTGAGCTGGTCGGAGAATCGGCGGGAGGCATCCTCGACGAACATGAGGATTGGGCGGAGCGCACGCGCACGGT
>JAJXVO010000321.1 GCA_021782105.1 bacterium
TCCGATCGGAGGGCAATTCAGCAAGAGCGCCGCGACGCTACCGTCGTACTTCCGTCCGTCCAAGAACTGGGACTTAGTAGTGATAAGCAACAGCCGCTTTTCATCGAAGGCGTTGAGCACCCAGAAGCCCCGTCTCCACGTCGCGATCGAATTCAAGTCGCAAGACAAGAGCATCGGCAACAACCAGAACAACCGTATGGAAGAAAGCCTCGGAAACGCGTGCGACTTCTGGAGTAGCTACGAGCGCCAGTTGTTCACGTCACTGCTCCCACGCCCATGGCTCGGGTACTTCTTCATTGGCAAGTACGCCGACAAGGACCACGTGAAGAAGGAAGTGCGCCAGCCGCATTTTCTGGCGCGAGACGTATTCCGCGGCGGACCTGATCAGTTCACCGACGTTGCGAAGTTCCCCGGCCCCACATACGCCGAACGGTACCGCATCTTTCTCGAGCAGGCGATCGGCAAGAAGCTGTACGATGCGGGCGCATTTTTGACCACGAACGAGGAAATCCGGGATAAATTTCCGAATCACTGTTTCCCATTCCCAGAGTTCGGAGCTGCCAATTTCCTGAAGAGTCTCGAGGCACACATTCGAGTACACTACCGCAGGTAAAAGCCAAGCCGACGATTCGGCATCCGGTGGCCGTCAATGCCTGGACCCCGGTCGGTGCGCAACGAACCGCGACCTTCCGCCGGAGAAAGGTATCGGCGACATGGGGCGTGGAAAGGTCCAGGAAGAACTCGGCGAGATCGGGTGAATTCATGGCTCTGACTGGTGGAACAGCACCGTACTCGACAGGAAGAACCTGTCCAAAGCCCCCCCGATCGCGAACTTCCGTTCACACCCATAAGCCGTATTCGAATCGCTTGGCGTAGAGTGGAAACCCCCTGCCCCGGGTGATTTCGTGGCTCACTGGCAGGTTTGGTCATTCCGGGCGGATTTCTTTCCGCAACGGCATTCCCTGCGGCCTCTGTCTCGAAATATCTGCTACACCTGCATCGTTTGGACCTCCGGCAGGAACGGGGAATTTCCAGGGGCTTCTCAGCCCTGAAGTTAAACGAATGGCGTGGGGCCCGCCGTGTCGGCTCGGGCTTCGGTCCGCACTTCCACGTCCATCACGCTCAGTTTGCGAAAGACCAAGCCGCGGCGGCGCAGCGGCCACCAGTCGTACAGGTAGATCTGCATCGGGCGCCACATCGCGACCCAGCCGATGATCGTCAGACCCTCGCGCAGCAGGTCCCGCCAGGTGCCGGCCCCCTGGCCGGCGATGACCTGCCCCAGGCCAAAACACACGGCGAGAAAACTGAACCCCACGATCAACGCAGTGCGGCCCTGGCGCATGAGCTGTTTGAACTCGAGCCAGTTGAGCCGCGCCCGGTAGGCGAAATAGTGGTGCACCGCCTCCCGAAGCATCGTCGCGGAATCGGCCTCCACCGGCCCTCGGGTCAGATGCACCACGAGCTTCAGCCGGGGCGCTCTCGAATGCTCGAGCGCCCAGCTGACGATGAACTCCTCGGCATCCGCATCCAGGTCGCGCTCGTGAAAGGGTGACGGATCCATGGAGTTGAACAGCTGCGCCACCTCCCGCACCCGGACCTCGATCAGGCCGGAGGCGTCGCAGGAGGCGCGGGGATGGGTTGAGGCGGCCGGCATCCCGACAGTCTTGCACCTCTGGCCGGAGGCGCAACGCCTTCCGACGACATGTTTCCGGCCTTTACGCCCCTTCCCCATTGACTGAGGAAACCCAAGGCCAATCCCCCGATAATCATGCAGACTTCCAACGGACGCTCGAAGCGATCAGGGCGAAACAGAGGCCCGGTGCGTATCACCGCGATTTATTCCGAATGTCCGTACACACGCGATCGGCCACGAGGTGATGTCCAAGAAAATCGTCCCTTGCTCTGGCCCACCCATTTACTTGCCCACGCGCGTGTCGCCCCCCAGGCCCGCCGGAGCGTGTCACCGCGATTGACAGGGTGAGCCGATTTGCGCACTTTTGAGCATGTCCAACTCCACGGTCCTGTTCCGGGCCCGCGTACCCAAGGCACGACTCAAGCGCGCCGAAAAGGTTCTTGCCCGCATGGGATTGAAACCGGGCGAGGCCTTCAACATGCTGCTCGCGCAGATCGAGCTCCGCGAGGGATTGCCTTTCCAAGTCACTGCCCGGCCTGAGCCGGTGTTGACCGCCGACGAGCAAGCCGACGCTTGGAATGACGCTCTCGGTGCCTACTGATCCCCAACCCGGCGAGGTGTGGTTTGCCGATCTCGGTGTCGCCGAGAAGAGCCGTCCGGTGCTGGTACTGGCCTATCCCGCTCCCGCGGATGCCCGTGCTCTCGTGATCGTAGCGCCACTGACATCGCAAATCCGCGGGCAGCGCGGTGAGGTGGACCTTGGCAAACCGCGTTGGCTGCCCAAACCCTCTGCGGTCAACCTGCAAGGGCTGGCCAGTTTTAACCGCCACAGGCTCGCCCGAAAATTCGGTGTCCTCACAACGGAGCACTCCAACCAGGTGAAGGCCGCACTGCGCGACCTGCTCCATTTGTAGTGACGAACGTCATTCGGATCAAACCACCCTGATTGCCACCCGTTGGTTGGCAATTATTTTGGGGTTCACCAGCCCATCTCTTTCCGAAGCTCCGCGCAGAGCTTGTCGGCCATGATCTGGTGGGTTTTGACGCTGGGGTGCCAATCGGCGCCGAGGCCGTCCTGCGCGTTCTGCTGCGCGAATTCGATGAAGTGTTCCTGCGCGTGGCCGGCCTTGTGCTCGGCGGCGAGCATCTCCGTGATGAAGGTCCGGATCGTACTCAGGGCGTGCATGCCGACGGGATAGCTGTCGGTCATCATCGGGCCGATCGCACAATAGATCTGCGCCTTGGGGTAGTTCGTCCGCACGTGCTTCAAAAACGCCCGGTAGGCGGCGGTCCACTTGGCCTGGTCCGGCACCTTCTCCCTGAAATCGTTCGTTCCGAGGTCGATCAAAACGACGTCGGGTTTCCATTGGCCGAAATCCCAGCGGCTCGTGGGATCGTCGGGTAGCGTGCGGTCGTAGATTTCCGGGATGGTGAAGGTCGGCCACATCGTGCGTCCCGACCAGGCGACGCAGACGTACTCGGCGTTCAGGGCCCGCGCCGCGACAGCGCCGTAGGCGAGGTAGTTGTTTTCGGTGAGCGGTGAAAAATGCTGCGTCTGGTCCTTCCCTTCGTCGCCGTAGCCGCAGGTGATGGAGTCCCCGATCAATTCGATGCGCCGGGTCGGCGCGGGCGGCGGGGGAAGCAGCGTGGCGCCCGCGGACAACTGCAGTCCCAGGAACTGGGTGCTCCCGACGAGCGGCTCGGTGCGCTTGAAAAGTTCGACGCCGTGCGGCGCATCCGAGAGGCCTTCGACCACGCGATAGACGGACTGGTGTTCGTTCGTCACGAGCTGGGTGGTCGGCACACCGTCGACAATCACCTGATACAGGTCTTCGCCCTTCTCCCTGATGCAGACGTTGAAGGCGGTGCCTTGAAAATGAACCACGAGCGCCGAACCCGACCATGCGCAGCGCGGCCCGGCCGGATCGCGATGATCGAAACGTCCGACAAACCGAAGGTGCGAGTCGTTGATCGAGACGGCGACCGGCAGAACCCCGACCTCGGCGGCGACGGCCGTCATCGGGGCGAATGAGACGACAAGGCCGATCAGGAACGACGCAAGGAGGCGTTGAGGGGCATTCATGGTTTTCAACGGGATGGCCATCGGCCGCACAGAGTCAAATCCGGTGCTTGCGACAACCGGATTAGGCGCCAATCGCGAACCCGCGCAACGCCCCCCTACTCCGCCCTGAAGCCCTTGCCGGTCGCGGCCCAGTAGATGCCGCCGAAGAGGAAGTGCTGGAAGATCGGGTCGCCGTAGGTCGCGGAAAGGTGGCCAGAT
>JAJXVO010000322.1 GCA_021782105.1 bacterium
TTCCTTGACCTGGTAGCACTGGCGGACGCGTTCGGTCATCTCCTTGGCGGTCTTTTCGGCGTCGCCCGCGTTTTGGAGCTCGGAAACCTTCAGGCCCACAGGGAAGGTCTGGTTCATCCAACCGACGAAACTCTCCAATGCGACCTGCGAGATGCCTGCCTTCTCGCCTATGCCGGCGATCTGCAGGCGCGTGAGAATCTCCTCCTCGACCATGTCGAAGATGATGTCCTTCGGACGCTCGGAGTGGATGGCGCCGTTGCGGATGCCGTAAACGACTTCCCGCTGCTGATTGAGCACGTCGTCGTATTGAAGGAGGCGTTTGCGGGTGGAGAAATTCTGCTGCTCGACCTTTTTCTGCGCGCTCTCGATCGAGCGATTGAGCAGGGCATGCTCCAGCTCCTCGCCCTCCTTCATCGAACCCTCCATCAGCTTGGAAGCCAGGTTGCCCTGCAGGAACAGGCGCATCAGGTCGTCCTCGAGCGAGAGGAAGAACTTGCTCAGGCCCGGATCACCCTGGCGGGAGCAGCGGCCGCGCAGCTGGCGGTCGATGCGGCGGGACTCGTGGCGCTCGGTGCCGATGACGTACAGGCCACCCGCCTCCTTGGTCGCCGGCGTCAGCCGCATCGCGATCGCATCCGGTCCGTCCGAATCGTAGGTGCGCGTCTCGCCCGTGTCGGGCTCGGTGAGCGTGTACAGCGTCACCCCCGCCTTCAGCTTCTCAGGATCGGTGTGCTCCCCATGGGCGACCTTCCAGCGCACGCCGCCGCCGAGTTTGATGTCGGTGCCGCGGCCGGCCATGTTGGTGGCGATCGTGACGGAGCCGCGTTGACCGGCGCGCGAGACGATTTCGGCCTCCTGCTCGTGGAATTTCGCATTGAGCACCGAGTGCACGATGCCCTCGCGCTTGAGCAGGCGGCTGAGGATTTCCGAGGACTCGACGGACACGGTGCCCACCAGCACGGGCTGTCCGCGATGGTTGGCAGATCGGATCTCGCGAATGACGGCCTCGTACTTGTCGCGGCGCGTCTTGAAAATGGAGTCGTTCTTGTCGAGACGGATGCAGGGCCGGTTCGTGGGAATGACAACCACGGCCAGCTTGTAAATTTCGAAGAACTCAGTGGCTTCCGTCTCGGCCGTACCGGTCATGCCGGACAGCTTTTCGTACATGCGGAAATAGTTCTGGATGGTGATCGTCGCGTAGGTGCGAGTCTCGCGTTCGACGACGACATTCTCCTTCGCCTCGACGGCCTGGTGCAGGCCGTCGGACCAACGGCGGCCCGGCATCACGCGACCCGTGTTTTCGTCGACGATCATCACCTTGCCATCCTGCACGACGTACTCGACGTCGCGTTCGTAGAGCGAATACGCGCGGAGCAGCTGCGAGATGGCGTGAATCTCCTCGGAGGCGGTCGTGAACCCGTGCTGGGCGGCGAGCTTCTTCTCCTCGCGCATTTCCGGGGTCAACGACGCGTCGTGATCGATATCCGAGTAAATCGTGGCGAGGTCGGGCATCACGAAGGCATCGGGATTGTCGGGGCGCAGGGTGTTGCGTCCGATTTCCGTGAGGTCCGCCTGTTGGTTGCGCTCGTCGATCGTGAAGAAGAGATGCTCCTTCATGTGGTACATCTCGTCTTTGCGCAGATCCGAGTTGAGTTCGGTCTCGACCTTGTCGAGCAGCTTGCGCCACTCGGGATTTTCCATGAGCCGGAGCAGGAACTTGTTCTTCGGATTGCCGAGCTTGACCTGGAAAAGCTTGGTGGCGGAAGCGTAGTGATCTTCGGAGGAGGCGTTCGGCTTCTCGAGTTCGGTCTTGGCCTCGGCGGCGAGTCGGTTGACGAAACGAAGCTGATCAGCCACGAGCCCTTCGATCGCGGGCTTGAGCCGGGTGAACGGCTGCTCGCGCTCGATCGGAGCGGGGCCGGAAATGATCAGTGGCGTACGCGCCTCGTCGACCAGAATGGAATCGATTTCGTCGACGATGCAGTAGAAATGCTCGCGCTGGACCTGGTCCTCCTTGCGCGTGGCCATGCCGTTGTCGCGCAGGTAATCAAAGCCAAACTCCGACGCCGTGCCATACGTGATGTCGCACTTGTACATCTCCCGGCGAATGTCGTTGGGCATCTGCTGCTGAATGCAGCCGACCGTCAGCCCGAGAAACTTATAGAGGTGCCCCATCCACTCGGCATCACGGCGAGCCAGATAGTCGTTGGCCGTCACGAGCTGGGCGTTCCGATCGGCCAGAGCGTTCAGGTAGAGCGGGAGGGTTGCGACCAGCGTCTTGCCTTCGCCAGTCGCCATTTCCGCGATCTTGCCCTGATGCAACGCGATGCCGCCGATCAGCTGCACATCGTAGTGCACCATGTTCCAGGTCAGCTCATGTTCGCACACCACGACCGACCGCCCACAAAGCCGGCGGGCCGCGTTCTTCACTGCCGCAAATGCCTCGGGGAGAATCTGATCGAGCGTTTCTCCCGCCTTCACACGTGCGCGGAATTCGACTGTCTTGGCACGAAGCTGCTCCTCGGTGAGCGACTGGTACTGGAGCTCGAACTCATTGGTGCGAGCCACGATAGGCCTGCACGATTCGATGAACTTACGATAGTGACGTCCGGAAAATCGTTTGAGGAGCCAGGAGAGCATGAAGGGCCGAGACCATAGGCCTGCCGTTCCGTATGGCAAATGACAAATGCAGGCAGGCCGCCCCCCTTTCCGAGGCTCGGCCGCGGCATCAATCAGGCGCCCACCTGCCTGCGGAAATACTCGATGGTCTGACGGAGTCCGTCCTCGAGCCGGACGCGCGGCTCCCAGTTCAAGAGCTTCTTGGCGAGCGCAATGTCGGGCCGGCGCTGGCGCGGGTCATCCGGCGGGAGCGGCTTGTGCACGATCTTCGAAGCACCGCCCACCAACTGAATCGTGAGTTCGGCGAGCTGCAGCATCGTGAACTCGCCGGGGTTGCCGAGATTCATCGGGCCAACGCTCTCATTCTGGGCCATGAACCGGACAAATCCCTCGATGAGGTCGTCGACAAAACAGAACGACCTCGTCTGCGAACCGTCGCCGTACACCGTGAGGTCCTCGCCCTTGAGCGCCTGGACAATGAAATTCGAGACGACCCGCCCGTCGTTCGCCAGCATGCGCGGGCCGTAGGTGTTGAAGATGCGCACGACGCGGATATCGACCTTGTTTTCGCGGTGGTAATCGAAGAACAGCGTCTCGGCGCAGCGTTTCCCCTCGTCGTAACATGCACGGCGCCCCACCGGGTTGACGTGCCCCCAATAACTCTCCGGCTGCGGGTGAACCTGGGGATCCCCGTAAACCTCGCTCGTGCTCGCCTGAAAAACACGGGCCTTCACCCGTTTGGCCAGCCCCAGGCAGTTGATCGCCCCCATCACCGAGGTCTTGGTCGTTTTGATCGGGTTGTACTGGTAGTGCGGCGGCGACGCCGGACAGGCCAGGTTATAGATCTGATCCACCTCGATCTTCAGCGGATCGATGATGTCGTGGCGCAGCAGTTCAAACTGCGGGTTGCCCAGCAGATGGGCGATGTTGACTTTTCGGCCGGTGAAAAAGTTGTCGAGGCAGATGACTTCGTGGCCGTCCTTCACAAGCCTGTCGCAAAGATGACTGCCGAGAAATCCGGCTCCGCCGGTGACGAGAATTCGCATAGTGAGTACGGGGCGGCATTGCACCCGTGCCCCACAGGAAATGCAAGTGCTTCGAAATCACCCGTCCATTTTTGGCCTTATCTTCCTCTTTAAAATCAGGTTGAATCAAGCCGTGGTCGCGCCCCCCTGAATCACACGGCGGCCACAGGACAAAAGCTTGAATTATGCTCCCTCCCTTTCATGCACAATCCCAGCCCCGCAGCGTCTCAAAGGTTATGCTTTCCGCTCGTACCCTG
>JAJXVO010000045.1 GCA_021782105.1 bacterium
ACCTTCTCGTCCCATTTTGGCGCCGCCGCCAAGGCAGGCCTGTTCGAAGTCGACCTCGCGCGTGGTGCGCTGGTCCGCGCCGTGGTGGCCGAACCGCCCGAGCCCGAACCCTGTGGCTGGGCCGCCTGGCTCAAGGAACTGGGCGTGGAAGTCCTTCTGGCGGGCGGCATGGGACGGGGCGCACAGCAGCGCATGGCGACCGTTGGGATTCAAGTGGTCGTCGGCGTGCCCGATGCCTCCCCGGTGGATATTGTCCGAGCGTGGTTGGAGGGCGGTGTCGTCCTGGGCGCCAATGCCTGTGGGGGCGGTCATCACGGTCATCATGAGGCTCACGGAGAGTGCGACTCTACCGGCGGACACGACTGCGGCTGCGACTCTCACTGACGCCCCGCTCGACCCGCTCGGCGCGGCACTGTCCTCAGGATTTCTTCGAAAGCCACAGTTGAACCACGGCACAAAGGTCACGAAGGACACATGAGGGCAGAAGCCAGATCGCAGAAGTCGGAGGTCGGAAGTCGATGGCTTCTGGTCTCTGGCTGCTTCTTCCGGGCCCCTGGGCTCAAATCCAAGTGCGTCATTTGAGTTCCATGATCCGGCTCAAAATACTTAGCGAAAACACGGCCCGCGGCATGGGCATTCTGGGTGAGCACGGCCTTGCCTGGTGGATCGACACCGGGGCGCATCGGGTGCTGTTCGACGCAGGCCAGGGACTGGTGCTCGCGTCGAATGCCCAACGGCTCGGGGTCGACCTCCGGACGGCCGACGCGATTGTGCTGAGCCATGGGCACGCCGACCACGTGGGCGGACTGGAGCAGGCGCTGGCGGCCGCCCCGGGCGCGACCCTCTTCCTGCATCCCGATGCGGCCGTGCGCCGATTCACAGGATCGGGGGGAGGGAAGATCGGGCGCCGTCTGAGCGTCGACTTCATGGAAAACGGAGGCTTTCGCGAGGGAGGACGCCGCATCGTATCCACCGAATCCTCACAAGAGATTGTCCCCGGGCTGTGGAGCACCGGCGAGATTCCGCGTGTGACCGATTACGAGGACACGGGCGGCCCCTTCTTTCTCGACGAACATCTCGTGCAGCCGGATCCGCTGCTGGACGATCAGGCCCTCTTTTTCCGTTCGAGCAACGGGATCGTGGTGGTTCTAGGCTGCGCCCATGCGGGGGTGATCAACACGCTCGATCACGTGCGAACGCTGACCGCGGGTGCGCCAATCCATGCGGTGGTCGGCGGGATGCATCTCGAGCGGGCCAGTGAGCGCCGGCTCGACGAGACTTTTGCGGCCCTGCGCCGCCTCGGAGTGCAGAGGTTCGGGCCAAACCATTGCACCGGCATGGGAGCGGTTGCGCGGTTTTGGCGCGAGTTCCCAGGCCGGTGTGTCCAGTGCTCGGCGGGCGTAGGACTCGAATTCCCCTAGCGCGAGCCGCCTCAGGGCGTGGGGAGTTTCGCCGGAGAGCGCGGGTCGAACCTCGCACGCAGGCCGCCCGTCAGCGACTGCACTCGGAACCCACGCTGCGCGAGAATGCGGGCGGCAAAGTACGAGGTCTTCCCAAGCGCGCAGACAGTCACCACGGGACGCGAGGCATCCAGTTCCGAGCAGCGCTTGCGCAGTTCCGGAAGCGGAATGTTGATCACCCCGGCGTGCGGGACTGGGTGAGCCTTGGATAGCGCCGCTGGCCGCACGTCGACGACCTGGACGGAGGGTTCGTCGGGAATCGTGTCGATCGGATCGACGAGCCCCTCCCGCGTGTTGACGGCCGTGAATCCGGCGATGTTCACGATGTCCTTCGCCGATCCGAACGGGGGCGCATAGGACAGTTCCAGCTCGGAGAGATCGTCGATCGTGAGGCCGCCTGCGAGCGCGGTCGCGAGCACGTCGAGGCGTTTGTCGACGCCGGCCAGGCCCGTCGCCTGGGCGCCAAGTATGCGGCCGCTCACAGGATCCCAACAGAGTTTCAGAATGATGGGTTTCGCGCCGGGAAAATAGCCCGCGTGGTGATTGTCGTTTACCGTGACGCAGCGGAAAGGAAGGCCGGCCGCGCGGATCCGCTTCTCGGACCAGCCGGTGATGCCCGCACTCACCTCGAAGGCGCGCACGATTGCCGTGCCAAGGGCGCCAGGAAAGGGTTTGGCGCTCGCGGGACGGAAAATATGGTCGGCCACCAACCGACCCTCGCGGTTGGCGGGGCCTCCAAGCGCCACCACCGTGGGATTCCGCCCCACGAGGTCGTGTGTCTCGATCGCATCGCCG
Source organism: bacterium (assembly GCA_021782105.1). Classification (GTDB taxonomy): domain Bacteria; phylum Verrucomicrobiota; class Verrucomicrobiia; order Opitutales; family Opitutaceae; genus MWDT01. The sequence continues at coordinate 2,256 of JAJXVO010000045.1, forward strand.
GCCGCATAGACGTCGGGATCTGACGTCCGCATGAACTGATCCACGTGGATGTGGCCGCGCTCTCCAAGCGCGAGTCCGGCATCGCGGGCGAGCCCCGTCTCAGGACGGACTCCGATCGACAACACCACGAAATCGGCCGCCACCCGGCGCCCGGACTTGAGCAGGCAGGTGATCTGATTGCCCCGTTCAAAGCCCGAAATTCCGTCGCCGAGCGCAAGCTCGACTCCGTGTCGGCGAAGCTCGTCTTCCAGCAGCAGGGTCATCGGCCGGTCGAGGGGAGGAAGGACCTGGTCGAGCATCTCGATGAGCGTGACCTTTTTGCCGAGCCGGACGAATTGCTCTGCCATCTCCAGGCCGATGAAACCGGCGCCGACGACGGCGATCTGCTGGGCGGAAACCGTCGCGCCATGGATGCGGTCCATGTCCTGAAGGGACCGCAGGGTATGCACACGTGGATCCTCAATTCCCGGAAGGTTGGGACGCAGGGGCGTCGCCCCCGGGGCCAGCAGAAGTTTGTCGTATGAGAGCCACTCGGTGGCCCCGCTGGCGACCGTGCGCAATTGCACACGCTTGCCGGCGCGGTCGATGCCGATTGCCTCCGTGCCCGTGCGGACATCGAGGTTGAGCATCGCCTTCAAAGTCTGCGGCGTCTGGACCGCCAGGGCCTCGCGCTGCTTGATCTCGCCGCCGATGTAGTACGGCAGGCCGCAGTTCGCGAACGACACGTCGGGGCCGCGCTCGATCAGCGTGATCTGCGCGTTCTCGTCGAGACGGCGCGCGCGGGCCGCGGCGGACGCGCCGGCCGCGACGCCGCCAATGATGACAAATCGGAGGGGTGTGGATGCGTTCATGATGAAATAGGAAATTCGCCTGCGTGGGTCGCCTACGCGCTCACTCGTCGCCCGACGAGACGGCCATTCCGCGTGCCCTCCACTCCGGAAGGCCGAACTCGAGCCGCTTTGCCTTGAAGCCATGTCTGGCGAGCAGGCTCACTGCGGCATCCGAGTGGATGCAGTACGGACCACGGCAATACGCGACGATCTCCTTGCGGCGACCGAGCCTGCCCAACTGAGAGGCCAGCTGGCTCATCGGAATCGAAATCGCCCCGGCGATGTGACCCGCGCGGTATTCCTCGTCGGGACGCACGTCGATGACTGTGACCTGGCCCGCCTCCATGCGCCTCGCAAGATCCGAGGCGCTCACCGCCTCCATGTTCTCGCGAGAGCTGAGAAACTTGTCCAATACCTCGCGCACTTCGAGCACACGCTTCTCCCCAAAACTCCGGATGGCCGCCCAGATCATGTACACCTCGTCGCCCGCCAGCCGATAATGGGCGAACAACCCTTCGCGTCGTACCTCGACCATGCGGGCGCGTCGAAGCACCTGGAGATGCTGCGAGACGTTTGCCACGCTCATGCCCGTCTCCTTCGCCAATTCATCCACGGTGCGCTCCGCCTGGAAGAGCAGATCGAGCAGCTCGATCCGAGCGCCGCTCCCCAGAGCCTGCCCGATCCGCGCGAATTCATCGAATACCTGTCTCTTGGTCATCGGTCTCACTAATCAAGCGAATACTTGAATAGGCAAGGACGCATTTAATGCGTTCCCCAAGTGGCTCAGGGAGAAGTTCCTGGTTTGAATCGACGGCGTTCAGACACCTCCGCCACGCCATCGTCGTGAGACGTCGGAGACGCGGGAGCCGGTCGCTGGTGGTCTGGATTCAGCGAGGCACCCCGCGGAGCGTATCGTCGATCCGCTGTCACGGAGCTCAAGCGGGCTGTGCGAAGATCAGGGCCGGCAGGGCCAGGTCAGTGGCGAGGCTCGCGGGGCCCGGGAGCCTGTCGTCAGACCGTAATTGCGAACGCTACACGAGGCAGCGAATCTTCGCCTCCCGCGTCCATTGCCTCGTCTTGGCGGCGCTGATGAAACGTCCGAGGTCACCGAGCTCCACGACTCCTGCGTCGGGTTCGACATTTGCTGCCAACAGCAGCCGCCGCCCACCTTGGGCGACGCCAATCGCTTTGAGATGCCCATAGGCGTCATGGACAAAATCGATCGCGGCAGTGTCCCGGGTCAGCGCCTTCGCCGCGTCGTCGGACAGGATGAGTACGATCGCGTCGAACACGATGGACGGAGTGCCGGCCAGCTGTCCGTCGGCCTTCAGGATTGAACTGTCGGCCAGTTTCGCGCCGCCAATCTTGGTGGCTACAATCATCACTCTCGCTCCCTCCTCGACTGCGGCTTTCCGAACTTTACTGATGACGACCCCATCGGAGCCATCTGCGATCAGGATGCCAATGGTTCGGCCCTCGAGGGTGTTTTTCATCTTACCGATGATCTGCAATGCCGGGGATGGCGCCAAGTCCTGGACCGGCATTGCGGTGGGCGGAGCATCCGGCAGGCTCTCGAGTGCGAGGCCGTGCGCGACACGTTTGGCGAGATCCTCTTCGATATGGCGCAGATGAGCGACCATCGCCTCTCGCACGTGAAGATGATCGACCTTGGAGAGTTCGAAAACGAGGGCCGACACGATATGCGCCTGCTCATAACCGGTCTGGCTGCGATAGAATTGCCGCGCCTGACTGTAGTGGTCGGCAAAACTCTCCGCACGGATGCGGCCTTTCTCACCGGTCTCAGTCGCAGCGACGCTGCGAAAACCGCCGCTCCGGGTTTCGCGCGGCGAATCCTCTGAGAGGGAGTTTGGCTCGTAGCCAACCCGACCCCGAGGTTGCATCGACTGCATCTTTCCATCGCGTTGGAGGTTCGCGAACGGACACTTGGGGGCATTGATCGGGATTTGATTGAAGTTGGGTGTTCCCAGCCGTGAGAGCTGGGTGTCCAGATAGGAGAAGAGTCGGCCCTGCAGCAGCGGGTCGTTGGAAAAGTCGATTCCGGGAACGACGTTCGCTGGGCAGTAGGCCACCTGTTCCGTCTCGGCAAAGAAGTTGTCGGGCCACCGGTCCAGCACCATGCGACCGATCACCTTCAACGGCACCAGTTCTTCAGGAATCAGTTTGGTCGGGTCGAGATGATCGAACGGAAATTTGTCCGCCTGCTCCTGCGTGAAAAGCTGAACGGCGAATTCCCACTCGGGGAAGGAACCCTCCCGGATCGCTTCAAACAAGTCGCGCCGATGAAAATCGGGATCGGCCCCGGCAAGCTTCATGGTTTCGTCCCAGACGGTGGATTGCAGTCCCAGTTTGGGCAGCCAGTGAAATTTGACGAAGGTCGACTTGCCTGCGGCATTCACCAGTCGGTAGCTGTGAACTCCAAAGCCCTCCATCATCCGCAGCGAGCGCGGAAGGGTGCGGTCGGACATGATCCACATCACTGCGCTCATCGACTCCGGCATCAATGAGATGAAATCCCAGAATGTGGCGTGGGCCGTCGCGCTTTGGGGATATCCACGATCAGGCTCCATCTTGAGCGCGTGGATCAAATCGGGGAATTTGATGGCATCCTGGATGAAGAATACCGGGATGTTGATCCCGACGAGGTCCCAATTTCCCTGTCTGGTATAAAATTTGACGGCGAATCCGCGCACATCGCGCGGGGTGTCCACGGAACCCGCTCCGCCGCTCACCGTCGAGAAGCGGGTAAATACCGGTGTTCTCTCGCCGGTCTCAGTGAGGATGCCCGCGGTGGTCGCGTGCACCAGCGATTCGGTCAGTTCAAAGTAGCCGTGTGCGGCCGAGCCCCGCGCGTGAACAATGCGTTCGGGAATCCGCTCGTGATCGAAATGAGTGATCTTTTCCCGAAGCACGAAATCCTCCAACAGGGTCGGTCCGCTCGCATTGGCTTTGAGTGAATTTTGGTTGTCGGAAATCGAGACGCCCTGATTGGTGGTGAGCACCGGATGGGTTCCGCCGGCCACTTGGTGTGGTTCGCCTCCGCTTCCAATGCGGACCTTTCCCTGCGGAGCAGATGCACCCTTTTCGTTGTGCGTTTTCGAACGGTTTTCTGTCTTGGTGAGATTTTTCATGATTTTTGCCGCCGTTTTAGGGGATCCTGTTTGAGAAATTTGCGGAGTGGGGGACGCCAGGCAGCGTAGGGTCGAGCAGCGCCGGTTCACCCTTGCTGTTCGCTTCGCGGCGCAGGCTCCATCGGGACCGTTTTGGTCGTGATCTCGATCGCCTCGCCTTTTTGCCACGCATCCGCGCCCGGCAGGATCGGCGGAGCGACGATTTCCTCGCGGCTCTTTTTGGTCTCCTCCGATAGGCCGCCGTACTCCTTGTCACGTTTGGCGAGAAGGCCCGGATTGACCTCTCCGTCGGCGACAAAGGCCATCATCAACTGCGGGATGCCCAGCGGCACCTTGTCGTCGCGATCAACCTGCCAAGTGTACCAGGTCTTGCCGTAAGTGCTGACAAAGTCGCGCATCAGCTCCCGTTCCGCAGGGCCGTACATTCCAGGGGCCGTCAACTGCCCTGATTTCACCTCGTAGACGTGGCTGTGCCAAAGTTTCTTTTCGTCGATTGGAAGCGCCCCGAACAGCTCGGCATTGATGATATATTCGATGCCGACGAGGCGTGCGTCCGCTCTGTCGGAGTCATAGATGACACATTGGCGAACACTCTTTCCGACGTGAGAACAGTAGTGGTGGGCGATCGCCTGACGTCGGATGTCACCGCTGTAAAAATGGAGGCCGCAGAGGTGGGCGTCGATCGCCGTCAAGGGTGCCGCATCATGAACGGGCTCGGCGTTCGGTTTCATGCCCATCGCATCGTTGGCGGGCAAAGCCAGGGTTTCATTGCCCCCGACTGACTGCCCTCTGGCTGTTGCCAGGCCCAAGTCCGACGCGACAGCGGTCGCCACCAGAGAGGCTGTTCTGACGAAATCCCTGCGGGAGGAGTGGGCGGGAGCGCCTGGGTGGGGTGTATTCACAAGAGGGTGTTTGCTGCGGTCATTGAGTCGTCATCGGGGCGGCCTTTGGACACGACGGGCAGCAGGTTCGCCAAGCAGGCCCGGCGGCCAGCCCGGAGGTGGTTCGCAAATGGAGAGATCGCCGTTTTGCGAGCGTGCGAGCATAGGATCGGCGACGCTCATCGAGCCATGGGGTGTACTCCTACTTCGGAATTGCCCGCGCCGAGCCCCTCAGGGCGACCGCAACGGAGCGTGGCCCCTCGTGAGCGCGGCCGGATTCACCCGGTCCTTATGGCTCCGGCACCTCGACACGGAGCCGTTCGGGCCGACGGAGACCGTACACAAGTGCGAAAAGCAGGAACGGTTACCCCCGAGACGCGGCGAATTGGGCCACATCCTGCCCGCCGTCTTTCTTGCAGAATATTCGCATATCACTCATCGTAAGGGCGCCTGGCCTCCGGGATTACCCGCGGCTAAAGACTTCCACCATGAGTCCATCCATCCGAGTCACCGTGTGGGGCGAATTCCGGCACGAGAGGACGAATCCCCTCGTCGCCGCCCTTTATCCGGAGGGCATGCACGAGACGATTGCCGCCTCGCTGCGCGAGCACCCCGACCTGTCCGTGCGCACCGCCTGGCTCGATCAGCCGGAACACGGGTTGTCCGACGCCGTGTTGTCCGAGACCGACGTATTGATCTGGTGGGGACACATGGCGCACAGCGAGGTGGGGGATGCCGTCGTGGCAAAGGTCAAGGCGCGCGTGCTCGAGGGCATGGGCCTGATCGCGCTGCACTCGGCGCACTACTCGAAGATCTTCAAGGCCCTGATGGGCACGACCTGCTCGCTGAAATGGAGGGAGGCCAACGACAAGGAGCGACTCTGGAACGTCAACCCGTCGCATCCCATCACGCGCGGCCTCGGTGAGTATTTCGAAATTCCCAGCGAGGAGATGTACGGGGAGCCCTTCGGCATCCCGGAACCGGACCAGCTGATTTTCATCTCGTGGTTCAGCGGCGGCGAGGTGTTCCGCAGCGGCGCCATCTGGCAGCGTGGGCACGGGCGCGTCTTTTATTTTCGCCCGGGACACGAGACGTATCCGACCTACCATCACCCTGAGGTGCGCCGCGTGATTGCCAACGCCGTGCGTTGGGCTCACAGCGGTGTGCGTCTCACCGACATCTGCCCGAACGTGAAGCCCCTGGAGTCGTTGCCGGCCGATTCCAGCGCCGCTACCCGCGAAACGACCGGATACAGATAGGGTTTTTGCCGATGGTCACGATTTCCCGAAAAATCAGGACTCCGATCGTCCGTGTGGCCATTATCGGCACAGGTGGCATGGCCCACTCTCATGTGCGCCTGTTCAGAGCCGTCCCCGGGTGCCGCCTGGTCGCCGCGGTGGACGTCGATCGCGAGCGGGCGCGCGCGTTTGCCAAAGAGCACGGCATCACGCGCGCTTTTGGTTCGTTGGACGAACTGCTTAACGAGGCCGAGTTCGACGCGATTGCGATCGTCACACCCGATGCCTCGCACGCGCGGCTTACGATCCAATGTCTGAAGGCGGGCAAGCATGTGCTCTGCGAGAAGCCGCTTGCGATCGGCTACCCGGATGCCCGGCGGATGGTGGCCGCGGCGAAAAAGGCCGGTACGGTGAACATGGTCAATTTCAGCTACCGCAACTGGTCCGCGATCCAGGGTGTCGCTGCGATCGTCGCCGCCGGAAAGCTGGGCGAGATCCGGCACGTCGAGGCCAGCTACCTGCAATCCTGGCTTTCGAGCCAGGTCTGGGGGGATTGGCGCACGACCCCCGCCTGGCTCTGGCGCCTCTCCCAGAAACACGGAAGCCAGGGCGTACTGGGTGACATCGGCGTGCATATCTTCGATTTCGCCACCTTTCCGGCCGGCCCGCTTCGCACCGTCCAGTGCCGGCTCAAGACCTTCGCCAAAGCGCCCGGCAACCGGGTGGGCATCTACGATCTGGATGCGAACGATTCCGCCGTCGCGAGCGTGGAGTTTGCCAGCGGCGCCATCGGCACGATCCATACCACCCGCTGGGCCTGTGGACACGTGAACCGCCTGTTCCTGAAAATCTCCGGAACCCTCGGCGGCGTCGAAATCGACTCCGAACGCTCGACCGACAGCTACCGGATCTGCTCGGGTGCGGATCTTCACAAGGCGCACTGGCGCGAGGTGAAGGTCAAGCCAACCCCCACCAACCACGCCCGCTTTATCCGAAGCATCCGTACGGGCAATCCCGTGCAGCCCGATTTCATGCAGGGCGCCGCGATCCAGAAGATCGTCGACGCCTGTTTTGCCTCGGACTCCCTGGGCGTCGCCGTGCGAGTGTGATCGGGAACGAAGGCATCGCAACGCTCCGCATCGAGCGCGGCTCCTAGGCCCGCCGAGAGCGAAACTGATGCGCCTTGTGCTGGTTGCCGCACTTCGACATCGAACACCACCGCCGCCGCCCCGCCTTGCTCAGGTCGATGAAAAGGACACCGCAATCGCCCGCGGCACACGTGCGTACCTTGCCCCGCTGGTCGTGAAACATCAGATCCTCGATCGCCAGCGCCAACTCCCACACGGGGCGCCGGATGGCGTGCGGCTCGCGCCATCCCCACGCGGCTTCTTTCGCTGAAACGCTCATCACGCGGTTTGCATGAGCGTCAGACATCTGGCCGTTCAGAATTCCGACATCCGCCGAAGCGGGCGCCTTCGCTGAAAGCGTGGCCCGAAGCACCCGATGGCAGGCCTCGCGCAACCCCACCGCGTCGCGCAGCGCATCCTTCGCCGCCGGCTCACCGGCGACGGCTGCAAGGGCGGTCCCCGTCTTCGCATCGATCAGTCCCGCCTGCCGGGCGAACGACACGAGCGCCAGATACCCGCCTAGCCGCTCCACCGGACCGGCGGAAAGCCGCTCGTCCAGCGTATTCACAAAATTGAGGGCCGGATGATTGCCGTCCCATTCGAATTCCTGCCAGGGCATGGGCCGAGGAGAACAGAGCGCCCAATGGGCGCTGGCAATCTTCAATGGTAACCATTGAAATTGAATTGATAGGTTGGCAGATCCGGGGGCCTGATCCCGCTGTTGATCCTCCACCTGAAGATGCCGGTCTTTATCGAGGCCCCCTGCATTACCGTCGCGAGCCAGACCGCCCCGGGCGACGGGATCTGCATCGCCGACGAGGGCCTCGTCGATGACGCCCACAACGTCGTCATCCGCTACGTCCGCTTCCGTCGCGGGAATCTGGATATCTTCGACCACCACGGCAACCCGCTCGGCAACATCATGGTCGACCACGTCTCTGCTTCCTGGGGTGTCAACCAGAACATCGACACCTACCGCCACAGGTACACGCCGCCGGGCGTAGTCTGCGCGCCAAGCGCAACGAAGCCCGGTCGACGCTACGACTCGGCATCCCGCCACAGACGAAGGATTTGCCACGAAAAACAAAATGCCTCGGGTTTACCGACCCCATCGCGAGTGCGCTTATAAGCGCACGCAGACACAAGCCGAAGCCCCTGAAACTTCGTGTTTCTTGTGGCGATTTCCTCCGGCGGTTTGAGCGCCCGCGTCCGTCCAGCCCCGCGCCCGCTCAGCGCGCCGGCGGCGTCCGCTCCGGCACCCCAATCGCCGCCCGGCTCTCCGCGCGCGCCTGATACCGCGGCGGCGGCAGCGGCAGGCGGTCGCTGATGTTGTTGCCGTCATTCGGGTCGAGTCGCAGGAAGACCAGCGACGAGACGATCGTGATGAGCCCGAGCGTCATGAACGCATCGTGCAGCGCCGGGATCGCCGCCGACGCGTTTGTCTGATCCACGCCGCCCAGGAACCACCCAGTCACCAGCGATCCAATCGCCACGCCGAAGCTCAGCGATAACTGCTGCGCTGTGCTCGCGATGCTGCCCGCCTTGCTCGCGTCCGTGTCGTCGATGTCCGCGTAAACCAGCGAATTCATCGAGGTGAACTGCAACGACGACACGAACCCCTGCGCAAAGCTCAGCGCCAGGATCGCCATGATCGACGAGCTGCGGTCGATGCGCATGAACGCCATCATCGTGACGCCCAGCAGGATCGTGTTCGCCAGCAGCGTGGTGCGATGTCCGTACCGCTTCAGCAGCGGCCGGCTGATCACCTTCATGCCCATCGCCGCCAGCGCCTGCGGCATCGTAAGCAAACCCGCCTGCCACGCCGGATACCCGAGTCCGATCTGGTAGAGCAGGGGAAGCAGAAACGGCATGCCGCCGAATCCCAACCGCGTCACAAATCCGCCCAGCACCGAGATGCGGAACGTACGGACTTTCAACAGCACCAGGTTCAGCAGCGGTTTCGCCGTCCGACGCGCATGCCAGCCATACGCCGCCAGCAGCGCCAGCGACACGATCAACAGCGTCGTGAGCACCGACGGCGAATTGCTCTGTTCGCCGAAGATTTCCAGCACGTAGGACAGGATCGCGATGCCGCTGCAGAACAGCACGAAGCCGACCTTGTCCAACGGCGTCACCTCCGCGTCGCGATACTCCGGCATGTGGCGCCGCGTCAGCGCGAGGCCGATCAGCGCCAGGGGGATGTTCACGAAGAAGATCATTCGCCACGTCATCACGTGGACGATCAGGCCGCCCGTCACCGGGCCGAGCAGAGGTCCCAGCAGAGCCGGAATGACCACGAAGTTCATCGTCCGCAGCATCTCCGAGCGCGGGAACGTGCGCACCAGCGCTATCCTCCCGACCGGCGTCATCATCGCCCCGCCAAATCCCTGGAGTACACGCGCCGCCACCAGGAGATGGACCGTGGGAGCGAGTCCGCAGCCCAGCGACCCGATCAGGAACAGCCAGATCGCCGTGGTGAACACCCGCCGCGTTCCAAACCGGTCCGCACACCAGCCGCTGATCGGGATGAACACCGCCAGGCTCAGCGTGTAGCTCGTGAGCACCGCCTTAAGGCTCAGCGGCGCCACCCCCAGGCCCGCCGCCATCGTCGGCACCGCCGTGTTCACGATCGTCGCGTCCAGGTTCTCCATGAACAGCGCCACCGCGACCAGCCACGGCACGAACCTGCGCGCCGCGTCGAGGCCTGACGGATACTCGATGACGTTGCCGGCTTCCGTAGTGGACATGAAGCTACCAATTAGATGCGCGCCGGGCCCCGTGCAAACCCATGCGCCGGAAAGCATCCAAGGTCCCCGTTTTGCGCACGGCCCCCCGTCGTCGTCTCCCCGCAGTGGCCCGGATATCCTCGCATCCCCGCCCGGTCGCGCTCGGAATGGGGGAATCCCGATGATTCCCGCCGACCCTCCTGCCAACGAAATCGGCGAGCCCGCACCCGCCGATCTCGCGGAGGTGGGCCTGTATCCCTCGGAGCGCTCCGCCTTCGAGCACGGGCTTGTCGTCGTGGCGGTCGGACACCCCTGCTGGCTGCTGCCGACGCCCGAGGGCGTCCGTCTCTACGTCGAACCGGCCGCAGCCGAGCATGCGCGCTGGAATCTCGACTGTTACGACCGTGAAAGCCTCGCCTGGCCTCCCGTTTTCGCACCGCCACCCGAGCCCCTGCGGACCGCGAATCTCGAGTTTACCACGCCGCTCTTGTGGGCGCTCGCGCTCATGGCTTCGTTCTGGGCCCAGCAACGATTCCCGAATTCCTGGGAGCAGGCGGGCATGCTCGATTCGGCGGCGGTGTGTCAACACGGACAGGTCTGGCGCGCGGCCACTGCACTGTTTCTCCACGCCGACATCGCCCATCTCTGTTCCAACCTCTTCCCCGGTTTCTTCGTATTCGCGGCGATGTTACCCGTCTTCGGCCGCGCCCGCGGCTGGCTGCTTCTGGGCCTCAGCTCCGTCAGCGCAAATCTCCTGGCTGCCCTCGCCAACTACAACCGGGATTACCGTTCGCTGGGTGCGTCCACCGCGGTCTTTGCCGGATTGGGACTGCTCACAGGCTCAGCCACGCGCTCCGTGTTCCGGGGCACCGCCGCGCTCCGGTGGCGTCGGCTCGTCATGCCAATAGCCTCGGGCCTGGCGCTCCTCGGGCTGTTTGGCTCGGCGGGACTCCACACCGACCTCACCGCGCATCTTGCGGGTTTCCTGTGCGGACTGCTCGCAGGCTTCCTGGCTGCGCCAGGGGCCAAGTCCGACGCTGCGGCCGCGGCGGGTTCTTCGGGTTCCTGAAAAGGCTCCGGTAGCGCGTCGGAATCTTCTTTCCCCCGCCCGGCGCTCCGCCACCCTCGGCCCATCGTATGGGAACGGCCCGACGCGACACGCCTGCCTACGTTGAAAGCCTCCGCTTCGTCGGTCACTCGACTGGATCGGTCAAAACTCTGCGCGGATTCAGGAAGGGCCAGCACACGCTTCCGGATGCGGTGACACCGGCCACGCTCGCCTTTCTCGGAAAACTTTGTGCCGACCAGCTTCAGGAGGAAGGCGAGGAATTTTTCCAGCGCGCCCGCACGGCCTGCACCTACAAACGGAAAGACATCTCGCTCGACCTCAGTCCGTGCCAGGCGCTCGTGACCGCGCACGACTTTGCCCTGCAGATCGCCTACGGCTTTGAGGAGGGGGATCCCGCGACCTATTGCCATCGCTGGACCCTGGATGGAGTGAAGGAGCTTGGTTTCCTGCGGGGTGAAGCGTGCGCGGATCTGTTTTCAGGTCGATTCGGCGAACTTGTGTTTGGGCTCACCAAAGGTGCTCCGGTGGAAGCGGTGATCGACGCCGTGGAGGACTTGGACACCCCTGAAACTTTGCGGGTGGACTATCCGTCGGACTGTGCCCACTGCCTGCTCAGTGTGGAGGGAGTGGACGCGCAGGTGCGATTCGATGGGACCGAACTCGCGATGATTTTTCCGCGCCCGGGTGGGCCAACCGAACTGCTCGAGGGGTTCCTGGCTGTCCGCTCCGCATTCTCCCTCGCTAAGTCCCCCGCGCTTTCCGGGCTGCTTGGGTGAGGTTGATGTAGTGAACCTCGGATGTCTCTATGGTTCAATCCCTCTCCCGCTTACCGCGCGAAGTACGACAGCGGTATCGCGTCGGCCATCGCCTGGTATCCGGCGTCGTTGGGGTGGAGGTGGTCACCACTGTCGTACGCCGGGAGGAAATTCTGCGGGTGGGCGGGATCGCGCGTGGCTTTGTCGAAGTCGATGACCCCGTCGAGCAGCGTCGTTGACCGTATCCAGGCGTTGTATCCTTCGCGGATTCCTTCGGTTTCGGCGGTATAATAGCCACGCTTCGCGCCACCGTCGGGAGTGAGCGTTGCGCCGTAAATCCTGAGGCCCATTTCATGTGCGCGCTCGGCGAGTTGGGCCAGCCCGGCGATGAGGTCGGCGGAGCTGAGACTGCCGGGAGCTGCGTGGCCGATGTCGTTAATGCCCTCTAGGACGATGACCGTCCGGACGCCCGGCTGGGCGAGGACATCGCGGTCAAAACGGGAAATCGCGCTCACCCCTGAGCTGGGCGCAGCGTCCGTGATCAGACGGTTGCCGCTGATGCCGGCGTCGACGACCGAGAGGTCCGTGCGGCCGGCCGACTGGAGGCGGCGGAAGAGGTCATTGGGCCAGCGATGGTTGGCGTCCACCGTGGAGTGTACGCCGTCGGTGATGGAATCGCCCAAGGCGACGATGGTCGTCGCCGAATCAGGGGCGGTCACATCGACCCCGGCAAGGAACGCCCAGTGGAGAAAATGGGTTCCCTCGCCTGAACTCGGCCAGACCGTGGACCGGGTCTGGTCGCTGGGCTCGATGGTCGAAATCTGGCTCGCGGCGTAATGGATCGCCGCCGCGTTGATCGGCCCGTGAAGGTACAGATTGATGGCGAGGTCGGAGTCCGCCGGGATGTCCATGGCGACGGGGTCGGTCACCACCACCGCGTTGGCGGGGATCGTGAACGACGGCTTTCCGGCGAAGGTCAGCGGACGGACCGTCCCGGACCGCGACAAAATGCTCGCCGAGACGATACGCACCGGCACCGCACCGAAGGCGGTGGAGAGACGGACCCTCACCTGCGGACCCCCGAGGGTCGTGTGCACGATTTCACGCAGCGTCGCATCGTGAAGGATGAAGTGGTCCCGGACCCTCTCTGCCTCGGTGGCCCGCGGAAGCGAAGCGCTGGTGCACCACGTAGCGACCCAATGCTGGGGCGCCGCCGAACTCGGCCCGGCGAAAACCGGCGCGGCGAACAACACGCCCGCCGCGACAATCGAAACGAGGCCTTTGCAGCCCGTAAAAACAGCAAAAAATCGGGATTTCCAAGTGGGGTTCATCATTCGAGTGGGAGGCTCTGCGTTAAGGGATAGGTAAATGCCGCCGGTAACCGGAAGCCGGTTCCCAGCGATACCAGAACTGAGGAAACGAAGGTACCGAACGCCCTGGATGTAAGGCAATCGCGGCACCATTCGGAGAGTCCGACCCCCGGATCAAGTGGCCTAAGCCCTGGCCCACAAGTCTGCTCCACCAATGCCAGCCAGCGCTGTGCCGATGAAGACCAAGACCGCAAAGATTCAGGTTTGACCCCCTGGGTCCGACCGCGGCTTTTGCCCCATGTGCGACGCCCGGGTAAGGTTACCGTCCTCGTCGAAGAAGTGCGAATTGGCCCGATCCGAGGGGGGCAAACCTTAATATTTGCGGTCGAGATGCTGACTTTGCCAACATCACACCTATCGCCGGATCGGAGCTATCCGCGCACGAGAAACAGCAGGCCGGCCACGACGAGCGTGAGTTCGATCAACGCCACGAACACGCGCTCCGGCAGGCGGTCCACGAGACGCTTCCCGAGCCACGATCCCGCCACCATGAGCGGGCCGAGCGCGAGGCCGACCGCGACGCTGGAACCGGGCAGCACCGCGGCGCCGCGGTAAACGATGAGCTTGGTGACGTGCATCACCACCGTCGAGAGAGCCTCCGTGCCGATGTACGCCCCCTTCACCAAGCCATACGCGAGGAAGAACGGCGCCATCAAAGGCCCCACCGACCCCAGCAGGGCGGAGAGGAAACTCGCGCCTGCGCCGATCAGTGCGAAACTGCGAAGCGGCGGTCGGTTGCCGGTTTCAGGCCGCAGCCGGCGCCAAACCACGGTCAGCAAAAGAAACACGCCGAGCAGCCGCGTCAGGGCTCCCAGTGGCGCGGTGGCGAACAGGAGCCCTCCAAGCACGCCGAACGGCACGGCCCCGAGCGAGAACCAGCTGACCACTCGAAAGTCGAGCTCCCGTCGGTTGAAACCGACACGACTGAGGTTACCCACGAGCTGCGCGACGGTGAGAATCGGCACGGCGTTGCGCGTCCCAAATGCAACCACCAGGACTGGAAGCAGGACGGCCGCGCCACCAAAGCCCGTCACCGCAGCGAGCGTCGAGGCAAAGAGCGCGCCTGCGCTGACGAGCAATACGAGGTCGAGACCGAGATGCGGCATTCCGGGGGCCGGAGTCTGGTGGCGCCCGGCCGGATGTCAGCTGCCATTCCACGATGAATGGTTCGACCCGGCGAGATGGGTGACAAACAAACCGGGGTGATAGGTTACGCTCTTGGGCAAAATGCCCAGGGGCCTAAACACGGACAGGTAGAAGAGGTGGGCGACTAGGGCACGGGCTTTGCCAAGTAGCTGGGCTGCAGAAAAACCTGAAAACAAAAGGCCCCAACAACCGCTCGGCTGTTGGGGTCTTAAAATGGCTGCCCGGGCTGGGATCGAACCAGCGACCAAGTGATTAACAGTCACCTGCTCTGCCACTGAGCTACCGGGCAGTGGCTCAAATGAGGGAGACGAAAGAGCGGGTTCAGCGCAGGCTTGTCAACGTTCGTCTTTCGGGAATTTCGACTTTTTTCAGAGGGGAAAAGCCCCCCCATTCGACTTCAAGACGGCCGGGTAATGCGGTTGCTAGCCGTTAGATGAAAGGATCTTGGAACGAGGTCACTCCGCACTCCATGAAGTCCCCGGACGGATTAACGGCAAGCCGACCCTGAGGACCTGTCCCAGGCCACCGCTCCTTCGAACGCCGACCTGACCGTCCCCCCCCGGGGATGGGATTTGGCGGCGAGCTGAGGCACCAGAAACAAGAACGGGCAACAGGGACAGAACGGGCAACAGGGACAGGCTGAGACCAGAAGCGTTGTTCGCTCACCTGCACGAGCGCTGGCGCGATCTGTTCGGGGTTCGCTACGAGGTGCTGCTCTATGATCTGACCTCGACCTATTTTGAGTGTGATGTGCCGGACGCCGAAACCGATCCGCGGCGTTTCGGCTATAGCCGGGACAAACGAGGGGACTGCGTGCAGGTGGTTATCGCCCTGGTGGTGACTCCGGAGGGGCTGCCGCTCGCCTATGAGATGTGGCCGGGCAATACGGCGGACAAGACGACGCTACGGGAAATGCTCGCCACGATTGCCCGCCGCTATGGCGAAGCGGAGCGTATTTGGGTCATGGACCGCGGCATTCCCACCGAGGGAATCTTGGCGGAGCTGCGCCGCACCGAGGCGCCGGTGCGCTATTTGGTCGGCACGCCCAAGGGACGGCTCACCCGCTACGAGGCCGCCCTGGCGGAGCTGCCGTGGCAACAGGTGCGCCCCGAGCTGTGGGTCAAGCTCCTGCCCAGCGAAGGCGAACTGTACGTGCTCGCCGAAAGTGGTGCTCGCACCGACAAGGAACGCGGCATGCGTCGACGCCAGCTCAAGACGTATTGGAAACGCCTGGAGGAACTCAAAAAACAGACACCGCCCCGGGACACGCTTTTGAAGAAACTCGGCGTCGCGCAAGACCGGGCCGGCCGCATCGCCATGGGCCTAGTCCACGTCGAGGTGGGTGAGGCCGGAGAACTTTGTTACCGACTCGACCGAGAAAAACTGCGCGCCGTGCGCCAACGCGAAGGCCGGTATCTGTTGCGCACCAACCTGACCGCCGACGATCCCGCGCTGATCTGGCGCTGCTATATGCAACTGTGCCATGTCGAGGAGGCCTTCCGCACGCTCAAGGGCGACCTCGGCGTGCGCCCCATCTTTCATCAAACGCCCGCACGCATCGAAGCGCACTTGTTCGTCGCCTTTCTCGCCTACTGTTTGATGACGACCCTGCGTCAGCAACTGCGCGGTCATGCCGCCGGGCTGATGCCCAGAACAGTCCTCGAGAAACTGTCTACCATCCAGATGCTCGATGTGTGCGTGCCCACCACCGATGGCCGCGATATCAACGGCCGCGTAAAACTGACCCACTAACGCCCGTTTAAAACTGACCCACCCCCGTTGGATCAACTGCGGAGGA
>JAJXVO010000323.1 GCA_021782105.1 bacterium
GGATCGTGTTCGAGCAGCGGGACGAGCAGGCGCGGCTCCGTATAGCGAGGCTGCTCAGCGTGAGCGGCGTCTGCGGCGGGACAAAGACCGACATGCTGATTGCGTTGGAACCGCTCGTCGCGGTGGTCGCCGGAACGACCATCTCGGTACGCAGGGAGCCGACGCCGAGGATCTGGAGCGAGGAGCTGGTGCTGGAGGGGACGCCGGCGGGGAAGACCGATTCGTGGAACTGGGGGAAGCCTCACCTCGCAATCGGCTCCGCGACGGTGGGCACCTCGGTCCTCCCCAAATGGTAGGTGGATTGGAATTCGACCGTCGAACCCAAATGATGCTCCTGAGCTTGAGCCAATGAGACACGGAGAGCACACAGAGGAAACCGGATACGGGGAAAATTCGTATCCAAAACGTCACCTGCGAGGCGAGCAATGAATCAGCGTGACCAAACATTCCGGCTCTGTGCCCTCTGTGTCTGTGGTTCAATGGCCGTTGTTTGAGATGAATAGGGAGGGCGAGGACGAGGATTGCCGAATTCGAACGCTGACTGGGTTTCGGTCGATTTTCGGGTTTTCCTCGCTTGGTTGGCTCCGTTTCCTTCGGTTGACTGCGCTCATCGCGTAGGTGAATCGTGGAGACGCGGAGGACGCGCTCAGAAGAGGAGGCGCTTCACGCCGTAGATGCCGCCGAGCACCAGGAACTCCGATTCGCCTTCGAGCAGGTGCCGCGGGAGCAGACCGCTGAAAAACACGAGTTTCTGCAGGGGGACCTTCACTTCCCACACCGAGGAGCCGAACTCCCAGGCCACCTCGCGATCGGAGGTGAAGGAGCTGAGATTGTTGAGCTCGACCAGAGTGGAATCGGATTCCGATCCGGCGCGCACCGCATATTCCTCGGGATCGTGCGTGCCGCGGTAGAGCGTCAGCCAGCGGCTGCCTGGAAAGCGCAGACGGGCCTCGTCCTGGCAAAACGTATACAGTAGATCGAGCTGCATGGACGCGCCCATGACCTTGGCGGCGCCCTTCATCCGGTCCCTCAGGTAGAACTCGGCGGCCTGCGGATCTTCCCAGACCCGGCCCTTGTGATAGGTGGCGCGCAGCCCGAAGCGGCTTTCGACCCAGCTCTTCAGCACGGCGCCGGCATGTCCATTGCTGTCGCTTCCCCAGGCCCGGATGAAATGGAGATAGCTGTGGCGCAGACTGGTGCGCGCCGAGGGCGTGTGTTCGGACCAGGCGTGCAAGGCGAACTTCACGGACAGATAGTCGTGGAACACCTGAGAACGTTCCTCGGCGGAAACGATCGAGGCCAGCTGTAGGAACAAACGTTTGTCCATCGCGCGGACGCCCTCGATCTCGATGTCCCGGGGATTACGCTGAAACTCCTCGGAACCGATGACCCAGGGCGGCAGATTGCAGCGGTTGAAGGAAGGCGCGAAAGGTTGCCCGTGGGGAAGCACGGTGGACGAAGGGGATCGGCTCATCGCGTGGTTGGCAGCGGAAGGTTGCCCAGGTCGCTCCCAAAGAGGGCTCCGCGGGCCGCGGCACTGGAGGCTTTGGGAGAGGAGACCGGGGTGGGCGACCGCGACGAAAGCGCCAGGAGTCCTTCTGTCTGGCGCCGGATGGCCGAAGAAATCGCCGGATTGAGCTGCTTGAGCCAGGCCTTGGGGATACCGGCCACGCCATACAAGGCGCCTCCGAGCTGGCCCGCGATTGCACCGGTGGTGTCTGCATCGCCTCCACGGTTGACCACCTCGACCACCAGGGCTTCAAAACTGTCGGTTCGGAAAAGCGCGTGGAGCACCGTCTGCAGGGTATCCACGACATAGCCGCTCGTTCGTCCCGGCCAGGGCTCGAAACGAAACTGAGGGTGGCCGGCGATCAGCTCGTCGAGCACGTGGCGACATTCGCCCAGGCTTCCGCCTGCGAGCAGGAGGCGAGTCAGCCGGCCCGTCGCGAGAATGGCTGCGTCCGAGAGTGCATGCGAATGGGTGATATGGGCCTGTGCGCGACTGCGTTCGATGAAGGCGTTTTCATCGTCGAGCGTGGAGAGGACGACGGGAAGGTTGCGCATCAGGGCGCCATTGCCGGCTTGGTCCTCGCGAGGCTGGGTGCCGAAGGTGCCGTCGAACATGTAGCGGCGGATGCCACGGCGACAGGTGTTTCCGATGTCGACGGGGCAACTTGCCATCCACGCCACAAAAGCGTCCGCCGCCGTGCGGAGGTCCCAGCCGTCGCTTTGAAGAATGGCGCCTGCCAGGGCCATACACATTCCTGTGTCGTCGGTCACTTGTCCCGGCTTCAGCCGAAGCCAGCCACCGCCGGTCATATGCCGATGAACTCCGTACTCGGCCTTGATTTCGGAGGCCGTCATGAACTCGACGGTTGCGCCCAAGGCATCGCCGACGGCGACGCCAAGGTAGGCGCCGAGCGCGCGGTCCCTGAGGCTGAGTTCGGGCATAAGCCCTTCATCTCAGCGTTTTGCGTGCCAGCCGCGCCGGACCTCCTGTCTCCTTGCCGGCCGAACCGATGGCCCCTCCCGGAGTGACCGGGCGAGATCATGCTCGCGCTCGTTTTTCGACCTGTCCATTTAAGGCGGTAATTGAGCGGGGCGGACGGCTGAAATCGGCTGATTTTTGGCCTGTCCCTTGAAGGCGGAAAGCGGGCGCGTGGGAGGGAGAGGGAAACCCTTCGGGATGCGAAAGTTCTGCGGAGTTTACCGACGCAGGCCGCTGGCCGGCGGAAGCGCTTCGGTTTTGTGAATTGTAAAAATGACTTGGAGGACAGCTCTTTCCTTGACCTTTGTGGGTAAAAATGGGTTGAAATGGGGAGGTTTGGGGCAGTCGAGCGCCCGTTACCATGGCTTCCACCTCCAGAGTTCTCTACACCGGTAGTTTCCGGCATAACCTCGACGACAAGGGTCGGCTCACGATCCCGTCGGCGTGGCGGAGCTCGCACGAGGAGTCCGATCAGTTCCTGGCAACGCCGAATCCCGACGGTTACATTTCCGTCCTTCCGCCCTCCGAAGTGGCCAAGCTCGTCGAGAAGATCGCGGCGGTGCCGATGGCGGACGCCGAGGCCCAGGCTCAGATCGCCAATTTCTTCGCCCAATCGCAGTCGTTCGCCTTCGACAAGCAGGGCCGCATAGGGTTGGACGAAGGGCTTTTGGGGCATGCCGGCATCACCAAGGAAGCGGTGCTCGGCGGTTCGTTGACGAAATTCAACATCTTCAGTCCCGAGCGATGGGAGCTTCTTCGAAAGCAACCGGGGGCCGCCAATCCGGCAGGCTTCCTGAGTCGGTATCAGATCTAGGCCATGAGCACCGCCTCCTATCGCCTCCCGACTCGCGCCATGGCCTCCGCCGGTGCCCGCCTCGGGTGCCACCGCCATTTTCCGGTGGTCGTTCCCTTTCTTCGAAACAGCTACGCGCTGCGTCCGGTGAAGGGCCTTGAGGTGGTGCGCAGGATTCCGGCCGCCTCGTGCACTCTGACCGCGCTCGTATCCACGGCGTCCCCGGACGGCCGCGAGGACCTGCCCCATGTCGCCTGAGCACGCCACGACGATGACTGCGGGCCACCTATCCGTTTTGCTCCACGAGGTGCTGGAGTATCTCGCGCCGCGGGGCGGCACGCGTTTTCTCGACTGCACGTTTGGCGGCGGTGGACATACGCGGGCGCTGCTCGACTCGGCCCCGGGCGTGAGCGTGATCGCGCTGGATCGGGATCCGTCGGCCCGGGAGCGGGCGAGCCTGCTGGCGGAGGCGTACGGGGAGAGGTTTGGGCTGATCGACCTGGACTTCGGCCGACTGGCGGAGCTGCCGCTGGGAGGCTTCGACGGCGTCCTGTTCGATTTCGGCGTGTCGTCCTACCAGCTCGACGAGACCGAACGGGGATT
>JAJXVO010000046.1 GCA_021782105.1 bacterium
CGGTCTGGTGGTATGTGTACAACACGGGCATCCCCATCAACGTCGGCACCATCGTGTTGCTCGGCTTCGTCGTGGGCATCGCGGTGACCGGGCAGACGTTCTATTCCTTCGTGCTCGAAAACATGCGCAATCTCGGCGCCCTGAAGGCGATGGGGGCGGGCACGGGGCGCATGTGCGGCATGCTGGTGCTGCAGTCGGTCACGGTGGGGCTGATCGGCTACGGAATCGGAGTCGGCGTGGTCTCCGTCATGGGAAACCTGCTACTGAGGACGGGCAAGGTGCCCTTCCTGCTGCTCTGGCAGATCCCCGCGGGAACTCTGCTCGCGGTGCTGGTGATCTGCATCGTCTCGGCGCTTCTCGGCATTTACCGCGTGGCACGCATCGAGGCGGCCATCGTCTTTCGCACCTGAAAAAGGCATCGCACGATGAAACGCCCCCTTCCACGGACAGGACGCTCCACAGGTCTCGGGCTCGCGCTGAGGCTCAGCGAGGTGGACAAAAGCTTTGGGAACGGCGAGTCGCTGACCCCGGTGCTCCGCAAGACCGAATTCTCCGCGCGCATGGGCGAGTTGCTCATGCTCGTCGGTCCCTCGGGCTGTGGGAAAACGACCCTGCTGTCGATTCTCGCCGGCACGCTGCATGCGGACGGCGGGGAAATCGACGTGCTGGGATACCCGCTGCACGCGCTGAGCGAAGGTCAGCGCACCGAATTTCGCTCGAAACACCTCGGGTTCATCTTCCAGCAGTTCAACCTGATCCCGACCATCACCGTAGCCGAGAATGTCGCCGTGCCGCTGCTGATCCAGGGGCGGAGCCTCGCAGACGCGACGGCCAGGGCGAAGGGCGTGCTCGAACGCGTGGGGCTGGGCTCCAAGGTCGACGAACGTCCGTCGAAACTTTCGGGCGGCCAGCAGCAGCGCGTGGCGATCGCGCGCGCACTGGTGCACGAACCCCCGCTCGTCGTCTGCGACGAACCGACCTCGGCGCTCGACCGCGAGAACGGGCTTCAGGTGATGGAGCTTCTGCGCGACGTGGCCCGCGACCCGGGGCGCACCGTCGTCGTCGTGACCCACGATCCGCGGGTGTACCATTTTGCCGATCGGATGGCCGAGATGGAGGATGGCCGCATATTCCGGACCCTCAATTCCACCGAGGAGATCGTCGCCACTCACGGCAGGCACTGACCCGCCATCCCCCCCCCTCCAACCCAAGTCATGCTGATTCTTCGAAAACTCTCCTTCTGGCTGGCCGTCGGCGGCGTGGCGGCCTGCGTGGCCCTGGTGGTCCGCCTGCATGCGAGCCTGAGCCAGCCGATCCCGCCGCCGCCCATCGCACCTGCGGTGAGCCCGTTCGCCCACAGTCTCGGCTCCGACGGCATCGTCGAAGCAGCGAGTGACAACCGCTCGCTTGGCGTGCCGACTCCGGGGCTGGTGATGTCGGTTCCCGTCAAAGTCTGGGACCGCGTGAAGGCAGGGGCCCCCGTGCTTCAGCTCGACACGCGGGATTTGCAGGCGGAGTTGTTGCCGGAGCGCGCACAGGTCAAAGTCGCCGAAGCCACGCTCGACCGCGCCAAGGGAATTCTCGCGCGCCTGGAGGCCATCAAAGATCCCCGCGCCATCACGCCCGAGGATGTGCAACTCGATCGCGGCAACGTGGCCGTGGCCGACGCCCAGCTCGAGGCGGCGCGCGCCGCGGTCGCGCAGACCGAGGATCTGATCGCGCGCATGACCGTGAGGGCGCCCATCGACGGGACCATCCTTCAGGTCAACATCCGCCCGGGCGAGTATGCCTCACCGAACGCCCCCCAAGCCCCGATCGTAATGGGCGACATCGACGAGGAGCAGGTGCGTGCGGACATCGACGAGCAGCTTGCCTCGCGGATGAGGCCCGGCGCGAAGGCCGTGGCGTTCGTCAAGGGCGATAGCCGGCATCCGATCCCCCTGCGATTCGTGAGAATCGAGCCCGACGTGATTCCCAAGGTATCCCTGACCGGGGCATCGACGGAGCGCGTGGACACACGCGTGCTTCAGGTGATCTACACGTTCCATAGTCCGAAGGACCGACCCATCTACGTAGGGCAGCAGATGGACGTGTACATCGATGCCGGTTCCTGACCGGAGGTCCGCCCCATGAACCAAGCCTCCCTTTCCCTGATGGGCACGACGGCGGTCGTTGCGGCGGCGCTCCTGGTGGGCGGCTGCGCGATGGTCGGACCGGACTTCAAGGCGCCGACGGCGAAGTATCCGGCGTATCGCCACGCTCCCGCGAAAACCATCGGGACCGCGCCGACGGCTCCGGCCGGCGGCGCCTGGTGGACGGTTTTCGGCGATGCAGCGCTCGACGGATTGGAGTACCGTGCGCTTGCGGAGAACCCCTCGCTTGCGTCCTCGGCGCATCGGGTGGAGGCCGCCCGTGCCGAGCTTGGCGTTGCGAGGGCGGACGCGAGGCCGTCGGTGACGGCGAGCGGCACCGCCACGCTCGCCAGCCAGAGTGCCACGCACACGATCCCCGTGCCGGGGCATTCGCTTACGTATCGGACACGCGGAGACAGTTATGACCTGGGCTTCGGGGCGTCCTACGAACTCGACTTTTGGGGGCGGGTGAGGCGATCGCTCGAGAGCGCGTCGGCACAGGTTGCGGCCTCGCAGGCCGATGAGCGGGCCGCCCAGTTGCTGCTCTGCACGGATCTGGCACAGACCTATTTCCTGTACAGGGAGCTCGAGCGGGAGGAGTTCATCGTGACGGAGGACATTTCGGCGCAGAACGAGGCCATTGCGGTGATGCGCGAGAGACAACGGGGGGGCCTAACGACGGACTTGGACATCCAGCGGGCGGACACGGAACTCGCCGTTTCGGAGGCGGACGCGGCCGACCTGGGGCGGAGGCGGGCACAGGCCTTTGATGCTCTTGCGGTCCTGACCGGGCGGGCGCCGTCGGAGCTGGAGCCGCTGGTTCGAGGCGGAGTGCTGCCTGCGCCGCCGGACATACCCCCGGGCCTGCCGTCGGAGACGCTCCTGCGCCGGCCCGACGTGGTGGCGGCGGAGGATCAGCTCAAGGCGAGGACCGCGGAGATCGGCGTCGCGATCGCCAACCGCTACCCGTCGATCAAGCTCACCGGCGGAGCGGGTTTCGATTCGCTGGCACTGCGGACGCTCCTCACCGAGCCGGCGCAATTCTGGCAGGTGGGGCCGACCCTTGCCGGGCCGTTATTTGACGGAGGCCGGGGGGAGGCGGCGGTCGAGGCGGCGAAGGCGCAAGCGGCGGGGGCCCTGGCGGACTATCGCGCCCAGTGCATTACAGCGCTGCGCGACGTGGAAGACGCGCTTGTGGCGCTCCGGCAGGAATCGATCCAGGCCAAGGCGTTGCAGCGGGCGTTCAACTCGTCGCAGACGGCGCTTCATCTCGCCG
This sequence comes from bacterium, assembly GCA_021782105.1. GTDB lineage: Bacteria > Verrucomicrobiota > Verrucomicrobiia > Opitutales > Opitutaceae > MWDT01. Next base: position 3,409 of record JAJXVO010000046.1, read on the forward strand.
ACGAACGCTACGCGCACGGCTTCACGAACTACCTGGACGTGCTCGACGCGCAGCGAAGCGCGCTGCAGCAGAAGCGAACGCTCTGCCAAGTGCGGGGCGACCGGCTTGTCAGCACCGTGCAATTGATCCGGGCGCTGGGCGGCGGATGGAATTAGCGCCCTTCGGAGGGGGCCCCGGGGACGCGGCGGCGAGAATACCCTTGTTCAGCCCGAGGGGGCGCCCCTAACTTCGGGCGCGCATGATCTATCTGCTCGGAGGAACCGGATACGTGGGACAGGCCTACCAGGCGCTCTTCAGGCGGCGGGGCATCGCCCATCGCAGCATCAGCAGGGCGGAGCTGGACTATTCGCGACCCGGGGTGCTTGGCGAGGCGCTGCGCCGTGACAGGCCGGAATTCCTGATCAATGCCGCAGGCTACACCGGAAAACCGAACGTCGATGCCTGCGAGCTGCACAAGGCGGAATGCCTGTTTGGCAATGCCGCCCTTCCCGGCCTGATCGCGGAGGCCTGCGAGGCGGCCGACGTGGCCTGGGGGCACGTGTCCAGCGGCTGCATCTATTCGGGGGCTCGGGCCGACGGCGCGGGTTTCCGGGAGGACGACGAGCCCAACTTCACGTTCCGGCGCGGGCCGTGTTCGTTCTACAGCGGGTGCAAGGCGCTGGGCGAGGAAGTGCTGGCCGGCCGGCCCAACGTATTTACGTGGCGGTTACGCATTCCCTTCAACCACGAGGACAATCCCCGCAACTACCTCACCAAGCTCATGCGTTACGAGCGCCTGCTGGAGGCGACCAACTCGATCTCCCAACTCGACGAGTTCTGCGAGGCGACGCTCGCGTGCTGGCTGCGACGCGTGCCTTTCGGCACCTACAACGTCTGCAACCCGGGGCGCGTCACGACGCACGAGGTGGTGGCGCTGATCGAAAAGAGCGGGGTGTGCCGCAAGGCCTTCACCTTCTTCAGGAGCGAAGACGAGTTCATGCAGGTGGCGGCCAAGACCCCGCGGTCCAACTGCGTGCTCGATCCGTCCAAACTCGTCTCGACTGGCATTCCCCTCGCGGAGGTGCACGACGCGGTGGCAAAGGCGCTCGCGCACTGGACCCGCGCCTGACCGTGGCGCCGCAACCCACTTCCAACATGAACCTCCTCGTCACCGGCGGCTGCGGCTTCATCGGCACCAACTTCATCCGGCTTCTCCTCGGCAAATCCGAGCGTCCCTCTCCCTGCGCGGGCGGAGCCTTGCGCATCATCAACCTCGACCGTCTGACCTACGCCGGGAATCCGGCCAACCTGGCAGACCTCCAGGGGGATCCCCGCTATCGTTTTGTACAGGGAGACATCGGTGACGGGGCCGTCGTCGCGCGGCTGCTCTCGGAGCATGCGATCGACGCGGTGGTGAATTTTGCCGCGGAGACCCACGTCGACCGCTCGATCGATTCGCCCGAACCCTTTGTGCAGACCAACGTGGTCGGCACCCTGCGCCTGCTCGACGCGACCCGGCGCCACTGGTCGGCCCTGGAGGAGACGAGGCGCTCCGCCTTCCGCTTCCTGCACGTGTCGACGGACGAGGTTTACGGCACGCTCGAGCCCCAGGATCCGCCGTTTTCGGAAAGCACTCCCTTCGCTCCCAACTCCCCCTATGCCGCGTCGAAGGCCGCGAGCGACCACTTCGTCCGTGCGTACCGGCACACCTACGGACTGCCGACGGTGACGACCAACTGCTCGAACAACTACGGACCCTACCAATTTCCCGAGAAGCTGATCCCACTGATGATTCTCAACGCGCTCGAGGGCCGGCCGCTTCCCGTCTATGGAGACGGCCTGCAGGTGCGCGACTGGCTCTACGTCCTTGACCACGCCGAGGCCATCTGGAGCGTGCTTGGCGCGGGGAAGCCGGGCGAGACGTACAATGTCGGCGGGCACGGCGAGCGTGCGAACATCGAACTGATCCGGACCCTCTGCGGCATCCTCGATCGGGGCAGTCCGCGTGCGGACGGCGCGTCCTATGCGACTCAGATCACCCATGTCGCGGACCGTCCGGGCCACGATCGCCGCTACGCGATCGACTGCTCCAAGATCGAACGCGAGCTGGGATGGCGTCCCCGGGAGAGCTTCGACTCCGGCATGGCGAAGACGGCGGCCTGGTACCTTGACAACCGGGCCTGGACGGCCGACATCACGTCCAGCAAATACGCCCGCCAGCGGCTCGGCACGGCAGCGCTCTGAGCGCCGGTCGGGTGCAGACACTCTCCCAAACCGCGTTTCAGCCCCACGCACGTCCATGACCACGCCCAGCACACCGCCCTCTCCCGCCGCGCCGCGCCGCGGCATCGTGCTCGCCGGCGGCTCCGGCACGCGGCTGTACCCGCTCACGCTGTCCGTATCCAAGCAATTGATGCCGATCTACGACAAGCCGATGATCTATTATCCGCTGTCGGTACTGATGCTCTCCGGCATTCGCGAGGTGTTGGTCATCTCGACGCCCCAGGACCTTCCCCTGTTTCGGAGGCTGCTCGGCGACGGATCGGCCTTCGGCCTCCGTCTCGACTACGCGGTCCAGGAGCGTCCGGAGGGCCTGGCGCAGGCTTTCCACATCGGGGCGGACTTCATCGGAGACCGGCCGTCGGCGCTCGTGCTGGGGGACAATCTCTTTTACGGGCACGATCTGCCGCGAGCGCTCACCCGGGCCGCGGCGCGAACGGAAGGCGCCACGATTTTCGGCTACCACGTGGCGACCCCCCAGGCCTACGGCGTGGTCGAGTTCGATCCCTCGGGAAAGGTGGTGTCGATCGAGGAGAAGCCCGAGCATCCGCGCTCGAACTACGCGGTTCCCGGCGTTTATTTCTATGACAGGGACGTGGTGCCTCTGGCCCGGGGGCTGCGTCCATCGCGGCGCGGGGAACTCGAGATCACGGATCTGAACCGCCTTTACCTCGAATCGGGGCGCCTGCACGTGGAACTGCTCGGGCGCGGCACGGCCTGGCTCGACACGGGGACACACGACTCCCTGCTCGATGCGGGGCAGTTCGTGCAGGTGATCGAGCGCCGTCAGGGCCTGAAGATCGCATGCCTGGAGGAGATCGCGTTTGTGGCTGGGTGGATCGACCGCGCCGCGCTCGCCGAACGCGCCCGTTTCCTGGGCAAGTCCGGCTACGCCGACTACCTCCGAAAACTGGCCGAGGGTGCCTGAGCGGCCGCATCCGGACGCTCCGCAGCGATGACCGTGCATGCCGCCGCAGCCGACGCCCCGCGTCCACCGGGCCCACCGTTGGTCAGCTGCATCGTGCCGCTGTACAATGCGCTCGAGCTGACCCGTGCGATGCTCGACTCTTTCCTGGCGACCGTGCCGGAGGGGCTGAACTGGGAGCTGATCTTCGTGGACGACGGTTCGACCGACGGCACGCGCGACTGGCTTGCCAGCCTCGCCGATCCGCGGATCCGTGCGATCCTCAACGACCGAAATCTCGGCTATGCGGGTGCCAACAACCGGGGGGCTGCGGAGGCCCGGGGTCGCCACCTGGTGCTGTTGAACAACGATCTGGTCCTGAGACCGGGCTGGTTGCAGCCGCTCCTGCGTGCCGTGGAGCGCCGGTTCGCGCGGGCGGGCGTGATCGGCAACGTCCAGTTGCGCGTCGACGACGGCTCGGTGGACCATGCGGGGATCGTGGTGGGCGCCGACACGAAGTTGAGCCACCTGCATACGCCGCCCGAGGGGCGTGTGGGACGCGCCGTGCGCGTGTTCGCCGTGACGGCCGCGTGCTGCCTGGTGCGCGCCGACGTGTTTCGCCGTGCGGGCGGCTTCGACACTGCCTTCGAAAACGGGGGCGAGGATGTGGATCTCTGCCTGAAGCTGCGGTCGCTCGGTTACCGGACCTATCTGGCACCCGACAGCGTCGTCCTTCACCATGTGAGCGCGACTCGCGGACAGGTGAGCCTGCGCGACGAGCGAAACAGCCGCCGCCTCTTCGCGAAGTGGGGCATCCCGCTCTCGCTGGCCGCCGCGGACGCCTTCCTTCGGCAAGTTCCCCCGGAGGATCTGGGGGCGATCGAACGCGCCGCACGGGCGCTCAGGTCGCGCGGCCTGCCCATGCCCGTGCCGCGGCGCTATCGCCTGCTGGCGCGAAGCGCGGTGTGGCGGGAGGAGTCGCGCTGGCGCGAAATTTTCGGCGAATTGCATCCCTATGCGAACGCTCCGGCGGAGGAACACGCGGCAGAGGGCTTTCGACACGACGGCCAGACCTTCCTGGACGTGAGCCCGGGCGCGCACTGGGGGCGCGAAACGCACTACCCGTGGATCGACCGCTTCGCGACGCTTCGTTTTCCCGCGGGCTACCCCTACCGCAATCTGATCGTCTTCGGCCTAGTCAAGGAGGCCGATCCCGCAAAGTCGCATACGGAAGGCGATCTCGGGCTGCGGGTGACCATCAACGGAATCCAGACTGTCGAACGTTTTCCACTCGAACCGGGGCCGTTTCGCATGGACGTTTCCGCGCCGGCCGCCCTGCCCGACCGGCCAACGGTGGTGCGGATCGAACTGCTGGGCGTCGAACGCACCAACCGCCTCGGTCTGATCGGCAGGCTGACCTCCGGACTGCCCCTGTCGAAAGCCTGGCACGAGCGCCACGCGGCCTACCGCCTGCGTCCGCTCAACCGCAGGCTCCGATTCACCCACCTCGTGGCGGACGACGAGCGCATCCTCGAATTCAAACACCCCAAGCCCCAGCTTCCGCTCAAGCAGCGTTTGCGCGGTGTGCGCGCGGGCATCAATGTCGTCGGCTGGCTGCGCGCGGAACTGGGCATCGGGGAATCGGCGCGATGCATGGCGCGGGCTTGCGATGCGATCGGGCTCCCAGCCGCGCTGATCGAGATGCGCCTGCCCTGCCTGAACCGCTCCGGGGACGAAACCTTCGCCGATCGCCTGCAGGACGCCAATCCGCATCCGGCGAACGTCTTTCACATCGACCCTCCGGTGGCGCGCGACATCGACCACCACCACGGCGCGGCCTTCCGTGCGGGCAAGCTCAACGTGGGGTACTGGGCCTGGGAGCTGCCTCAATTCCCCGACGAGTGGGTGCCGCAGGCGGATTTTTTCGACGAGATCTGGTGTCCGTCGGAATTCGTCCGCGATGCGGTGGCTGCGAAAGTGGACATTCCGGTGATCGTGATGCCGCATGCGATCCAGATGCCCGCGCCCGGCGCGGACCCGCGCGGGCGCTTCGGCCTTCCGCGCGACCGATTCCTATTCCTCTTTCTCTACGACCTTAATTCCTACCAGGAGCGCAAGAATCCGCTCGCGGTGATCGAGGCCTACCGCCGCGCATTCCCCGACGAACAGGGCGTGGGCCTGATCATCAAGACGCAGAATCCGCAGCGCAATGCCGCAGCGTATTCGAAACTGGAGGACGCGATCGCCGGGCTCCGCCACGCCTCGCTGATCGCCCGCACGCTCCCGCGCAACGACGTGTACGCCCTTGAGGCGGCGTGCGACAGCTTCGTCTCGCTGCACCGATCGGAAGGGTTCGGGCTGGCGGTCGCCGAGTCGATGGCGCTGGGCAAGCCGGTGATCTCGACGGACTGGTCGGCCACGACCGAATTTGTGAATGCCGGCAATGGGTGTCCGGTCCGGGCGACCACCGTGCGCCTGACGGAGGACCACGGCCCCTATCGGAAAGGGTCGACCTGGGCCGATCCGGATGTCGACGACGCGGCCGGGCACATGGTCAGGCTGGCGGCAGACCGCGAGTACGGTCGCCGTCTCGGTGCGCAGGCCGCCGCCGACATCCGCGAGCGCCTGTCGCCGGCGGCGGTCGGGTCGCGGTACATCAGACGGCTCGCCGAGCTCGGCCTCAGGATCGGGTGACCTCAGGCGGGCACGGGCGCTTCTCAAACAGGCGCTCGATCTCCTCGAGCGTCTTCCCCTTGGTCTCCGGGAGGAAGAACGTGGCTGCGATGAAATAGACGACCGTGCACCCCGCGAAGATGAAGAACATCGTCGAGTAGCCGTAACGCCCGACCGTGGGAAGGAAGACGCCCGCGATGATCGTCGAGACACCCTGATTGACCAGCAGCGCGAAGCTCATGCCATTGGAGCGGATGCGCGTGGGCATCAGTTCGGAGAGGGCGAGCCAGACGCAGACGCCCGGCCCGATGGCGAAGAACGCCATGAAGCAGAAGATGAGGCAGGCCGTGATCCAGCCGCTGCGTTCGCCCGGCAGCGGAGTGATGAGCGCATTTTCGATGTGCAGGGGCGCGGTGCGGGCCTGCGCCAGGTTGCCAAAGGGATTGTCGAAGAACGCGACCACCTTGTTCGAGGGAAGACTGGAGGCCCGGGAAATCCGGAGGGGAGCGGCCGTGGCATCGTCGGAGCGGACGACCGCCGTGGCGGCGCGATAATCCCCGTACGAGTAGATCACGATCAGCGTGCTGGGGCCGCCCTCCAGGGCGCGTCCCGCGGGTCCGGTCGAATCGAGGAGCCTGCGCACCGCGCTCCCATGAAAGGCGATCGTCGCCCCCTGTTCGGGGTTCACCATGGCCTGGACCGCCGCACGGCAGTCGACGCGGCGGCTCTCCGAACGATGGAAGACCAGGCCGACGAGCAGGAGCGACACGACGATGCCCGCACTTCCGAAGGCCAGGAGGAACTTGCGGCCCTTGCGGTCCACGAGCATGACGCCTCCGATCGTCGTCAGGAAATTGACCATCGTGAGGATGAGATAACCCCAGTGGGCCTGGACATCGGACAGGCCGCTCTGGAGGAGGATCGTCGTATTGTATCCGATGATCGAATTCACCCCGGTGGCCTGGTTGCAGGCAAGGATCAGGCAGGCGAGGACGAAGGGGATCACGTATTTCCTGCTGAACAGGGAATCGCGGCCCTGCCCGGACCCGACGGTGCCGCGTGCGGACTCGGCGGCGGCCTGGTCCATCTCGCGCAGCTCGAGGTCCGCCTGGTCCTCGGAACGCGAGCGCAGGAGCGCCAGGCGCGCGGCGTCCCGCCGACCCCGGCGGTGCAGCCAGCGCGGGGACTCGGCGACGAGCGCGCTGCCCACGACGAAGAGCAGTCCCGGGGGAAGCGACACCCAGAAGATGCTGCGCCAGGCCTTGTCCTTGAAATCGAACAAAAGCGTGGAATTGCCGAGGCGTGCCACCTCCTCCACGCGGATGCTGAAATACATCCCGATGAGCGCGGCGGCGACGATGCCGAAGGTCAGCAGCCACTGAAAGATCCCCGTGCCCTTTCCGCGGTGCTTCGCGCCCAGGCACTCGGCGAGGTAGAGGGGGACGACGACGCCGATGAGGCCCGCGCTGACCCCCTGGAGCAGGCGCCCGAGCACGAGCGACACGTAACCGTGCGAGAGTGCGATCACGGGGATGCTCGCGACGAACAGCACGCCGCTGGTGACCATCAGGCGCTTGCGGCCCATCCAGTCGGCGAGCAGGCCGGCAAACAGCGTGGAAATCACGCTCCCGAGCAGCACCGCGGCGACGATGAAGGACAGCTGCCCGGCATTCAGACCGGAGGTCGACTCCAGGTAGGGAAGTGCGCCGGCGATGATGCCGACGTCGATGCCATACAGCAGGCCTCCGAGCCCGGCCACCAGCAGGAGGAAGAGGTTATAGCCGCGTTTCGCGGGATGGGCGGCTGCGTCGGGATGGATCGTCATGACTGAGGCGTGGAGTGGAAAACGGGAGACAACCCGACCTCAGCGGGCGGGGCGCGGCGGGGCGGCGCGTTCTTCGACGAGGCGGCGCCAGGCGTCCTGGCCGAGTGAAGTGCGTCGATTCTGCTCGCCTGCGGCGGCGACAAGCAGGCGGATGGCGGGCAACGCGGGGATCTCGACGGCCGCGCCGTTGTGCGCCGCGGCGGCGTCCAACACGGCAAACTCGGCGAGCGTCCGATCGGGGGTTGGGGCCCGGCCCGACTCCAGGGCGCGAAGGGCCCTCAGGCCCACCTCGCTGGCGTCCTCAAGTTGCCGTCCGATCGCCCCGGAGTCGGCCAGCGACGGAAGCACCTTGACGACCTCGTCCGACATCGTGCGTCCAATCCGCGCCCAGCCGGTCAGCGCCCTTTCCAGCGAATGAAGGCGACGGACATCGAATGCGGGGCCAGCGAGCAGGCGGCCCACCGACCGGGAAAACCCACGCGAAGGCGTGCTGTCCGGACCCGCGGCGTCGGCCATCGTGGTGAGCGGCAGCAACTGGGTCATCCAGGGCTGGCACTTCCCGCGGGCGTAGCCCTTCACCGGTTCGACGATGCCGGCAAAGAGGCGCAGCGCCTGCGCTTCGGGCGCATCGAGTTTTTTGATACCAAGGTCGGCAAGGATCTTCTCGCGGCTGCTCAGGTGCTCGAGTCCGAGTTCGGCAAGTTCGGAACTGATCACGGCGAGGCGGCGGTACATGTCGTCGACGTCCCTCACGTTGGCGGGCGACCACAGCCTCTCGGCGATCGCGGCCGTCCGGGGCCAGATTCGCGAGTCGATGGTCTCGGGGGAAACCCACTCCGACCACATCGTGGCCTCGCCGCCGAGGATTCGGGCACGCTGGGTAGCGTCCAGGGTGGACGATGCGGGCAGAGGATCGACCAGGTAGTGCTGGCCAGCGGGCTGCATCAGATCGATGTAATAGCCGTTGGACAGCAGCCCCGAATAGCCGCGCCTGGCGGCGGCGGCGAGGGCATCGGTGCCGCGCCACGATTGGATGACGCTGGAGGTCGGTAAGCCGGGTTGGAGGATCTCGTCCCAGCCGACCAGCCGCTTCCCGTGTTTATCGAGGATGGCGATCATTCGCTGGTTGAAATAGGTATGAAGCCCTTCGTTGCCCTGGAGGTGGTGCTCGCGGATGAAGGCCTGGATGTGCGGATTCGCGTTCCACTGGACACCGTTGTTCTCGTCGCCGCCGAGATGCATGTAGGGGTCGGGGAACAGCGCGGCCATTTCGCCGAGGAAGTCGCCGAGCAGGCGGTAGACGCCGGGGTTGGTCGGGTCGAGCACCGGATTGAACACCCCCCACTTGCGCTCGATCTGATAGGGTCCGGGGGCCGAGGCGAGTTCGGGATGAGAAACGACCCAGCTCGTGGCGTGCCCGGGGACGTCGAATTCCGGCACGACGCGGATGCCGCGGTCGGCGGCATACGCGATGATCGTCCGGATCTGGTCCTGGGTGAAATAGTGCCCGTCGGACCCCTTTTCCTGAAGCTCAGGGTGCGTGAGGCTCTGGATGCGGAAGCCCTGGTCATCGGTGAGATGCAGGTGGAGGACGTTGAGCTTCACCATCGCCATGCCATCGAGATTTCGCTCGATGACGTCGATCGGCTGCCAATGACGGGCGACGTCGATCATGAGCCCGCGCCAAGGGAAGCGGGGGCGGTCGGTGATGCGCACGCAGGCGGCGCTCCAACCCGACGGGCCCTGCCGGACGAGCTGCAGGAAAGTCTCCAGGCCGCGCAGCACGCCCAGCGTGGTGGGGGCGTCGAGACGGGCCTGCCCCGGGGCAACGATGAGGGAATAGCTCTCGTCTTCGCCGAGGGCGGGATAGGGCGCGCTGGCCAGGGTGCAACGAATCACGAGCGCGGCCTGGGCGGCGTCGGTCGAGGTCGGCCGTTCGAACTGGATTCCGGTGCGCCGTTCGAGGCGGCCGACCGCCCGATCCACCGCCCTGCCGATACGCGGATCGACCTGCGACGGGAACGCCACCGAGAAATCGCGGGAGACGCGAAGCGAGCCGGACTCGAACTCCAGGTGCGCCGGCAGGGGCATGAGCGCGGGATGCCCCGCGCCGTCGGGGTTCGCCGCACGGGAATCGACCGCGGTTAGCATGAGGACAAAGAGAATGGCAGTGCCACGAAGCAGGAAAACCGAATTTCGGATACGCGGGGGAGACATGGATGGGGTCGGCCTTCGCCGGACCTCGCGGCCCCGAAAGCGGGCCGCCCCGAGGACAAGGGGAGGCATACGAACGGGGACCACGACGGATTGCGGCGCCGGGGATTACGAGAGGAGTTCAGCATAGACGGGGACAGCCCAATAAAAAATCGCAAATTCGACGATGTTTTTAACATTTCCGACGGTCACCACGCCAAGATGTTTTAGGCGCGTTTTGTCGTGCCATTTCCCCGCCTCTAACGCTTAACGGGGGTCCCCCGACGGCCGGGCTGCCCGCGCCACCGGGCGCCATAGTCATGACTCCGCTCCATTTCACGCTCACTCTCCTGCTCTTCGCCTACGCGGCGGGGCTGCTCGGCTCGCTGGCCGGGTTGGGCGGAGGCATCATTGTGGTGCCCGCGCTTTCGATGGTCCTGGGAGTGGACATCAAGAACGCCATAGCGGCATCGATTGTCGCGGTCGTGGCGACGTCGATCACCTCGTCCGCGGTATACGTGCGCAACGGCATGACCAACCTGCGCGTCGCGATGCTCCTCGAGCTTTCGACGGTGACGGGAGCGCTGTGCGGGGCGCTGCTGGGAGGATTCATTCCGGAACGTTTCCTCTATCTGGTTTTCGCCTGTGTGTTGAGTTACGCCGGCTGGTCGATGTGGAGGCGCCCCGCGGCGCCTGCGGCGGGCGCGGCGTCCGATCCCCTGGCGGAGCGTCTGAACCTGCATGGCGACTATCAGGATGCGGCCCTGGGCCGTCGCGTCGCTTACCAGGTGCGCCGCACGAAGCTGGGGCTCGCGGTGAGCTGGGTGGCGGGAGTGATCTCCGGTCTGCTTGGCGTCGGAGGCGGAGCGCTCAATGTTCCGGTGATGAACGTGGGCATGGGCATGCCGATCAAGGTGAGTTCGGCGACCAGCAGTTTCATGATCGGGGTCACGGCCGCGACAGGGGCGGCCATCTACTTCATGCGCGGACAGGTGCTGCCCTTCATCGCCGCGCCGGTGGTGATCGGCGTGCTGTTCGGGGCGAAGACGGGCACGCGTCTGATGGGCCGGATCAAGGGCCAGTGGATCCGCGCTGTGTTCATGGTCGTCATCGCGGTGACCGTGGTCGAAATGCTCGCGAAAGGCCTTCGATGAAAACCGATCCGACTCCTGCGCCTTCCGGGTCCGGGAAACCGTCCGCCCCCCGGCTTGAGGTCGTCATCAGCACGCTCCTGCGCATTGGCATGGGCTCGAGTTTTGTGCTCATCGCGGCGGGCACCCTGCGCTCCTTTCTCGCGGGCGACGCCGGCTCCACCGCGGAGGCGACCAGGCGTCTGGTGTCGCCGGGGACGGGTTCGCCCGTGGCGTTCCACCACCTCCTCGGCGCACTTGCGCACGGCGACGGAAGCGCATGGGTGACGGCAGGACTGTTTTTGCTGATCGCGACGCCGGTGCTTCGCGTCCTGGTCTCGGCCCTGGTCTTTCTCCGGCTCCGCGACCGCGCCTATGTCCTCATCTGTGCGGTCGTGCTGGCCCTGCTGATCCTGTCATTCATCGTAGGCAAGGCGGGGTGAGCGGGTCGCGCAGGTATGCAATGGACCGTCGCCGGAGGTTCGGGCGACGGCCTCGCCGGAAAAATCCCGGCGGGTGTCAGAGTGCGAGTTTCACCGAGAGGCTCACCACGTTCTGATCGAAGCTTCGCCCGGGCCCGATGGATTCGGGAATCCTGCTGCGGCTTTGTTGGGAAAAATAGTCCGCGCTCACCGAGAGCTCCCGCGAAACGACGTAGGTGGCGTTCATTGAGAAGGCCCAGACCTGGTCGTTGCGCACGGCAGGATAGTCGTATTTCGCCGCGAGGAACTTCACTCCGGGCGACACCGAGAAGCGCCTGTCGAAGGTGTGCGTGTAGGCGATCGCGTAGGTGGCGTCTTGATACGATGTGCTTCCGGTGCTCGAAACCCAGTGCCAGACCTTCGTTGCAGCCTTCAGGGAGTCGGCGGCGGACAGCTTGGCCGTGAGTGAGCCTTCCGCGTAGAGCCAGGTGTGGCTCGCGCCCGTGATGCCGAGGTTCGGAGCGTCGGAGTACCGCCGGAAATCGGGCCCCACCAGGGCGCTTCCCGAAAGCCAGGGCAGGAGCTTGCCTTCGAAACCGGCGACCAGGCGGTTGTAGGTGTTGTTGCTGTGCGTGCCTCCCCACGGCATGCGCGCCTGGATCTGCTGTCCGAGCCTCCAGCCGACGAGATACGAGCAGAGGTCCGATACCTTGTAGCCGAGATCCACGCCGAAGTTGGCATCGGAGCGGTTGACGAAGTTGATGTAGCCAGTCCGAGCGCCCACGGGCTGGTGATGGTCGACGAGGAGGTTGAAATACGAGGCGCTGGCCAGGGCCCGGAGGAAGACGCGGTCGGTGTCGAAGCGAAGACTCGCCGCGGGACGTTCCTGGATCTGGTTTCTGCGCTCGCGGGGGAGCGCCGAGCTATAGGCGCTGGCCGTCGCAAACGTGGGGCCGACCCTGCTGCCGTCGACATAGAGGAAGGCGTTGTCGACCCCGAACGACCAGGCGCCGGAGCCGCCCTTGAGCTTCATGACAACCGTGTGCTTCGCGTTGTCTTCACTGTGGGTGTGATCGAAAACCGAATACTCGCCCGCGTAACCGATCGTGAGGGTCTTGATCCCCTCGGCGCCCGAAAGCCCGCACAGCGGGAGCGCGTCGACGGTCAGCTTCGGGCTGACCGTTGAGACCCAGGATCCCTGGTCCGCCACGTTGGCGCGGCCCACGGGATTGACCGAGACGCCGAACACGTTGGAGTCATGGCTCTCCATGAGACCCAGGGAGGCGTCCAGCCAGGCCGGCTTTGAGACGCCCCAGGCGTCGGGCTTCAGGGCCGCATCCGCGGCGCGCAGCGGCGACAGAGCGGCGATGGCGAGGCCGGCAAGCAGCAGGCGTGTAGAACGGCTATTCATGTCAGTTGGATCGGAGTAGGTCGCTTTGCGTGGCACCGACCCACGACCAGGCGCTCCAAAGCCGCCGATGCGCTTCAAGCACAGGGGCCGTTGGAAATCGCAGTCGAGTCAGGTCGGCAAACGGTTCCTGTGGCACGCAACCCCTCTGCCGGGCAATTCCTAACGGGACCTCCCGCGCCCCCTCCCAAGCGTTTCTTGCCCTGAGCGACACCCAATGGAGAGCGGCGGTCTCGGATCTGAGCGTCTCGACAAACGACTGGGGGAAACAACGGAGGCCTTTCAGGCAATTGAATACCAACTCTTTTGGGCGTGCGGCGGACAGCGCGACCGCGTCGGGGGGGCTCCTCCCTGGGAGGGCTAACGTGCGGCGCCTTACACGACGAGGTAGTCGCCCTAATATCTGCAGCCTGCGTCACCGCGGCGTCGGCGTCGGGGTTCGCCCACGTCGTGCTCCGGCACGCGGACCAGGCCCAGACGCCCCCCGTTTGAGGGGGTAACGATCACTTGAAGTTGCTGCCGGCAGCCCCTTCAATCCGCCTCTTTACGAGCCGCCCACTCGGCGGCCACGCCCCAAGCCCTCTCCCGTCATGCCTCTCCTCCGCACCGCCTTGTTGTCGCTCGCGTTCGTCGCAGGCGCCGCCGCCCAGACGCCGGTAGCCAAGCCGCTCTACCTCGACCCTTCTCAATCGGTCGAGGCCCGGATCGACGACCTGCTGCCGCGTCTCACGCTCGACGAGAAGATCTCCATGCTCGGCGGCGACCAGACGGGCTTCAACGCGAGCGGCGTCCCCCGCCTCGGCATCCCGCCCATCCGGATGTCCGACGGACCCGTCGGCGTGCGCACCGGCGAGGCGACCGCCTTCCCCACCTCGATCGTGATGGCGGCAACCTGGGATCCGGCTCTGATCTATCGCTACGGCGTGGCCCTCGGCGACGAGGCCAAAGCCAAGGGGAAAAACTGCATCCTCGGCCCCTGCGTCGACATCGACCGCTTTCCGCTCGGAGGCCGAAACTTCGAGAGCTTCGGCGAGGACCCCTTTCTCACCGCCAGCATGGCCGTGCCCTACATCAAGGGCGTCCAGAGCCAGGGCGTCATCGCCACGGTCAAACATTTCGCCTGCAACGACCAGGAGTACGAACGAAACAACTACGACGTCCAGGTCGACGAGCGCACGCTGCACGAGATTCATCTCGTCCCCTTCGAGGCCGCCGTGCGCAAGGGGCACGTGCTCGCCCTCATGTCCGCCTACAATCTGGTCAACGGCGACCACTGCAGCGAAAACCACCACCTGCTGACCGACATCCTCAAGGATCAGTGGGGCTTCAAGGGCATCGTGATGTCCGATTGGGTCTCGGTTTACAGCGCCGACAAGGCCGCGCTCGCGGGCCTCGACCTCGAAATGCCGCAGCCAATCTGGTTTGGAGCGCGGCTCAAGCAGGCGGTCGTCGACGGCAAGGTGCCGATGTCCGTGATCGACGACAAGGTGCGCCGCCTGCTGCGTGTGCGCTTCGAGGCAGGGATCTTTGAAAACCCCGACCCCAAGCCCGACGAGTCCATCGTGCGCAGCGCGGCCCATCGCGCCCTCGCCCTCCAGATCGCCCAGGAAGGCATTGTGCTCCTTCAAAACAAACACTTCCTCCCGCTCGATTCCGCCAAGGTGAAGTCCATCGCGCTGATCGGACCCTCAGCCATGGTCGCACGCACCGGCGGCGGCGGCAGCTCCCACGTCTCGCCCTGGCGCACGACCAGCCCCTACGCGGGCCTCGCCGCACTCGTCGGCGGCAAGGTCAGGCTCTCCTACGCCGAAGGCGTGAACCTCGACCCCTTCAAGCCCGTCATCATCCCCTCGTCCTGCCTGCGCACGCCCGACGGCAAGGCGCAGGGCCTGCTCGGCGAGTATTTCGCGAACAAGGATTTCAAGGGCGCCCCGCTGTTCACGCGCGTCGACCCGCAGATCGACTTCGTCTTCCCCGGCGCAAAGCCCGACCCGCGCATGCCGTCGACCGATTACTCCATTCGCTGGACCGGCCAGTTCTCCGTCCCGAAGTCCGGCACCTACCATCTCGCCGTCGGC
>JAJXVO010000047.1 GCA_021782105.1 bacterium
TCGTCGCCTTGTCCGGCGCCCGCGAAGTCTTCGGCCTCAACGCCCGCATCAACGGCAAACTCGACTGACCCCGCCATGCCCCTCCGACTCACCCGACGCCAATATGCCGAGATGTTCGGCCCCACCGTGGGCGACCGTGTCCGGCTCGCGGATACCGAGCTTTTCGTGCAGGTCGAGCGCGACCTCGTCGCCGAGGGCGGCGGTTACGGAAACGAGATCAAGTTTGGCGGCGGAAAGGTCATCCGCGACGGCATGGGCCAATCGCCCACCGCGCTCGACGCGGAGTCGCTCGATCTCGTCGTCACGAACGCGCTCATCCTCGATCCGGTGCTCGGGGTCATCAAGGCCGACATCGGAATCAAGCATGGCCTGATCGTGGGCATCGGGCACGCGGGCAATCCCGGCATCCAGCGCGGAATCGGCTCGGTTTACACCGACCACCGGACGGGCCGGAAAAACCCTATGATCGTCGGCGCTGCCACGGAGGTGATCGCGGGCGAGGGCTGTATCGTGACGGCCGGCGGCATCGACTCGCACATCCATTTCATCTGTCCCCAGCAGATCGACGAGGCGCTCTCCTCGGGCGTCACCACGATGCTCGGCGGAGGCACGGGCCCGGCCACCGGGACCTTCGCGACGACCTGCACGCCCGGCGCCTGGAATCTGCACCGCATGCTCGAGGCCGCGGAAGCCTATCCGATGAACCTCGGCTTCCTGGGCAAAGGCAACTGCGGCACGCCCGGGCCGCTGCGCGAACAGGTGCGCGCGGGTGCCATCGGGCTGAAACTGCACGAGGACTGGGGCACCACGCCTGCGGCGATCGACGTGTGCCTCGGGGTCGCCGACGAGTTCGACGTCCAGGTCGCCATCCACACCGACACGCTCAACGAGGCCGGCTTCGTCGAGGACACGATCGCAGCGTTCAAGGGCCGCACGATCCATACATTCCATTCGGAGGGCGCGGGCGGCGGCCACGCGCCCGACATCATCCGTGTCTGCGGCGAGGCCAACGTCCTCCCCTCGTCGACCAACCCGACGCGTCCGTTCACTGTGAACACGATCGACGAGCACCTCGACATGCTCATGGTCTGTCACCACCTCGACTCGAAGATTCCCGAGGACGTCGCCTTCGCGGAGTCGCGCATCCGTCCCGAGACGATCGCCGCCGAAGATTGCCTGCACGACCTGGGCGCGATCTCCATGACCTCGTCGGACTCGCAGGCGATGGGGCGCGTGGGCGAAGTGATCATTCGCACCTGGCAGACCGCCCACAAGATGAAGCTGCAGTTCGGCGCCCTCTCCGGCACCGCGCATCCGGCTGCGGACAACTTCCGCGTGCTGCGCTACCTGGCCAAGTACACGATCAACCCGGCGCTCGCGCACGGAATGGCCCACGTGGTCGGCTCGCTCGAGGTGGGGAAACTCGCGGATCTCGTCGTGTTCAAGCCCGCGCTCTTCGGCGTGAAACCCGAACTCGTGCTGAAGGGCGGCTTCATCGCCTGGGCCAACATGGGAGATCCGAACGCGTCGATCCCCACGCCCCAGCCCACCTTCTACCGCCCGCAGTTCGGCGCGGCCGGACGCGCCCTTGGGTCGACCAACATCACCTTTGTCAGCCAGGCGGCCGCGGAGAACGGCGTGCTCGCCGGTCTCGGCCTGCGCCGCCGGCTCGAACCGGTGCGCCGCTGCCGCAAGGTCGGAAAGAAGGACATGGTGCTGAATGATGCGCTGCCGCACATCGAGGTCGATCCCGAGACCTACACCGTCAAGGCCGACGGCCGCGTGCTGACCTGCGAACCCGCCAAGGTGCTGCCGATGGCGCAGCGCTATTTCCTGTTTTGAGAAACGCGCCGGAATCTTGAACAGAAAAAAACGAAGGGAACGAAGCGGGTCCTGGTCGGCGTCGGCAGATTTTCATTGCGAATGCCTTCCTGATAGATCGAAAGACCCGCTGAACCAACCTGCATCCGGATACGTCGTTACCTTCGGTTCAATCCCGCCTTGAATTCGACATCCCTTTCATCCCCTCCATCCCTGTTAAAATAGAGTTCGTCTCTGTATCTCCAATCAAAACTTTCTTCGTTCCCTTCGCTGCTTCTGTTCAATCCACTCCCGTTTTTCCCGATGCTCCATCTGATCCATTCCCCCGTCGCCGCGCCGGACCCGGCGCTTCCGGTGGTCGCGTTGCGCGCCGAACGTCTCCAGGTCGCCAAGCGTCGGTGGCGCGGTGTGGCGGACGATGGGGTTGAGTTTGGTTTCGAACTGGAGCATCCGCTCCGGCATGGAGACACGGTGTTTCAAACCGACGCCGTGCGCTACGTGCTGCAGCAGCAGCCCGAGGCGCTGCTCGAGGTGGCGCTGGACATGCCCCCGTCCGCTGCGGCCGGCCTCGGCTGGGCCGTCGGCAACATGCATCTGGAGCTGTGCTCGGAACCCGACCGCCTGCTCGCCCTCGACGAGCCTGCGGTGAGGCAGCTTTTCGAACGGCTCGGAGTACACGCTCATCCGGTGACGGAGGTCTTCCGACCGGGACATTTCGCGCGCGGCGATCACCACGTCCATGAGCTCGGACACAGTCACAAACACTGACGCCGCCTGGATCGCCGGGCTCCTGCAGGCGGGAGACTCGTATTATCCAACGGGTGGATACGCACACTCCTTCGGGCTGGAGGGGCTCGTGCAGGAGGGCGTCGTCCGCGATCGCGAGACGCTCCGCGATTTCCTCGGCCTCGCGGTGCTGCCGGCGCTTCGTCATGCGGAGCTTCCGCTCGCGGCGCATGCCTGGCGCGCCCTGGGGGCCCTGGACTGGCCGGCGGTCGGAGAGCTGTGCCGGCTGTCGTCTGCGCTGAAGGCGCCCCGTGAATTGCGCACCGCCTCGGAGAACATCGGACGCCAGCGCGCGGAGCTCGCGGTGTCGCTCCATGATTCGGTGCTGGCGCGCGATTTCGTGGCACGTGCGCAGGCCGGCGGATGGCCGCACTCGTCGGCGGTGGCTGCGGCTTTGGATGGCCGCGTGTTGGGCGCTCCCCTTCCGGCGGTGCTGACCGGTCTGCTTTATTCGAATGTGGCCGCGGTGCTCGCGGCCGCGATGAAGATCCTGCGCATCGGCCAGAATGCGACGCAGGCGCTGCTCACCGCCGCCCTGGCCCGCGCCCCGGAGTTGATCGCCGGGGCGGAGCAGACGTCCCTCGACCGGATCGGCTGGTCCAACCCCTGGCTCGACATTGCCTCCTCCCGCCACGAAACCGCCGACTCGCGGCTGTTCATCTCATGAAAAGAAGCGAGGAGCGGGAAGCGGGGAGTGAGCATAATGTCACCGCATCCCGCGCCTGCGGGACGCCGCACTCTTCATTCTCGATTCTCGCTTCCCGCTCCTCGCTTCTCCCCTAATCACCGATCTTCATGTCCTTCTTTCGTCCTCCCCGAATCGGCATCGGCGGCCCCGTGGGCTCCGGCAAGACGATGCTCTGTCTGCGCCTCTGCCAGAAGCTCCGCGAGCGTTACTCGATGGCGGTCGTCACGAACGACAT
This sequence comes from bacterium, assembly GCA_021782105.1. Taxonomy (GTDB): domain Bacteria; phylum Verrucomicrobiota; class Verrucomicrobiia; order Opitutales; family Opitutaceae; genus MWDT01. Next base: position 3,531 of record JAJXVO010000047.1, read on the forward strand.
CTATTGCTCCGAGGACGCCCAGTTTCTCATCCGACAGACCGCCCTTCCGCAGGAGCGTATTTCCGGCGTGGAGACGGGCGGGTGTCCGCACACCGCCATCCGCGACGACACCACGATGAACGAGCAGGCCTGCCGCGCGCTGGAAGCGAAGTTTCCGGAACTGCAACTGCTGCTCGTCGAGAGCGGCGGCGACAACCTCACGGCCACGTTTTCGCCGGAGCTGGTCGACGCGTTCATCTACGTCATCGACGTCGCGGAGGGCGACAAGATCCCGCGCAAGGGAGGTCCCGCGATCCGGCACAGCGATCTGCTCATCATCAACAAGGTCGACCTCGCCCCGCTCGTGGGAGCGGACCTAGCCGTGATGGAGCGCGAGACCCTCAAGCAGCGCGGCGCGCGGCCGTTCCTGTTCTGCGACCTGAAGCGCGAACACAACCTCGACGCCGTCATCGCCTGGCTCGAACGCCAGGTGCTCTTCGCGCAGGGCAAGGAAGCGAGGAGCGAGTAGCGAGGAGCGAGAATTATTTGACCGTGCCTGCCCGGCGCGGGCACAGCACCTTCTATTCTCGATTCCTCTTTCTTCTCGTGAGATCGAACCGTGCCCGCACTCTCTCGATGACGTGGCGCCGGGTTCGGCGCCACTACACTTGGCGGCTCGTCTGCGAGACGCCCATTCTCGCTCCTCGCTCCTCGATTCTATATTCCTTGGTTAGCTGATGACTTTTTCCGGCCACCTTCATCTAGAAGCTTCACGCGCTGCGGACGGGCGGACGGTGCTGTCGCGGCAGTCGTTTTGTGCGCCGTTCCACCTGTCGAAACCATACTGGGACGGCGTTGCGCTGCATGTGCAGGTGGTCAATCCGACCGCGGGCATGCTGGAGGGGGACGAACTTGAGACGGACGTGACCGTGAGCGCGGGAGCGTCGCTGCTGGTGACGACTCCTTCGCATGCACGGGCCTTTCGTGTGAAGGGAGACGGCGGCGTTTTGAACCGCCAGCGGTTGCGCGTGGCCGCAGGAGGCTGGCTGGACTGGTTTCCCGAGCCATTGGTGCCGCATGCCGGCTGCGACTACTGTCAGGAAACGGCGGTGAATCTGGAGCCGGGCGCCGCATTGTTTTTTTGCGAGTCACTGGGCCCGGGACGCGCGGCGCGGGGCGAACTGTGGGCGTGGCGCCGACTGGAACTCGGCCTGAGCCTGCGCGTCGCGTCGACGCTGCGGCTGAGGGAGCGTTTTGCACTCGGGGGTGATGAGGCGGCCGGCCTGGCGAAAATGGCGGGCCAGCCTTCGGCGTGGATCGCGAACTGCGCCATCGTGGGGCCCGGAGTGGATGGCGCCGACTGGGATGCTGTTCGTGCATTGCATGCGCCCCCTTTGTGGGTGGGCGCCAGCCGACTCGAAGGCGGCGATGCCTGGACGGTGCGCGTGATCGCCCCCGACGGTCAGGCCCTCAGGTCCACGCTGTCCGAGATCCGCAGGCTTCTCGCGCGTACCCTTGCGGGCCTCAGCGTCGATCTGAGGCGGGTGTGAGAGACGGTCTCCGCGTCAATTGGCGGACGCAGTTCCCCGGTAGGGCGGATTATCTTTCATCCGCCGTGCCTATCGCGGGCGTAGGCAGCACGAGCGGATCGGTCCGTTACCTGGTCGTGGTTTGCGGAAGCGGTGGGTGGGGGACTACCCCCTGCCGAAGAGGCAAAGGGATCACGACGCAAAACCTTGAGCGACCCACAGTGGCCGTCTGCTCTGTGTCCTCTGTGTCTGTAGTTCAGATCGTCGGCATCACATTACCGCCGCTGACGGGGATGTAGGCGCCGGTGATGAAGCTCGCGAGGTCGGAGGCGAGGAAGGCGACGACGTTGGCGATTTCCTGGTCGGTGCCTCGGCGGCGCAGGGGGACGCCCCGGTCGTAGGCCGCCTGCACCTCCGTGCCGTTCTCCCGGTCGCGGTCGCTCACGGTCCAGCCGGGTGCGACCTGGTTGACCGTGACCTGGTGCTCGCCGATCTCCTTGGCGAGGACACGCATCACCCCGTCCAGGCCGCGCTTGCCCGCGACGTAGGCGGACTGCGTGGGGCCGTTCTGCATCGCACACTCGGTGTTGATCGCGATGTAGCGTCCCCACTTTTTGGCGACGAGCGCGGGCACGAAAGCCTGGGCGAGGTGAACCGACTGCAACACGCACGAGCGGAACTGGCTCTCGTAGTCGGCCGGATCCTGGTCGAGCACGGTTTTCCAGGCGTACTGGATGACCGCGTTGGCGACCAGGATGTCGGGGTCGCCCCGCCAGGCTCGCACGGCGTCGCGCAGCGCGAGGATCGACTCGCGGGAGGTGACGTCGGCCTTGAAGGCGCGCGCCTGGCGACCCGTCGCGGCGATCTCCGCCGCGACCTTCTCGGCCGAGGCGGGACTATTCAGATACGTGAGCGCCACGTCGGCGCCGCAGGCCGCAAGCGTACGCGCCATCACGCGCCCGAGTTGTCCACTCGCACCGGTGACGAGCGCGAGATGGCCGGAAAGGTTGAGAGTCAGAGGAGAGGGCATGGGAAAAGGAGTGAGGAGTGAGAATGATGAATGAGCCTTCGGCTTGGGGAGAGTGGGGAGCAAGACGCGTGAACAGTCGCGGCGGTCACTGCAGCGGATGGGTGCTGCCTGGCCTTCCTTCTCGATTCCCGCTTCTCGCTCCTCGCTTCTTCCTCACGTTCACATCGTCCAGGGTTTGGCGTGGATGTCGACTTTGTCGGACCAGCGGCGTTGCAGGGTCATGAGGTCGGCGACGATGTCCACGGGGAGCGGTTCGACGGCGTTGGCGCGGGCGAAGCGCAGGTAGGCATCGAGGTGGGCCTGGCGGCTCGCCGAGCCGACCGTGGCGATGACCTGGGGAAAGCTGAAGGCGAAGCGCACGCAGAACTCCGACCAGTCGGCGATACCGGAGCGCTCGAAGATCGGCGCGACCTCGACGGCGCGCTCCTGCAGGTACGGCACCCAGGCCGCGCCCGGAACGTCGCGCAGCGTGTGCACGGGTGCGCCGCAGACCGTGCGCATGGCGATGACCTTGGCGTTGCGCTCCCGGATGAGGTCCCAGAGTGGGTTGGCCGCGAAACGCTGGAGCGGGTTGAGGTAGAAAATGAAGGCGTCGATAAGCCCCTCGGTGTGGCCCGCCTTGAGCGCCTCGTACGGCCCCTGGGAGGTCCAGGGGAAGACTTCCGTCACGAAGTGCCGCACCAGCCCCTCGTCCCTGAGCCGGCGGAAGTCGTCGTAGCACGGGCCGCCGCGGCGGAAGTCCTCTGCGTATTCACCGCCCAAACACAGCTGACCCACATCGACGTGGTCCAGCCCGAGCGGCGTCAGGTTTTGCCGGATGTTGGCGCGCAGCTCGGCGAGGTTGTTGTTGCCGATCTTGATGATGAGCGGCGGAACTTTGGCGCGGTCCTCGGCGAACGCGCGACCCAGCACCTCGAGCGCATCGTCGTACTGCCGGCTCGTGTGAAACCACACCCCGGCGTCCATTGCGGCACGGGCGATTTTGACGCGTTCGGCCACGGGAATCTTGGGGTCGCCCAGCCGGGTGGTGCCGTAGATATACTTGGAAGGGAGAAGGGGTGCGGCCATTGGCTGAGCAGCCTCCCAGTCCTGGGGTTCGCCTCAACTTCCGTCCGACTAACTCATGAGAGCGCCGAAAGCGTCCATTGCTGCTCACGCGGCACCTGGTGGATGACCACGATTCCCGGCGGAGATCACCCGCGTCAGCTCTTGAGCCTCAGGAAGGGCCGTTCGATCCCGAACCAGCTCACGGTTGCCAAGCCCAGCGCCAACACAAGCCCGGTCGTGAAGAAAAGAAAGAAGCCGTCGTGGTTCAGCCCCAGGGCAGCCAGGAGTTGCAGGATGGGGAAATGAAGCACGTAGGTGCCGTACGACAGATCGGCGGGAAGGGCGGCGCTGAACGATTGGGCCACTCGGATCAATCCGATCGGAAGCACGAGCGGGCCGAGCAACGCCCAGCCGCCAAACTTCAGCAACGCCAGAACGATCAGCATCCAGAGCGCCGCCGACGTCCACCCCGGCTCCAGCTGCTCCCGATAACAACTTGCCAGGGACCCCACGACAAATGCGGTGACGAAAGGGGTCCACTCGGTCAGCTGAAGAATGGTGGGTGCGATCTCATGAACTTTGGGCGCGATCACGATGCCCGCGTTCAGGAGCAACAGGGAGACGCCGAACACGAGGATGTTGACGCGCCCCGACTGGATCCATTTGGCGACGCCAAAAAGAGCGACCAGCCCGTAGCAGCATAGTTCGGGATACAGCGACCAGAGCGCGCCATCGATCGATCCGTCGTAGGGCAGACCGTGCAAGACGCCGCCCACATGCCATTCGACGATCCGAACCAAGGCGTTCATTTCGACGAAGTGAAATGCCGCGGACAACTTCCAGGCGGCGCCAAGGGTGTTGAAGTGAGAAATCAGAGGGGCGAGGCAGAATGCGGTGAACAGCAGGGCAAAATAAAATCCCGGCACAATACGAAGCAGGCGCGCTTTCGCGAATTTCAGCAGGTTACCGCGCACCGCGAAGCTGCGCGTCACCAGGAAACCGCTGATTCCGAAGAAGCCGATCACGGCGAGCGTGCCCGCGGTGGTCTGGCCGTGGCAGAACAAAGCAAAACGTTCCGTTCCGAATCCACCGAGGAAGCAGGCGTGGCTGTACACCACCATTACGGCGAGGATCAGCCTGAGAAGATCGAATGCATTGTCGCGGTGAGGCGCGACCGGGGCGGGTTTCATGCGGGGTAAGGCGCGAGCAGGCCATCGCGTTGGGCTTGTGTGATAGGAGGTGTCGGGCGGCTTGCCGAGCGAATCCGCATGGAAAGTTCCGTTTGCTCGCCGGTGGGCGATCCCACCCACCCCTGGCCCGCCATGGATGAGGTCCGTGCCGGCAGGGGACGAATGGACACCGCAGGTCTCCTGGCCCTCCCCGGACGTACACGCGGAGGCGTGAAGGCGTGGCTCCTGCAGGCGGACGGCAACGGGTGTTCCGAGGCGTCGGTCGACAAAGGTGAGACGCGAGCGGCGGAGAATTTGAGTGGGCTGGCGAGAGGACGCCGAACCAGCCGGGGGCTCAGGTGGCGAGCAGCAGCAGGCCTGCCGCGGCGATGGCGCAGCCGGCGACGGCAGTGATGCGGCGGGAGGTCTTACCCGCCAGGGTGCCCAGGCCGAGGCCGATCGCGTGGAGGCTGGCAGTGGCACAGACAAAACCGATTCCGTAGCTGAAGCCCGCCGCAGTCGACGGGATCTCCACGCCGTGGGCATAGCCGTGGAACAAGGCGAAGAAGCCGGTCAATGTCATGCCGACCCACAGGGGGACGCGGCGTGCGGTCGCAACCAACAGACCCAGCGCAAAGACCGATGCGGCAATTCCCTGTTCGATACCGGGAATGGCGCCGCCCGCTCGTCCCAAAACGGCGCCGATGGACATCATTGCGATGAATGCCGCGGGGATGAGCCACCGGGAACGACCTCCGAGTTGGACCGCCCAGATGCCGACCGCGATCATCGCAAGCAGATGATCGGCCCCTGACCACGGGTGCGCGAAACCGGTGTTGAAGTCCCAAGTGAAGTCGTGACCCGGATGCCCGGGGTGGGCCAGGGCCAGCGAGGGGAACAGGGCGACCAAGGGTGCGAAGCGGGCCAGCGTACGGTGCAGCGGTTTCATGGGGCTGGCGAAGCAGGACTCGCGCCAGCCTTTGTTCAGTCACCGCACCGCATGAGACGATGCGGCTTGGACATATCGCAGCGGGAGACCGCCCGAATCACTGCCCGAACAGTTTGCCCAGCTGATTTCCCAAACCTGCGCCCAAGGCTGCCTGGCCGATGATCCGCCAGAGATCGTCTGAGTTGGGTTTCACGGGTGTGCCGGAAAGCGTGAACGTCGTCGACATCGTCGAATAGCCCTGATCGTCCGTCTGCCCGCTCAGCAATTTGGCGCGATTCATCAGGTAGGCCATCTGGCCCTTGCCCGCCAGCTGCAGGGTGAACTGCATCGACTGGTTCTGTATGGGAGTGCCTTTTTGGTAGATGATCTGACCGCTGCCTGTGAGCCGCGTGTCGGGGGAGCTGAATTCGATCTTGGTGACCTTCAGATCCAGGTCGGCATTGCGTTCGGCGTGCACGACGAGGGCGTCGAACGGCATCGCGCTGAGTTTCTTCGCGAGGTCGGCGACCGCGACCGTGCCTTCGGATCCTCTGGCCGCACCGAACAACCCGACCAGATTCGAAACGATGTTGACCGCCGTGCCTCCCTTTTTGCCCAGGGCGCGGAGCACACCCTTCGAACCCGTCAGGTCGAACTTGCCGCGGACATGCTGTGCCAAATCGGCGACCGTGCTTCCCTGGCCGTCGAGCGTCGCATCCACGGTGACCTTGGTCTCGAGCTGGGGCGGTTCGTCCGGGTTGGACGCCTTCAGGAAGGCGCCCACGTCGAAGTCCGATACCTTGGTGGAAGCCGTGAGCCCGTAGGGCTGCGGCTTGGTTGCGTCGAAGGCCACCGTGGCCGCGACCTTGAAGGGATTGTTGTTGAGGCTGCCCTCAAGCGAATCGAGCGCGAGGCGGGCCGGCGTCACTTCGGCGGAGCCATGGATGCCGCTGATCACGTAGTTGGTGCCGTAGGTGATCGTGCCGAAACGCACCTGAAGCTTGCCGCCGAATCCGTGCCAGAACGGGTGCGTGTCACGGGTGGGTGTCAAGGAGCCCGTTTCAGAAACGTTGACCGTTGCGTTTTCCTGCGCCGCAGGTGTTGGCGCGCCCTGCGGGACCAGCGCGGCAAGTGCCTGGAGATCGTCGGTGAACAGCTGTTTGCTGGTGACTTGGCCGTCAAAGGAGATGCCCGAGGCCGACTGCGAAAGGCTCCCGTCCACCAGCAGGTCTGAAGTGCGTCCGGCCTTGGTCAGAGTGAAGGGAATATGGAGGCGGTCGGCGCCCTGGGCTCCCAGCGAGGCATCGAGGCCCAGGTCCAGGTCGCCCAGGGCTTGTCGGTTCGTGGCGGATACGAGGTTTCGGATGGTCAGCTTGGCGGTCGCCCGGATCATGTCGGCGACGGTGGCGTCGAAGGTCGCGTCGAGATTTCCGCTGGCGAGACCGGCGCCCGCCGGTGCGAGCGGCTGCTGCATCAGCGCGGCGAGATCGGCATGGAGGGTTCCTTTGGCCGAAAGATTGGGTTTGCCGCCGAGCGGAGCGGAGCCTGCGACCGTGAGTTGGGCCAGCGGGCGTCCTCCGCCGGTCACGGTCAGTCGCTTCACGTCGTAATCGATCGCTTTTGCGCGGGCGGTGGCGGAAAAGTCGGCCGTCAGGTCGACGTCGCGGAGAAGGGCCTTTCCGTTCATCGTGATGCCGATGCCCTGCAGCGAGAGCGGCGTGGGTGTGGCGATGCTCAGGTCGTCGAGGGATCGCAGGTTAATCTCGAAGCTTGCGTCGTGGATCTCGCCCGCGAACGACGCACCCGGGACATAGGCATTGGCCAGACTGAGGGGAACGCGGGCAATCTGCAGGCGGATCGCGCTACGGGTGGGTTCGTCCGAGGCGACGGCCATCGTTCCCAGATGAACCGTGATCGGCTGAAGCAGCGAAAACGAAACCAGTTTCTGTGAGCCCGCGAAGAGTTCGGTCGTGGAGTGTGTGACGCGAAGGGATGGCCCCGTGAGTGAACCTGCCGAAGCCGAGCTGAGTTCGAGGACGCCGGTTTGTATGTGCAGAAAGGGCTTCAGCGCCGCCACAATGCGCGAATGCAGCGTATAGGAGAACGCGATGCTCGGCTGGGAGGACAGCCTGGTCACATCGACCTGGGCCTGACCTCCAAGTTGATCGCCCGCGGGAGTGGACACAGAGAGGTCGGCGAGAGTCGCCCGGACCGAGTCGGAATCATATTCGGCGGAGGGACGGACGGAGAGGTTGAGTCCCACGACGACAGGCTTGCCGCCGCTGTGCAAAGAGAGCTCACGCACGGTGAGCGACGTGGATGGGGTGAGCCGCACCTGGCGTCCGTCGGGGGTGGCGGTGACAGCGAATCCTAGTGAGAGGCGTCCGCTGTCGATCGTGAGGGCGCGGGTCAGAGGCTGGACCCATGCGAGGGGAAGGTTGGTGACGGCGATCTTGGCGAGTTCTCGCGAGGGTTCGGCAAGCGACACGGTTTTGCTGGCCAGCGAGAACGCAATGGGTTGGGCGGCGGTGATCCGTGCGACCTCGTTGCCATGCGCATCGTCGGCGATGACGGACAGGCGGCTCAACTTGGCGAATTGGTTGGCGAAACCCGCATCAAACCCAACGTGCAGCGAGAGACCGCCGATGCCGGCAAGGGCGGGCGACAGGCGTTCGAGGTGGGCAAGGCCGGCCTGGAGATCCCCCTTCGTTGAAGCGGCTCCCGAGTCGGGATCGAAGGCGAAGGTGCCGGCTCCCGCGACCGAAACTTCGGGTAGGTTCAGGCTGCGGCTGAATGCAGCGAGGCGCTCACCGCGGAGCGACGATTTCCAGGTCCCGTCGATCGACTTGGTCGAGACCTGGTACTGCCCGTTGGCTTCGAACAAGGTGTCGGCGGCACCGTCGTGCAGATCGGTGAGTTGCAGCGCGTAACGCTCATCGCCGGATCCGGCCTGTCGCGAGGCGCTCGCCGTGAGCTTGAATTGATCGGTGGGCAGAGCCGGACCCTCGGCCGAAGCGAGGGCGTTGAGATCGACCGCGTCGACGTGCCCGTCTTGCGAAAGGCGGATCTTCACGGTGGCGGAAGAACGGGCCGTGCGGTAGGCCGAATCGGCCTGCGAGCTCGACAGCGTGGCGTTCCAAGTGACGGTCCCCTCCCCTCCAGAGTTCAGGTTGTGGACCTGGACGTCGAAGGTGGCGGTTTGGTCCCTGGGTAGGAGCGCCCGTCCCTGGACTGAGATGGAAGCGACCCTGAGATTGTAGGGAATGACGATCTGGTGAAGGACGCCATCGAACGGGATGCGTGACGCCGCTGTGGCGTTGCCCAGGGGCTTCGGGGTCGGCGGTGTGGCGGCTGTGCCGCTGGGAAGGGAGGACGAGGGGGCGGCGGAATTCGACTGCGTGGCGGGTGTGGCGTGACGGAGATCGACCACCACTCGGCTCACTGCGAGAGCGTCGACCGTGATACGGTGGTGAAGGAGGTAGTCGAACGCCGAATACCGGGCTGTGATCTTGTCGGCGGTGACGATCCGGCCGTTCTGCACGACGCGCAGCCCATCGATTGTGGCGGAGGAAAGGCCTGCGGAGACGCGTCCGATGGAGATGTCGGTGCCTGGAAGGCCGGCGACGGCCTTTCGGGCGGCCCAGGTCTGGAGCGCTGGCACAAAGGCGAGCGCCAGGACGAGAGCGACGAGGAGGAGGCCGGCGACGATGATGCCAGTGAGGAGTTTGACGACTTTCATAGGAGCGCGAGAGAGAGCGGTGGCTAAAGATGGACGGCGGAACCTAATCCGTGAAAGGCGTCAGGACGAGCAATCAGCATCGAAAGTTCCCCTGGCGGGGGCAGGTAGCGCACGTGGCGCACGACCTCGTTGGGGGCGAAAACGCCGTGGTTCGACAGGCCTCAAGCCTCAGGTGCCGAAAGCGAAACGGTCGCAGGCGGCGTGTGCCGCGCTGCGATCGTGAAAAGTTCCTGTGGGCTCCGAACCCGATCGTGGGCTCAGTGTTTACGTTTCTTGAGCGCGAGCTGGGCGACGGAGAAGCGCACGATGCCTTCGAGACGTTCCACCTCGGCAGCCTCCAGGGTGGGCGCCTGCTGTAGGGCCTCCTTGGCGCGCTGGATGGCCTTCTCGACAGTGACCTCGTCGATCGCCTCCTCGCGCACGGCATATTCGGCGAGCACGGAGACGCGGTCGCCCTCGACCTGGACAAAACCGCCGGCCACGGCGAGCAGCACGGTGCGGCCGTCCTTGGCCACCCGCAGCTCGCCTTCGTTGACCTGGGTGAGCAGGGGGATATGGCCTGGCAGGATTCCGATCTCGCCTTCGACGGTCGGAATGACGACCGACTCGACCGTGTCGCTGTAGACGCGGGCCTCGGGCGTGACGATTTCGAGCGTGAGAGGCATGGTGCGACCTTATTTCTTACCGGCGGCCTTGAGCACTTCGTCGATGGTGCCCTTCATGTAGAAGTCGCCCTCGGGAATGTCGTCGAGCTGGCCGTCGAGGATCATCTTGAATCCGCGGATCGTCTCCTTGACGGGCACGTAGGTGCCGGGGATGCCGGAAAACACTTCGGCCACGTGGAAGGGTTGGGAGAGATAACGCTGGATCTTGCGGGCGCGATAAACGGTGAGCTTGTCGTCGGGCGAAAGTTCGTCGAGGCCGAGAATCGCGATGATGTCCTGGAGATCCTTGTAGCGCTGGAGTACGCGCTGGACTTCGCGGGCGACATTATAGTGTTCCTCGCCGACGATGTCGGTCGTGAGCGACTTGGAGACCGAGGCGAGCGGATCGACGGCCGGGTAGATGCCGAGGTCGGCGATGGAGCGTTCGAGCACCACTGTCGAATCGAGGTGGGCGAACGTGTTCGCCGGCGCCGGGTCGGTGAGATCGTCGGCGGGCACGTAGACGGCCTGAACGGAGGTGATGGAGCCCTTCTTCGTCGAGGTGATGCGCTCCTGCAGCACGCCCATCTCGTTGGCGAGCGTCGGTTGATAGCCGACGGCCGACGGCGAGCGTCCAAGCAGCGCGGATACCTCGGAGCCGGCCTGCGAGAAGCGGAAGATGTTGTCGACGAAGAGAAGCACGTCCTGGTTTTTCTCGTCGCGGAAGTACTCGGTCATCGCGAGCGCCGAGAGGGCGACGCGCATGCGGGCGCCCGGAGGCTCGTTCATCTGGCCGTACACCAGGGCCACCTTGGACTTGGAAAGATCCTTCTGGTTGATGACGCCGGCCTCGGACATTTCGTGGTAGAGATCGTTGCCCTCGCGGGAGCGTTCACCCACGCCTGCGAACACGGAATAGCCGCCGTGCTGCTTGGCGATGTTGTTGATGAGCTCGAGAATGACGACGGTCTTGCCGACGCCCGCGCCGCCGAAGGCGCCGACCTTGCCGCCCTTGAGGAAGGGGCAGATCAGGTCGATGACCTTGATGCCCGTCTCGAGGATGTCCGCCTTGGTGTCCTGATCGACCAGGGCGGGGGACGGACGGTGGATGGGATAACGCTTGGTGAAGGTGACCGGACCGCGGTTGTCGACGGCGTCGCCGGTCACGTTGAAGATGCGTCCCAGCACGCCCTCGCCGACGGGCACCGTGATCGGAGCCCCCGTGTCGACGACCTCCATGCCTCGCTTCAGGCCTTCGGAGGAGGACATTGCGATCGCGCGTGCGACGCCGTTGCCGAGGTGCTGCTGGACCTCGAGCGTCAGCTTCTCCTGCTTCCCGGCGACGGAAAATTCGATGGTGAGCGCCTGGTAGATGGGCGGAATGGCGTTCTCGGCGAACTGGACGTCGACGACGGGGCCGATGATTTGGAGGATCTTGCCGGTATTCATTTTTCGAAAGGGTGTGGGTTAGGCGGTCGCAAACTGGGCTGCGGCGATCTCGAGGATCTCCTGGGTGATGGCAGCCTGGCGGGCTTTGTTGTATTGGAGAGTGAGATTGCCGAGGAGGGTCGTGGCGTTGTCCTTGGCGGTTTTCATCGCGACCATGCGCGCGCTGTGCTCGGAGGCTTTGGCGGAGAGTGCGAGCTGGTGGATCTGGCGGTTGACGTAATAGGGCAGCAGCGCGTCGAGCACCTGGGTCGGCGAGGGCTCGATGAGCATTTCGCGGTCGTCGGCGCGCGCGGCCACGGCGGCGGTGCCGCTCTCCCGGCCGTCGAGGAACTGGCGCAGGCTTTGGAGCGGAAGCACAGGCCGGCAGATGGGTTCCTGGACGAGTGTGTTCTTGAAACGCGGATACACGACCTCGACCGTGTCGATCTCGCCGTCCAGATACTTCTGCATCATGAATTCCACCGCCACCCGCACTTCGGAGAAGGGCACCCGGTCATGCAGCGGGAAATCGGCGAGCAGGTCGCGGCGCGTGCGGGCGAGAAACTGGGCGCCCTTGCGCCCGAACACCACGAACTTGGCCGGGGTGTGGATCTCGGAAACCACCTTGAAGAGGTTGGCGTTCAAAGGTCCGCAGAGGCCTTTGTCGGTCGTGATCAGGAGGATGCCGCGAACCTTGGTCTCGCGGCGGACCAGAAAGGAGTGGTGCGACTCGTCGATACGCGAAGCGAGCGCGGCAAGCATGTCGGCCAGCAGCTGTGAATAGGCGCGCCCGGCCAACGCGGCCTGTTGCGCCTTCTTCATCTTGGAGGCGGCGACCAGCTCCATCGCCTTGGTGATCTGGCGGGTGTTCTTTACCGACTTGATGCGCCGTCGGATGTCGCGTGTGGAGGCCATGAGTTAAAGGGCTGAAGATCGGAAAGGCTGAAAGGCTGAAGGAATCAGTCCTTCAGCTTTTGTAGCCCGCTTTCCACTCATCGCAGGCGGTCTTGAGCTCGGCCTCGAGTTCCGCGTCGAGCGCGGCTTTCGTCCTGATCTTGTCGAGCAGAGGCTGCTTGCGGGTCGTGAGGAACTCGCGGAGCTTGGCGGCCGCCACCACGATCTTCTTCACGTCGATGTCGTCGAAATAGTTCTTCTGCATCGCCCAGAGGAAGGAGGCCTGGAGCTCGATCGAGATCGGGTTGAGCTGGGGCTGCTTGAAGAGCTCGACGATGCGGCCGCCGCGGTCCAACTGGGCCTTGGTCTTGGCGTCGAGATCGGCGCCGAACTGGGCGAAGGCGGCCAGTTCGCGGTACTGGGCGAGCTCGCCCTTCAGTTTGCCGGCGACCTGCTTGGTGGCCTTGATTTGCGCGGAGGAGCCCACGCGGGAGACCGAAAGACCGACGGACACCGCCGGGCGGATGCCCTGGTTGAAGAGGTCGGTTTCGAGGAAGATCTGGCCGTCCGTGATCGAGATCACGTTGGTCGGAATGTAGGCGGAGAGATCGCCCGCGAGTGTCTCGATGATCGGCAGCGCGGTGAGCGATCCCTTGCCGTCGAGACGGGCGGCGCGCTCGAGCAGACGGCTGTGCAGATAGAACACGTCGCCGGGGAAGGCTTCGCGGCCGGAGGGGCGCTTGAGAATCAGCGAAATCTGGCGGTAGGCCACGGCGTGCTTGGAGAGGTCGTCATAGACGATCAGAGCGTCCATGCCATTTTCCATGAACCACTCGCCCATGGCGGCGCCGGAATACGGGGCCAGGTATTGGTTGGCGGGGTTGTCGGCGGCGGGGGCGGCGACGATGATCGTGTACTCGAGGGCGCCGGCCGCCTCGAGCGCGGTCATGGTGCGGACGATGTTGGAATTTTTCTGACCGATCGCGACGTAGATGGAATAAACCGGGCGGAAATTCTTGTCGCCGGAAGCCAGGCCGGTGCGGTTGATGCGGGCCTGGTTGATGATCGTGTCGATCGTGATGGTCGTCTTGCCGGTGCCGCGGTCTCCGATGATCAGCTCGCGCTGGCCGCGGCCGATCGGGATCATCGAGTCGATCGCGGTGATGCCGGTGAAGAGGGGCTGAGAGACCGACTTGCGGACGATGATGCCGGGCGCGATCTTTTCGACGGGATAAAACTCCTTGGAATCGATGGGACCTTTGCCGTCGACGGGCTGGCCGAGGGCGTCGACCGCACGGCCGAGCAGGGCCTTGCCGACGGGCACGGAGAGGAGGCGGCCGGTCGTCTGGACTTCGTCGCCTTCCTTCAGGCCCGAGATGTCGCCGAGGATGACGCAGCCGACCTCATCTTCCTCAAGGTTGAGTGCGATGCCGATGGCGCCGCCGGGGAACTGGACCATCTCGTTGTACATGACATCGGAGAGGCCGTCGAGTTTGGCGACGCCGTCGGCGATGGCACGGATGGTGCCGGTGTTCTTCTTGACCGACTTGGTCGAGAGTTTTGCGATCTGCTGTTCGATTTGCTCGAGGACGGTGCTCATCGGAGAGGGTCAGGTTTTACAGGAGTGGGGCTGTCGGAGGGTGAAATTTCAGCAGGCCGAGGAAAGGGCCTGCAGACGGCTGGCGGCGGAGGATTCGTAGACGTCATCGCCGACGCGCACGCGCAGACCGGCGATAAGGGAAGGATTGGGCTTGGCGGTCGAAGTGATGGCCCGGCCGTAGTGCTGGGTCATTGCGGCGGCGATGGCTTTGAGCACGGTGGGCTCGATGGAGCCGGCGTGTTCAACGAGGGCGATGCGGCGGGCAAGTTCGACGGAGACCAGGTGATGATAAAGTCTGAGGACGAGCAGCGCGTTGGGCGGGCTGGACTTTTCGACGTAGGCGAGGACGCCCTGAACGCGTTCGGCCGACACGGCGCCGTCGACGAGGCTCAGGTTGAAGAGCTGGCGGGCGAGGGTCTTGGCTTGCTTCGTGGCGGCGGACATGGGGAGGGGACTCAGACGTTGGTGAGCTCCTTGGCGGCGGCTTCATTGAAGCGGCTGCGCTCGAAATCGGAGAGTTCCTTGGCCAGAACCTTCTGGGTGGTTGCGACGACCAGGCGGGCGATTTCGCCACGCGTTTCCTGGAGCATTTTCTTGCGTTCGAGCCCGATGGCCTGCTGGGCCTTTTCGATGATCTCGTTGGCGCGGTCGCTGGCGGCCTTTTGCTCGCGCTCGGAGAATTCCTTCGCGGCGCGGCGGGCGTTGTCGATGACCTGGGCCGCTTCGGCGTGCGCCTTCTGGAGAATCTGCAGGGTCTCC
>JAJXVO010000048.1 GCA_021782105.1 bacterium
TCCGTCGGCGGTGGGCGCACTGGCCGGCGGATCGGTGATGCCGGCGGCGGAGGGCATCGTGACCACCGACCTCTATCCGAAAGTCCGCAGCGTCTCGCTCAACGGCGGCCGCATCGTGGGCATCGCCAAGGGGGCCGGCATGATCGAGCCGAACATGGCGACCATGCTCGTCTACCTGCTCACCGACCTCGACGTGCCGCGCGAGGAGCTTCGGCGCATGCTTCCGCGTGTCGTTGAACCCAGCTTCAACAGCATCTCGATCGACAGCGACACGAGCACCTCGGACACGGTCGTGGCCGTGTCCAGCGGCAGGGTGCCTTGCCCGGACCTGGCGGCCTTCGAACGCGCCCTCGGCCTCGTGTGCCGGGACCTGGCCGAGGACGTAGTGCGCAACGGCGAGGGGGTACGTCATGTGGTGCGCGTGCGAGTGGCGGGAGCGCCCGACTTCGCCCTCGCCCGCACGCTCGGCAAGGCGATCGTCAACGCCCCCCTCTTCAAATGCGCCATCGCGGGTAACGACCCGAACGTGGGCCGGCTGATCCAGGCGATCGGCAAGCATGTCGGCGCGCATTTGCCTTCCGTCGACCTCAGCCGTCTGCGCGCCAGCATCGGTGGCGTGGAGATCTTCGCGGACGGCGCCTTCCAGCTCAATCCCGGGAAGGAAGCCCGCCTCGTCGCGCACCTCAGGGAGGCGGAGCTCTACGCGAGCGCGCCCCCGGCACACGGTGTATTCACTCCTCCGATTCACTATCCTCCGCACGAGCGCTGCGTCGAGATCGAGGTCGATCTCGGCACAGGAGCGGCCGAGGCCGTGGTGTTCGGCGCCGATCTCACCCACGAATACGTGAGCGAAAACGCGGACTACCGGAGCTGAGCGCGGCAAGGCGCGGGCGGGCCGCCTCGCCGCGGCCCCGCACGCTCACAGGTTGGCGTGCACCACCTTCGCGGGCGGAAACCCGTTGAAGTAGGTCGCAGATGCGTGGCTGTAGGCGCCGATGTTCTCGGAATAGACGAGATCGTCGCGCCCGAGTTCGGGCAGGTTCTCGGCCATCGAGACGACATCGAGGGCGTCGCAGGTCGGCCCGAACACGGCGCTGATCTTCGTGGGGCCCTTCTTGAAGGCCTTCACCGGATATTTGCAGTGGTCGAAGATCACGCCGGAGTACGTGTGGTAGACGCCGTCGTTGATGTAGTAGCTCGGCTTGCCGTCGCGCATGGCCTTGCCGATCACCTTGGCAACGCTGACCCCGGCGGTGGCGACCATGAAGCGGCCGGGCTCGGCGAGAATCTGGATGTCCTTCGGGAAAAGCCTCTCGAGTTCGTTGTTGATCACCTTCGCAAGATCGCGAAAGGGCTTCACCGTGTCGTCGTACGGAGCGGGAAAGCCGCCACCGATGTCGAGCAGGTTCATCTTGGTGTAGCCGCGGTCCCGGGCCTCCTTGTAGATGCCGGCGCACAGGCTGAGCGCCTGGACGTAGTTCTCGAAATTGGTGGTCTGGCTGCCCACGTGGAAGCTCAGGCCCTCGACGGTGAGGCCGAGCTTGTCGGCCTCAAGGATGAGATCGACCGCCTCGCCCGGGGCGGCGCCGAACTTGGAGGAGAGCTCGACCATCGCACCCGTATTGGGAACCTTGAGACGCAGCACCAGGCCCGCGTGCGGGGCGTGCTTCTTGATCTTCCGGATCTCCTCGAGATTGTCGAAGGTCACGAGCGGCTTGTACTTGTCTAGCTCCTCGAGCGTCTCGACCGGCTTGTTTGGATTGGCGTAGATGATCTTGTCCCAGATCCAATCCTGACGCTTTTTCGCGGGCATGCCCTTGATGTTCTTGTACACAATGTTGAACTCGGGCATCGACGCGACGTCGAAGCTCGAGCCCTCCTTGAACAGCGTGCGAACGATCTCGGGATCGGAATTCGCCTTGACGGCGAAGTAGATCTGGACGCGCGGCAGGTACTTCCTGAACTCGCGGTAGTTCTTCCGGAGGGCATCGTGATCGATGACGAAAAGCGGCGTTCCGTGCTGCTTCGCGAGTTTCTGGAGTTTGTCCTTGGTGATCATGTCAGTTAGCGATTGGCCGTTGGCTGCGTGCCTCAAGCCGAAAAATGCAGGCTGCGTGGAGCGGATGGAAAAAGGCACAGGACCTCGGGCGAAGTCCTGTGCCGGGAAAAGCCGGGATGGCGTTCGGGCTCAATCCCCGTCCTTCACGAGGAAATTCTTGAACTGCCAAGGGTCCTTCGCGTCGCGATCCGGCTTGTTGTATCCGGAGAACGCATTCGTGTAACCCTTGAGCGGAGTCCAGTCGGAGCGGGTGGAGATGAACTTGCCAAGGTACGGCCTGGAGACGCCGAGGATGGTGTCGTGCGGCAGGTCGTCGGGGACGCGCACGCCCTCCTCAGGATTGTCGATCATCCACATCGTCGCGGCGACGACCGAGATGGCCACCTGCATCGTCGTGGCATTCTGATGCGGCACCAGGCGGCGGGACTCCTCGATGCTCAGATCGCTGCCAATCCACCAGGAATTGAACGTATGCCCCATGATCAGGGCGCCGAGGATGTCGGAACCCGTCGTGATCTCATCGTTCATGATGCGAAGCTTCGGCTGCAGCGCATAGTCGTAGCCGCGAAGCTCGTTGAGCGAAGCGATCGCCATGTCGCAGGGACAGTAGGCGTAGTGCACGGTGGGGCGATAAACCGCCTTTTTGCCCTCCCAGACCGTGAGTCGGTCGGAGATGGTGAAGGCCTCGCCGTGGCGCACGACCATTCCCTGGATCGTGTAGTTGGGAACCCAGGACCGGACCCAGGTGTTCATTCCCATGCGCGCGATGCAGATCTGGTTGCCCGGGCCCTGCTTGTGCCTGAAGGCATAGGCCGGCAGGGTCTTCTCGTGGGTGCCCCAGCCGAGCTCCGAGGTCGTCGTGCCCTCCTCGCGGAAGCCCTCGATCGACCAGGTGTTGACGAACTCGTCGACCTGCTTGGGCTTGTTCGTGATCTGCGTGTCGCGCTCGCTGCAATGGATGACCTTCACTCCCAAAGCCTGGGCGAGCAGGTTGAATTTCCGCTCCTTGATGAGCGAAGCGACCTGTTCGGCCTGCTTCGCCTTGAGCCTTTTCTCAGCGATGGCGGCGGTGCCGATGTCGATGAGGCCCTGTTTGGTGAAATGGGAGATGAGTCCGGGATTGGCGCCGTGCTCAATGACGGCCGTGGCGCCCTTCTCCTTCCACCCGCCTATCATGCGGCGGAGATTCATGTGGCGCCAGTACAGCGTGCGCTCCGTCGGGTGCTTGTTGGGAGCACCGGCGTAGGGGTCCCAGAGCTCGACCGACGTATTGATATACTTCACCCCGCGGTCGTGGCACCACTGGAGCACGGCGCACGCGTCGATGTTCCAGGCGAGGTCGATGAGGATGTCGCCGGCGGACAGGTGCTTGCCGAGGAGGCTGTCGAGGTTGTCCTCTGTCACTCGGTCCTTGAAGAAGCGAACACCCTTCGAAGTCCACTTCTTGAGCTTCTCGGAACGGTCCTCAAAATCCATGATCGTCACGTTCCGCGGGGCGACCTTGATGTGTTTGAAGAGGACCGGGAGCGTGCATTCGGCTACGGCGCCGTAGCCGACGAAGAGGATCTTGGAGCTGAATTCGATCATGATTTCTCGTCGGAGGTTGGCAGCAGGTTCCGGCCCCGGTTGTACGTCACATGTCCCGTCCACCAAGGTTGCCTGCGGCAAAAAACAGAAGGAAAGCAGGGCGGTTTTTTGCGGACTGCAAGCATGATTGGAGCTCGCAGCGCAAAATTGACACATGCCTTGCGCCGCGTGGCTCCGGAAGGATCCGTGGGGGCGGGATTCGTAAAAGCAAAAGGCGGAAAACCGCTTGGGTCTTCCGCCTTGGAAATGGACTGGAGAATCGATCAGCGCTTGGAGAACTGGAAGCGCTTGCGGGCACCGGGCTGACCGGCCTTCTTGCGTTCCTTCTCACGGGAGTCACGCGTGAGGTGTCCGGCCTTCTTGAGGGCGGGGCGCAACTCGGCGTTCATCTTCTGGAGCGCGCGGGCGATGCCGTGCGCCACGGCGCCGGCCTGACCGCTGATGCCGCCACCCGCCACGTTGGCGAATACGTCAATCTTCTCGCGCAGGGAAGCGGTGACGAGGGGAGCGACGGCGGCTTTGAGGACGTTCTCGCTGGGAAAATAGGATTCGGCGTCGCGGTCATTGACGACGATCTTGCCCGAACCTTCGACGATGCGTATGCGGGCCGTCGAGGTCTTGCGGCGGCCAGTACCAAGGAAAACGTTGGCTGCGATGGTGCTCATGGACGAAATCAAACGGAAATCTTGATTGGGTTCTGCGCTTCGTGCGGGTGGGCGGAGCCCTTGAACACGCGAAGCTTGGTCAGCATCTGGCGGGCCAGACGGTTCTTCGGAAGCATACCCTTGACCGCATGCTCGACGATGAACTCGGGATGGCCTTCGCGCATCTGCTTGAGTGAACGATATTTCTCGCCACCCACGAATCCGGAGAAGCTCATGTACTCGTTGGCCTCCTCCTTGCGGCCCGTGACCGCAACCTTGTCGGCGTTGATGACGACGACATAGTCGCCCGTATCAACGTGGGGAGTATAAGAGGGCTTGTTACGACCGCGAATTATATTGGCAGCCTTCACCGCGAGACGGCCCAGCACCTCACCGTCGGCATCGATGAGATACCACTTCGGTTGGGGGAGCGTCTCCTTTTTCGCGAGGAACGTTTTCATGGGAAAAGAGGGCTAGACCTAGAGTCTGGTCGTCGTCTGTCAATAGCTTTGATGGAAATTCTTTCCCGAGGAACGAATCCGCAGCCGGGAACCGGCTGCGGACCGCGGGCGGCGCCCCTTCGGCGGCTTGCTCAGAAGCCGACGGTCAGCCCCGTATTGAACGACACCAAGTCGCCTTTCGCAAGGCTCAGGTCGTTGTTGGTGTAGCTGACACCGACGTAAAAGGTGGCCTTGTCGTTGAGCCTGAACGGCAAATTGGCGCCAACGCTCCAGTAGGCGTAGTCGGAGCCGCGTTTTGAACTCACGTGGCCGGCTTGGGCGGAGAGATCCAGGCTGAGGCCGGCCTGCGGGATGGGAACGCTATAACCGACCTGCCCCTGGATCGTGAAGGTCTCGAGTGTGAAGTCATAAAACGAATACACGCCTGGTGCGAAGCCGTCGATGTTGCCGATCAGGCCCAAAAACCCCTCGGTCGTCGTGTTGTTGCCTGCGCCCTTGGCCAGCTCCGGATAATAATAGAGCGTGGCTCCCGTGTCGACGCGCCAGGCGTCGGACAGCTTCAGCTTGTAGCCGCCATAGAAGTCGAATTCGTTGTCGGCGTGGCGCGTGACGGGCTGATTGCTCCAAATGCCGGTGTAGAAATTGCCCGAGTCGAGTTCGACGGAGGGCTGGATGGACTGGGCGCCGTTGGCGCGCTCGAGTCCCCGGAAGACATACTTGCTCGTATAGGGAAAATCCAGAGTCACGGAATAGGAGCTCTGGGGCTGATCGGCGCGCGCGCAGACGCCGGAGGCGGCGACGGCGACGGCGAGCAGCACGGACTTGTTCAGGATCTTGGTCATTTTATTCTTCAGGATGATGGTCTGCCCCCGGAGTCGCACGCAATGGCGGGCCGGGGAAAAGAACAAGGATTAATGCCGGCGGGGCTCTGACCCTGCACGGGCACTGGCGTTCCGCCCAAAAATGGCTAGGGGAGGAGGCATGAAACATCCGCTTGTATTCGCCGGCGCGCTCGCCGGATTCCTCGGAGTGGCACTCGGCGCGTTTGGCGCCCACGCCCTTTCGGGGCTGCTGGCGTCGAACGGAATGACCGAGGTCTGGCACACGGCCGTGCTCTATCACCTGGTCCACGCCGTGGCGCTGCTGTGGGCTGGAAACACGGCCATGCGGAAGGCCCGGCTGGCAGGCGTCCTGTGGATCGTGGGGATCGTGTTGTTCTCGGGTTCTCTGTACGCCATGGCCCTGACGGACTGGCGGCCGCTTGGATATGTGACTCCTTTCGGCGGACTGGCGCTGCTAGCAGGCTGGGCGGCGGCGGCCATCGGAGCTCTCAGAGGAGACCCGGAAATTTGAGACCTTGCCATCTCCGCCCGGCTTGGGTGCAGATGGCGGCATGAAGATTCCGCCGGAGCTCCACGCCGTCCTCCACGCGGTCCACGACGCGGGCGGGCGGCCCCGGCTGGTGGGAGGCTGCGTCCGAGACTGGCTTCTTGGGCTGGAGGCGAAAGACTACGACGTGGAGGTGGGCGGACTGAATCTCGACACGCTGCACCGCTTGCTCGCGCCCTTCGGGGCGACCGATCTGGTGGGGCGAAGCTTCGGCGTCATCAAGCTTCGCCTCGGCGAGGCGGATTACGACTTCAGCCTTCCGCGCCGCGAGTCGAAGATCGGGGCCGGGCACCGGGGTTTTCGCATCGATCCGGAGCCGAACCTCGACGACGAGGCGGCGGCGGCCCGAAGAGATTTCACGATCAACGCGATCTCATTCGACCCTTTGGACGGGGGGATCATCGATCCGCTTCTGGGGGAAAAGGACCTGCGGGCCGGGATATTGAGGCATGCCGGGCCTTCGTTCGTCGACGATCCGCTGCGTGTGCTCCGGGCGATGCAGTTTGCGGCGCGCTTCGATTTCAAACTTGCGCCGGAAACGATCGCATTGTGCGCGGAGATGGCAGACCAGCACGCCGAGCTGCCGCTGGAGCGCATCTGGGGCGAGTGGGACAAGTGGGCCGTCAAAAGCGTGCGCCCGTCGCGCGGCCTGGAGGTGCTGGCGCAGACAGGGTGGATCCGGCACTATCCCGAAATCGCCTCGATGCGGGGCACTCCGCAGGAGGCCCAGTGGCACCCGGAAGGCGACGTGTTCGTCCACACCCAACATTGCCTCAACGCGCTGGTCGCCTCGGAGGGATGGCAAGCATCGCAGCCGCAACGCAGGCGGGTGCTGTCCTTTGCGGTGCTGGCGCACGATTTTGGAAAACCGCAGACCACGGAATATGCAGACAAGCGGGGGGTGATGCGCTGGGTGAGCCCGGGGCATGAGTCGGCGGGAGGGCCACTGGCCGAGACGTTCATGCAGCGCATCGGAGCCCCCAAGGACCTGCACGAACCGGTGCGCGCGCTCGTCGTGCACCACATGCTCCACCATCGCGAGAACCAGCCCAACTACACGGACACCCAGATGAGGCGCCTGGCACGCCGACTGATTCCAGCAACCATCGAGGATCTGTGCGAGGTGATGTCGGCGGACGCGTGCGGCAGGCCGCCTATCGCCCCAAACAGCTCCCTGCGGCTCATCGCGGAGATGCGCACACAGGCGCAGGCGCTGGCGTTGCGCACCCAACCTCCGCAGCCGATCCTTCTCGGGCGTCACCTGATCGCCCGGGGAATGCAGGCCGGCCCCAGTTTCAAGCCCCTCCTCCACGAGGCTTTCGAGGCTCAACTCGACGGGGCTTTCCGAGACGAGCCCGGCGCGCTCCAATGGCTCGACCAAAGGCTCGCCTCCAGCCCCGCCGAGGAGGCCGGACCGTGATCCGCGCGTTTCAGTGGGATCTCGCGCGCCAGGTGGAGCGCCTGGACTGGCTGCTATCCAAGCTGCCGCTCTACGCCGAGTGGGGATACCAGCAGCTGTACCTCCACCTCGAGGACGCAATCGAATATCCGAGCCTTCCGGGGATCGCACGGAGCGACGCCTATCGTTTCCGCGAAATCGAGAAACTGACCGCCGAGGCGGCCAAATACGGCATTGGCGTCGTGCCGATCGTCAACCTGCTCGGACACACCCAATACCTGGTCAAGACCGAGCGTTTTCGAGATCTCAACGAATTGCGCAAACCGGACGGATCGCCCTGCGAAACGGGCCAGATATGCCCTTCGCATCCCGAGACTCCGCGCATAGCCGAAGCTCTGATACAAGATATCCTTCCATTGTGCACGGCGGGCATGGTGCACGTAGGCCTCGACGAATCCTTCCTGCTCGGCCGACACCCCCTGAGCGCCCGCGACGTGGCGAAGGTCGGCCTCGAGGCGCATTTTGCCAACCACGCGACCATGCTCGAGCGCCTGGCGGCCGGGAAGGGACTGCGCCTCGGAATGTGGGCCGATATGCTGGCCCTGATGCCCGCCGCCATTCCGCTGCTGCCGCGCGGCATCGCCGCCTACGACTGGTACTACTATCCGTTCGAACGCCATCCACGGATGGAGTTGTGGAATTTCGCCGAATACGATCTCTCCCCCGCCCTCTCGCGACAGGGCATTTCCTACTGGGGCTGCGCCTCCAACGGTGCGTTTCGCCACGAACCACTGCCCGTCTTTGGAGAGCGACTGGCCAACCTCCGCTCCTGGTGGGACCGCTGCCGAAGAGTCGGAGCGGAGGGATTTCTGAGCGCGTCGTGGGAATCGTATCGTCTTGCGCAGGAGATGACCACCGTGGTCGACGCCGCGGCGGCGAGCCTGTGGCTGGATCCGGAGATTGACGACACCGTCGAGATGCTCGCCCGTGGATTCCGGCGTGTTTTCGGCGGTCGGCGCAGTCACGAGATGGCGCGCCTCGCGCTCGCCTGCGACGAGCGGGCCTTCGTGGGGTATGCGCGATGGGAGATCAACGAACGTTGGGATATATGTCACCCTCGCGACGGCGCGGGCCGGCACGAGCGGGACGCACGTTTTTTTGAGCGTTCCGCCGATCGAAATCTGCCCGAGCCCTTCTCGGCCAGCCTGCGGTTCAGGCATTACCTGGCGCGGCGCGATGCATTTGTACGACGGGCCGCGGCGGCGGTGCGGGAGCTGCGACGCCTTCTGTCACGGGACATGAGCGCGCGATACACCGGTGGAGCCGGCCCCCTCTTCAAGGCGAGGCTGCGACGCCTGCGAGCCGACATCGAAACCTTCGACCGTAAGCTGGACGCCGGGATCGACGCGGCCAGGGCGATGTGGGCGCTCAGCAGGAATCCCAAACGCCGCAGTCAGAACGAGGTGATTCTTCGGGCGGACAGGCGCCGCCTCGCTCGTCTGAGGCACTGGCTGGCAGGGGTCGAGCGGCGTCCCCTGCGCGCGAGGTCCGCCAGCCCCGTGGTCGGCGCGTGGCAGTTGGATTTTGTCGTCCACAATTTCGCCCCCGCCCTTCAGCGCGTCGTTGTCGAGCAAAGAGACGCGTCGGGGAAATGGCTCGAACTGCGCGGGCGTTACACGATCGAGTTTCGGGCCATGGCTGCGCGCCCTCGGACCCGGATCCAGCGCACCTTCTCCGTGCCGGTCGACCCGGGAGCCGCCGGCTGCGGTGGCGTGCGGCTCTCGCTGCGCGGACTCGGGCAGGTGGCCATCAGCCATGTGGAACTCTCCGACGGCGTCGCCGTCGTGCATCCGCGACATTGGCCCCAGCGCGAACACCGCGTGCTGGGCACCCCGAGTGTCCGCCGATTCCCGCTGATCGACATGACGAGAAATCAGGAAGACGTGGTGCTGGAATTCGACCCAGGCCGGATCACGCGCCGACCTGCTGGGAAACACGGCTCGGACGACGTGAGCGTGCGCGCTCCCGGGCGGACCTGAGCACCGAAAGCCATTCCGCGTAGGCTGCTTCCATTTCCGGGATTTTGGCGCGGATGAAATCTTCCAGCGCCACGATCCCGAGCGCGCGAAACGCACGTGCGGCCTGTTCATCGATGGGGACCTTGCAGAACGGGACGGATTCGAAGAATCCCGGATCGGCGCCCGCGGGGAGCAGTTCGGCGTAGAGGGAGATATGGGCCAGCACCTCTTTGCCCAGGGGGGCGCGGGGTCCCTCCCCGCGTTCGCTGACGACGTAGAGCTCCTCCGGCTCGAACTGCACGCGTCCCCAACGGCACTCGGTGCGAATCACCAGGCGGTGGCGTTTCTCATCGGTCCACGCGCGGCGGGAGGAATCCAGCGAGATGAAATACTCGACCGCCTGGTCATAGAGCGGGCCAAGGTCGAGCACCTCGATGTCGATCAGCGAAGGCTCGCGGGGTGGGTTGGCATCGTTGTTCATGGAAATCGGGATCCGGTGACGGAAAGGAGCCGGTCCAACGCGACGCTTCGTTGAAGAGGCCGGGCGACAAGCGCGTCGTCGACGACCGCGAGCACGACACCGTGGGACCAACGGTCGCCGATCCGATCGGAGGGTTTTTCGGGGAAACTGGGAGACGGAGACCTGCCCTTTGGAAAAAAGGGCCGAAGCGCATCCCCCACGTACCTTTCGATGACGTGGCGGAGATTGCGCGCGCCGAGATCAGGGGAGAAGCCCTTGCCCACCAGAAAATTCAAAACCCGGGCGTCGGCGACCTCGATCACACGCCGACAGTGTTCACTTTGAACGCGCAATTCCCGCTCGAAAAGTGCCACCGCGATGCGCTCCTGCACCTCGAAGGAAAGCGTGTTCATGACCACGACCGCGCTGAATCGGGCAACAGTTTCCTTCCTCAGGAACGACTCGGCCTCCCGGATCACTTTGCGCCGGATGGCCGAGTATCCGTTGTGCGACATCTGAGCGGCTTCTGCGGCGCCCAGATTGGAGGTCATCACCACGTAGCAGCGCGAGAGATCCCGGGTGGAGCCGTCGGCCATGGTCGTGCGCGCGTCATCAAAGGAGAGCAGGGCGGTGAGCAGGTCCGGGTGTGCCTTCTCGATTTCGTCGAGCAGCAGCATCCCTCCGCCGAGCGCGTTGAGCCGATCGACGGCCGCGCCCAGAAGAGCCGGCTGGCCGGGGGCACCAAGAAGACGCAGCACAGAATCGCGATGCTGGTACTCGCCCATGTCGAATCGCTCGAGGCAACGGGACGAGTCGTGCCCGTAGAGATGGCCTGCGGTGAGTTTCACCATCTCCGTCTTTCCCGTCCCCGTAGGCCCCATCAAAAGGACGAATGCGCGTGTGCGTCCATGGCGTTCGGGGCCGGACTCCGCGCGCTCGATGGCCGATGAGAACTGCCGGATCGCCTCTTCCTGACCGAGCAGTCGGGAGCACAGAAACGAGTCTAGGGGAAGGGCCGCGGACACAGCCCAAGAACACCCTTTTAATTTCTATACGTCAAATCTATTTTATCTTTTAACCTTCGGGAGAAGGCAGACCAGATATTTGCCTGATTTGCCGACCATGCGCACCGACGAGCGGAGGTTGCGGCGGCGTTCGGCGGGAATGTACAGCTGCCAGGCGCGCCGGGCCTTGATGGCCTCGCTCTTGTCCGAAAAGGTCAGGGCACTGCCTGACGCAAGCTGTTCGGCATACCGCTTATAGCGCCCACGCTTGGGGTCGTAGCCCTGTTGAAGCGACGCCTTCGGCACAATATCTTTGTCGGAAACGGCGTAAAGCATCCACCGTGACTCGCCTACCTGCTTTCGAACCAAGCGAATGTCGTCCAGTTTCTCCGCCTTGATTAGGCGCTCAAAAACATGGTACAGGTTGATGTAATCGTTGTTGCTTTCAACCACAACCGAATGGCCCTCAAGCGCTTTTCTAACCACACTGCGCGAATCGGGCCGGACGACGAGACCATTGACGATCTGCTTTCCGTAGACGATGGGTTCAAGATTCTTCGCGGGCATGGGATTTTGGAGTAGGTTTACGCCACCAGCAACCGAGCGCAAGGTTAAGATTCATTACCAATAACAAAAAATGGGGCACCAGAAACGCCCCTTGCCCTGGCGGGGGCCGGGCGATTATCTGAACGGTCCCGTTTTCTCCATGCCTTCCATCCGCGAATTCTGCTCTGCTAAGTCTTCCGGCAAAAAGCTCGTTATGGTGACCGCCTACGACGCCTGGTCGGCCCGGCTGCTTTCGGATTCGCCGGTCGACGCTCTGCTGGTCGGGGACAGTGCCATGATGGTCATGCACGGGGACGGGGACACCCTCGGCGCGACGCCGGACTTGATGGCCATGCACACGCGGGCCGTCGCCAAGGGCAACCGTGGAAAGCTCGTTGTCGCCGACATGCCCTTCCTCTCGGTGCGCAAGGGCGCCTCCCACGCTCTGGACTGCGCGGCAGCCCTTCTGCGAGCCGGAGCGCATGCGGTGAAAGTCGAGGGGGTGAGGGGACACGCCGACGTGATTCACCATCTGGTTGAGTCGGGAATCCCCGTGATGGGCCATCTCGGACTCACGCCTCAGTCCGTCAACCTGTTTGGAGGCTTCACCGTCCAGGCCCGTGGCATCGAGGCCGCCGCCAAGCTCAAGGAGGACGCACATGCCCTCTGGCAGGCGGGAGCCTTTGCAGTCGTGCTGGAATGCATCCCCCACGTGGTCGCCACCGAAGTGACGAAGGAGCTTCCCATCCCCACGATCGGCATCGGGGCTGGTTCGGGATGCGACGGTCAGGTGCTCGTCCTCCATGACCTTCTGGGGCTCAATCCCGATTTCAAACCCCGGTTTGTCCGGCGGTATGCCGACGGAGCGGCGACCGTGATCGATGCAGTGAGCCGATTTGCGGCCGACGTGAAGTCGGGTGAGTTTCCGAACACCAAGGAACAATTCGACACCTGACACCCGCATGCCGCAGATCATCCACAGCATCGCCGAATGGAGGACCCTGCTTGCCGGGCATAAAGCGGCCGGGCGTCGCGTAGGGTTCGTCCCCACGATGGGAGCCCTCCACGAAGGTCACGCGACGCTGTTTGCCGCGGCCCGTCGGGATTGCGAAGTCGTGCTCGCCTCGGTCTTCGTCAATCCCACGCAGTTCGACGACGCCTGGGATTTCAATCACTACCCGCGGATGCTCGATCAGGACTGTGCCCTGATGGACCGCGAACGTGTGGACCTCGTTTTCGCGCCGAGCGTGTCGGAGATGTATCCTAACGGCACGCGCTACGCGGTCGTCGAGCGGGAGCTCAGTCGCGAACTGTGCGGCGCGCATCGTCCGGGACACTTCGACGGCGTGCTCACAGTGGTGATGAAACTTCTCATGATCGCCGGGGCCGACCGCGCCTATTTTGGCGAAAAGGACTATCAGCAGCTCCAACTCGTGCGCGGGATGTGCGAAGCGTTTTTCCTCCCGACCGAAATCGTCCCCTGCCCGATTATTCGGGAGGCCGACGGGCTGGCGATGAGTTCCCGCAACGCACGGCTTTCCCCCCAGGAACGGGCGCTAGCCCCTTCCTTTAACCGCATTCTGCGGACAGCGCTCGACGCCGCATCGGCACGCCAGGAACTGGAGGCCGCCGGCTTCGGGGTCGATTACGTGGAGGATCGCGAAAGCCACCGCTTCGGCGCCGTCAAGCTCGGCAACACCCGGCTCATCGACAATGTCGCACTCTAGGATTCTCTTCATTCTTTCGGGCTCCATCGCCTGCTACAAGGCGTGCGAGGTGATCTCGCGGCTGTCTCAGCAGGGCGTCGAGGTGCAGACGGTCGCCACGCAGGCGGCGCTGCGTTTTGTGGGTCCTGCCACGCTCGAGGGACTGAGCGGTCGACCCGTGTTCCACGACATGTGGGAGGAGGGCCGTGCGCTCGACCACATCTCGTGTGCGAGAGAGGCGGACCTCGCCGTGGTCTGTCCTGCCACAGCCAATACAATCAATCGCCTCGCTGCAGGCCTGGCGGAGGATCTCTCGGGCTCGCTCTTCCTCGCTTGGGAACACGGCCGAAAGCCCTGGTACCTGGCTCCGGCGATGAACTCCTTGATGTGGGGCCACCCGGCGACGCAATCCTCCGTGGAACGCCTCAAGGGCTGGGGCGTGCGCGTGATCGAGCCGGGCGCCGGCGCCCTCGCGTGCGGTGAGACCGGGCCTGGCAGGCTCGCCGAGCCCGCGACCATAGTCGCCGAATTGCTTGGCACACTGGCGACCCTCAAGAAGGCGTCCGCGCCATGACAGTCGGGCCCTTGAAGATCCTGATCACGGCGGGTGGCACGCGGGAACCCATTGACGACGTGCGGTTCATCGGAAACGTCAGCACCGGCTCCACGGGAGCGGCGCTGGCGCGTGCCTTTGCGGAGCGCGGCCATGAGGTCACGCTTCTGCGCGGCGAGGGCGCCGTGGACCCCGGGACCGGCATCCAAACGGAGACCTTCGGTTCGGGGGCCGATTTGTGGCGGTGCCTCTCCCAACGGCTCGCGGGGCAGCGGTTCGACGCCGTGGTGATGGCGGCGGCGGTCGCGGACTACGCCCCCGTCTCCGCCATCGAAGGCAAGATTCGCTCCGACGCAGCGGACCTGGTCGTTCACCTCAAGCGCACGCCCAAACTGCTCTCGCAGATCAAGGCCGCCTCGCAAAGCCCGCTGCTCGTCGTCGGCTTCAAGCTCACCTCGCGCGCCTCGTCGGCGGATCGCGCGGCGGCCGTCTCCCTGCTTTTTCAGGCCGGCGGGGTCGATGCTGTCGTGCAGAACGATCTCGCCGAGATACGCAGCGCTCCGGTGCACCCGTTTTTTCTTTATCGAACACCGGACGCCGAGCCGACTCCGGTCTCCGGCGCCTCCGGCCTGGCGCTGGAGCTTGAGGCCCTGATCCGGGCCCGCCGGGAGGGTTAGGCGGGGATCCATGCGCCTGCTCGCACTCAACATCGGCAACACGACCCTGTCGGGCGGGGTTTTTTCCGGCAGCCGGCTGATATCACGTTTTCGGATACCGCGGACCCTTCCTGCCGCGGCTCTTGCCGAGAAACTCGGGCGGCTGTTGCGTGGGCGGATAGATCTCACGGTGGTTTGCTCGGTCGTGCCTGCGTTGACCCCCCGGGTTTCCAGCCTGCTGAATCGCCGGCTCGGGACAATGCCTCTGGTGCTCGATTCCAGAGCGGACCACGGGCTCTCGATCGGGTATCGCCGTCCCTCCCAACTCGGGACCGACCGGCTTGCCGCTGCCCTTGGCGCGCAAGCCCGGCATCCAGGAAAAAACCTGATAATCGTCGACTGCGGCACAGCGACAACCGTGACGGCCGTCGGCGCATCGGGACGTCTCTTTGGTGGGGCTATCATACCGGGCGTGGCCTTGTGGGCCGAGGCCCTGGCGCGCCGCACCGCCCAATTGCCACTCGTTTCGCCCCGCGCTTCAGTCAAAGCCCTCGGACGTTCCCCAAAAGAAGCGATCGCAAGCGGCCTGCATCACGGACACGCGGGTGCAATTGCACAACTTGTTGGCCGGGTGGCAAGGGAGGCGTTCGGCGATGAGACCTACCTCGTCCTCGGAACCGGTGGGAACGCCGCCCGCTTCGTTCGGGAAAAGCTCTTTACCAGGCTTGAGCCGGATCTCATCCTCCATGGACTCCGCGCTTTCGCGGCAGGGATTCACGACCATGTTTAGAACATTTCTACGCTCCAAAATTCATCGCGCCACGGTCACTTCGGCCGACTTGGACTACGAGGGATCGATCTCGATCGATCCTGCCCTGTGTCGCGAGGCTGGGCTGCTTGAGTTCGAGCAGGTCGATATTTACGATATCACGAACGGGAGCCGATTCACGACCTACGTGATCTACGGAGAGCCCGGGCAGATTCAGATCAACGGAGCCGCCGCGCATCTGGCAAAACCCGGCGACCTGGTGATCATCGCCGCGTACGCTCACTTGAGCGTAGAGGAAATCGCCGCACATCGGGCGATCGTAGTTCAGGTGGACGGGGCCAATCGCCCTTCCTCGCGCAAGGAACGTGCGGTCGCAAGTCCCTGAGACTCGTCAATCTCCCGTCCCCACCCATCCCGCCCAGCGCGCGCCTGCCGAGGCCATTCCATGGACCAACAGGGGAACTGAGGCAAGGGAGAGGAGCATCCATGCGCACAGTGCAACCGTGATCGCGGCCATTTCGGTCGTGATCGTCCATGATAGATGGGGCGCAGCCTGCGCGATCGTGCGCGCCGCACCGGCGGTGACCTCCGGATAGAGCGCGGCGTGAGCCGTCTTGCCGAGGATGTCGATGGCGGCCCGCATCATCGCCGACGACGCGACGTTCACCAGGGACCATCCCGACGACCAGAACGAGACACCTGCCACGCCGATAAGCCCCCGCAGCGATGCCCCCCGAAACGAATCCGTTCCGAGCCCCGCGATCATGAGAGGCGCCAACGCGAAACCGGCATGAAATAGAACCCAGCGCAGAGTCTCGGCCAGATAAAATCCCGTTTCGGTCACTTGGAGAAGGAACCCCACGCCAAGGACGACACGATGGAGGAGCCCCGCCCGCTCCGCAGCCGTCGCCGCCGACCAAGCCTGCTCGGAACCCGTCGTCGCATTGAAGAGCGGAGGCTTGGCCCAGTTCCACCCCTTGCCGAGCCATTGCTCCTCGCGTCCTTCGCCTGGCCTCCACCCTCCATCCAACGCATCGGAAGTTGGACTCGACCCGAGCGTCCATTGCTCGATCAATTCGCCGACCTCCAGCATGAACGGGGTGAGTTCAACGGGCGCATCAGGCGGCGTTGCCTCAAGGGAAGCCACCCTCACCGCGCGGTTTCCCAACGCATCGGCGGCCGAATCCCCCAGCTCCACGACGAGAGTCCTCCAAACCGGAAGGGTTGAGATGAAGCCAACGAGGAGGACCATCGTTGCGATGTGCTCCAGCTGCGCGCCCGCCTTTCGCAATCGTGCAAGCAAACCTCCTATTATCATGAGCACAGCCACGGCCTGGGAAAAAAGAAGGACGCGTTCGCCCAGATCGCCGAAGTCGATCGCGACACGCGCCGGATGAAATACATAGCCTATGTCGCGAAGCCGGCCCTCGTCGGGCGCCGCTCCTGCCACCGACCCGAGGCCAAGCGCAAGTGCGATCCAGCGGATTCTCGGGCTCATGGCCGCTAAATCGGGATCACTTGTTCTCGCCTTGCTGGGCATGAAGGGAGGTCAGGGCTCGCGCACGCAGTTTCTCCACAAACTTCTCGGACCATTCTGCGTCGGCCTCCTTTTTACGATCGGCCTCGATTCGAAGCTGCACGTCGAGCGCGGCGCTCTCATCGCGCGCCTGAACCGATTTTTGGCCGGCGATTTCGAGACGCTGTTGGGAAGCGGTGATCGCAGCAGTCACAGCCTCGATGTCGGCCTGTGTGGTGGCACTTTTGAGCCGATCAAGAAGCCGCCGCTGGGTGCTCATCTCGCTTTCGACAACACGGTCCTGATTTTGCAGGGCCTGTGCATGCCGGGCGAGCAGGCCTTCCTTTTGTGCAAGGAAATCGAAACGCCCCGAATCGCGTGAGTAGCTGTCGCCGAGGACGCTAAACGAAGCGTCGACCTTGTTATCGGCGCGCAGGGTTGCCGAACCTTTTGCTCCCACCCGAAATTGCCTGCTGCCCTGATCGAGAGCCTCCTGCCTGGTCTGCAGCGACACCGCTATCCCGACCGGCTCGGTCACCCGGGCGACGTCGCCGACCGACGCCGAAGCGGGCGCACCCGGATTGCCGAGGCGTTCGATCATGAGCTTGGTCTGCTCGATCTCGCTCTGGAGGAGCGACTGCACCTGCTGCCACTCCGCCTTTTCCCGCGGCCACTTCCAGGCGTCGGTCTGGTCGACGGCGATGATGACCACATCGCCCACTCCGCCGATGCCGAAGGTCGGCAGCGCGGGCACAGCGGCGAGCAAGAGAAGGCTCGCCGCGAACACCAACCGGGATCTGTTCAGGGTATTCATGGGAAAAATATCGCCTACTCCACAACGCGCACAGCCAGGTAGCGCGGTTCGGATTTGGCGTCCGACGAGTCGCCTGTCGGAGCCGGGAGATAATAGGTGCGCACCGTGCCTTCGGCATGGTCTTTGAGAGGACGTTTCTCCAACGCCTGCCTCAGGAAATACTGCCGTTTGATGGCATCGCTCTGCCCCTGCACGTAGCCTTCGTCGAAGCCCTCCTGTAGAACAGCCTTGTCGCGACCCAGCGCCAGATGGGTGAGCGCCGCTCCTGCCACCGCCCCTGCGCCCGTGGTCGCGGCGCTGCCATCCCCGAGTTCGTATCCGGCCGCACCACCCGCGGCGGCTCCGAGACTCACGGCCCCCGCGCGTTTGGTCGTGCTGTCGAACTGCGCGCAGCCGGGACCGGCGGTCAACAGCGCCACCACAAGAGCCCACGCAAGGCGATTTCCAAGGACGCCGCACCGATGTGCGCATGCAGCTGCCTGAGTCGGTTCTGATTTCATGGGTTGGGGTTCCCGGGTTTGGTTCGCCTCGACGCGTCCTGCTCCCTGGCCGCCTCGCTGCGAACCCCCTCCAGCGGATCCGCGTAAGCAGCCAGCGCCTTGGAACGAGCGTCGAAACGTTCGCCGCTCGAATCG
>JAJXVO010000049.1 GCA_021782105.1 bacterium
TTGTGGCCCGCCACCTGGGCGAGCATCAGAGGAGGTACGGCCGAGTCAGGGGTCTGGAGCCCAAGCCGATGATGCCGGTGACCGACTGGGAGCACCTGACCACGATGCGGACCTGCCGATCAATGCCAATCGCGTAGACGATTGGAGGGCGGGACGCTGCAGGGGGAGGCCGGCTGCAGATCTGTGGCGGGGGAATCCGGACGTTGGCCGGTTTGTGGGTACGCTTCCGGGGGAAAAACGCGTCCGAGGCGAGATCGAAAAGTCAGACGGCTTTCGCGCTTCGTAAAATCTGCCTGTCCCTTGGCACGGGGCATCGGAAAAACTGCCCGTCCCTTGCGCAGGGGGAGCAGGAAAGTCGGTGGGATAGCCGATTTGCTGAAAATTTGCCTGTCCCTAATGGATCGCGAAGGGGTGGGGCATTTACGGCTCCCGGGCTCCCGAAATCCGCCTGTCCCTTGGGGGGAGGTGCGGGGGGAGAAAATTGGCCTGTCCCTTGGGGAGGGGATCCGACGCTACGATTCCTGAAGTTTTGACGTTCCTTAAGCGCGACATCGGCGCGCTGGAATAATCCCCGATCCTCTCTTCCCGCTCCTCGATTCCATTTCGTCCGCTCACACCAGTTCGCTCAGTTTCGTCGCCTCGGGCCTGAGCGGTACCAGGTCGAGGAGGTTCACGGGTTGGTTGCGGCGGATGGATTCGACGCCGGAGATGCCGACAAGGATAGACGCAGCGCCCTGTTCGTGGCCGGCAAATCGGGCGAGCGGGTCGGTCGTGGGCGAGCTCGGGTCGTAGAAGGAGCGGCAGAGAATCTCATCGGCGCCGCCATGCGGGCCGTGCTGAGCCTCAACCGGAGCGAGATAGCTGTTTTTGAAGTGCGGATACACCCGGATCCACTCGCCCTCGGCTTCGGCGCCCGGCTTGTGGTCGAGCGTGAAATCCTTCGGCCGGACCGCCCGGTTCATGTGCGTGCCAATGAATTCGTGGTACTCCAATCGACCGCGGTCGCCATTGAAGCAGACACGCATGCCCTCCCTCGGGCTGTAACACGTGAGCGAGTACGTCAAAAGTTCGCCGGTGCGGTAGCGCACGTTGAGCGACATTTGGTCGAAGATCGTGATGTCGTCGCGAAAGACATTG
The DNA here is from genome assembly GCA_021782105.1 of bacterium. Taxonomy (GTDB): domain Bacteria; phylum Verrucomicrobiota; class Verrucomicrobiia; order Opitutales; family Opitutaceae; genus MWDT01. Next base: position 1,138 of record JAJXVO010000049.1, read on the forward strand.
CGATCGCGGATGTATCCGGAGTCGGCCTCGCCGGCGCGGTAAATCTTCCGGAAAGGCTCCGACTCGTCGAGGTCCAGGTAGAAGGGGTCATTCTTCGCCTCGGGGTGCCCGGTGTAGCGCGGATAAGCCGCGAGCGCCCCGGCGCCCCTGGCCTCCGCGTTTTTCTTGCCGTAAAAGACGAGGTCCCCGTACGCAAAAACCTGGCGCGGGATGGCATCGAGCCACCAGTTTACGAGGTCGAAGTGATGGGTGCTCTTGTGGACAAGGAGGGTGCCCGACTCGTCGGCGTGCGCGTGCCAGCGGCGGAAGTAGTCCGCGCCATGGTTGGTGTCCAGGAGGTACTCGAGGTTGACCGAACGCACGCGGCCAATGGTGCCCGCGGCGACCAGCTCCTTAACCTTCGTACGGAAGGGGGCCCAGCGGTAGTTGAAGGCCACACGTACGCGGCGGCCGGTATCGCGCACGGCTTCGAGGATGGCACGGCACTTGGCGGCGTCGATCGTGAGCGGTTTTTCGGTGATGACATCGCAGCCTCCGCGCAAGGCGCGGATGATGTACTCGTGGTGGGTGCCGTCGGTCGTGCAGACGAAAACCACGTTGGGGCGCGTGGTACGGAGCATTTCGTCGAAACGGTCTGGGGTGAAGGCGGGCACGGCGCGGCCCCCCCATTCAGACGCGAGCAGGCCGTTGTAGTAAGCCATCCGCGCGGGACTGAGGTCGCAGAGGGCGACCAGTTCATTGGAATCGCGGTAGGTGGTGACGAGCGGTTCGATGAAACTGATGGCGCGGCCACCGGTGCCGACGAAGGCATAGCGGGTAATGGACATCGGGGAAGGGAGTTGGGACGCTTGGGTGTCGAATCGACGGGTGGCCGGTCGCGGCGGTTGGCGCAACGGGCCAAAGATTCGGACGGTCTGAACATTGTGGTGTTTCAGTCCCGACAGCAGGCATTATTGTATCGGACGCTCCCCATGAAATTCCCCTTCCTGCCGGTTCTGTTCATTGCCATTTCCCTTCCCGTCCTTGCCGCGACGGAGCCTCCCCGCGAATGGATCGATTCGGACACAGGCCACCGGGTCATCCGACTCTCGGACGAGCCCGGGACCTCGAGCCTATATTTCAACCTGAATGCGTATTCGCCGGACGGGAAGAAGATGGTGGTGATGACGCGCGAGGGTATTTCGACGATCGACCTTGGCACGCGGAAGGTCGAACCGCTGGTCGCAGGGCGGGTCCATGTGATCGTTGTCGGCCACAAGACCGGCGACGTCTACTATTCGGAGCGGAAGGATGGCGAGAACTGGATCTTTGCGACGAACCTCGAGACGAAAGCGACGCGTCGGATCGCGGTGGTGCCGAAGGGCGGCGTATCCAGCGTGAACGCGGACGAGACCCTGATGGCAGGGACGTATTCCGAAGTGGAGGACCGGGGCTGGCAGCACGGCGCGGCGCACAGGCAGGAGCCGGAGCATCCAAGGCCCGAATACACGGCGAAGTGGCCGGACGGCAGGCCGATGTCCTTTGCGACGGCCAAGGAACTGCGGCTCCACCAGCACCTCATGCGCATCCGTTCGGAGCCGCCGATGTCGCTGTTCACGCTCAATATCGCCACCGGCAAGATCACAGTGATCCTCCGGCAGAAGGAGTGGTTGAATCATGTGCAATTTTCGCCGACAGATCCGAATCTGATCATGTTTTGTCACGAAGGACCGTGGCACGAGGTGAACCGCCTGTGGACGATCCACACGGACGGAACGCATCTGACCAAAGTGCACACGCGCACCATGAACATGGAGATCTGGGGGCATGAATTTTTCAGCCCGGACGGGAAGACCATCTGGTATGATCTCCAGACGCCTCGCGGGGAGGTATTCTGGCTTGCCGGATACGACATCGCGACGGGACACAACACCTGGTACGCGCTGCGGCGGAACGAATGGTCCGTCCACTACAACGTTTCGAAGGACGGCACGATGTTCGCGGGCGACGGCGGCGACAGCGACATGGTCGCGCATGCCCCAAACGGGAAATGGCTATACCTGTTTCGTCCTAGGAAGGTGCCCGATGTCGCGGGCATCAAGGCCCCGAATTCGGCGAACTTGATCCAACCCGGGCGACTGATCTCGGAGAAGTTGGTAAACATGAGCCGCCAGGATTATCGCCTGGAGCCCAACGTGACGTTTTCGCCGGATCAGAAGTGGGTGATTTTCCGCTCCAACATGTTTGGTCCCACGCAGGTGTTTGCCGTGCAGATCGCGAAGGCGAAGTGAGCGGAAGAAGCGAGGAGCGGGAATCGAGAAGAATGACAGCACGTCGATCTGGAGCGAAGAAGGAGTCCTGTCGCAAGGCGCGCTGCGACGGGGCGTTTGTGAACGAGAGCGGAGCCTCGGCTCCGCTTTCCCAATCCGGACATGCACCAGAGCTCCGAAGCCGCTGAAGGCGGATCGCTGGCGGACGCGAGACGCGGTTCTCGCGCCCCTATTACGCGGGCGCCGAGCCTCGCCGACTCCCGGCGTCGCTGGAATCCTTCCTGCTCCTCGCTCATCACTTCTCGCTTCTACTTTTTTGTTCTCTTCGCTTGCTCCGCGTTCGCCAAAAACATTCCGGCCTCTCCCGATGGGCGATTTGCGATTGTGGCGAAACTGGCCTCGGATGACTTCGAGCACGGCACCGGGCAGTGGACAGCGGAGCTCGAGAAGGGCGGATCGGTGACGGCCGGCGGGTGTGTGCTCGACATCGACGTGCCGCGGGGCTGCTCGCTCTGGTTTCGGAAACCGTTCAGCGGGCCGATCCTGATCACCTATGAGGCGACGGCAGTGAAGGCGGGCGGTCCCAACGACCGGGTGAGCGATTTGAACTGCTTTTGGATGGCGCGGGACGTGCGCACGCCGGACGATCTCTTCGCCTCGCATCGAAGCGGCAAATTTGCGGACTACGATGAGCTTCGCTGCTATTACGTCGGACTAGGCGGTAATTACAACACGACTACGCGATTCCGGCGATACGTGGGTCGGACCGGAGATCGTCCGCTGTTGCCGACGCAGGACTTGAAGGCGAAGGAGTATCTGATCGAGCCGAACGTTTCGCAGCAGATCGCGCTGCTCGCGGCCGGAGGGACGATTGAATACTACCGCGACGGCCGGCGCCTTTTCGCCTACGACGACCCCGCGCCCTACACGAGCGGCTGGTTCGCTTTCCGCACCGTGTGGAGCCATCTCCGGATCCGGCACTTCAGAGTCTACCGGCTCGAACCGAGACAGGGAAGGCCGGCAGAAGGAATTGAGAGGGCGGCGAAGGAGACGGAACGGTGATGGGTGGATTGCGTCGGGATAGGCGGGACTGAGTCCTCATTTTGTTTCTTCGGGACCAGCCCGGCCCATGGGCGCCTACCTCATCGCTTAAGCCTCCGGCTTCCCTGTCGAAGGACCTCATCGTCGCCCGTTCAAACCTCAGCGAACCGTTCCGAAGCTCAGTTTGGCAGCGGGGCCGGGGCGGGCGGTTCGCCCGGGGGCATAAGCTCGAGTCCGTGGTCGATCAGCACCGGCCGAGCCTGGAGCTCCAGGGTAGCGTGCGGGAGGCCCTTGCGCGCGGGGGTAATAGTGATAAGGCCGGGTTTAAGGGTGGAGCGGACGGCCACGCGGTTGATGCCGCATTCGGTATCCAGATACAGGTTGTTAGTCGAATCGGGGATGGCCGCGTTGAGACCGCCGCGCCAGATCGCGGGGCCGGTGACGGCGAAGTCGACGCGACTTTCGTCGGTGGGGCAACGCCGGCCCTGGGCGTCGACGACCTCGAAGTCGACGAGCGCCACGTCGGAGCCGTCGGCTTGAAGGCCGCCGGGGCCGGTGTGGAGCGTGAGGCGCAGGGCGGCGGGCGGGCCGGCGGTTTCGAGGCGTTCCCGGGCGACGACCCGGCCGTTCAGAGTGGCGACGGCGGACAGCGTACCGGGTTCGAATGCGACCTTCGGGAAGGCGTAGATGCAGCCGTATTCGGGACGAGTCACTGTGCCGAGGGGGTTCCCATTGACGAAGAGCTCGACGGCGTCGCAATGGTTGGCGGCGACGTAGACGGTCTTCACGGTGCCGGAGGGGTAGGTCCAGTGGCCGATGATGTGGAGATCGGGGGCGGGATTCTGCATCACGCGGTACACGTAGAAAGCCTCCTTGGGGAGACGCACGGCGTCGACCTTGCCACTGACGCGAAGGACGGCGCTGCTTTGCTGGCGTCCGTCGGCGTCGGAGTCGGACCAATAGATCGAGGCGTAGGCGGACCACTTGGAGTGGGCGGGGGCCGGGTTGTCGATTCGGTTGATCATGTAATCGTGATAACGGCGGGCGGCCTGGAGACAGAAGGACTCGGAGGTCCAGTCGTAGGTGTCCTTGGGGCCTTGTTGGAAGCCGAAGTGCGGCGGCGAATAATTGTCCCAGATGCCGCGGAATGCCTCGTCCCGGAGGTCCTCGCACTCGATGAGGGGAGCCCGGTCTCGGCGTTCGGCGCTGTAGCCGCGGAAGATCGCGGAGCGGTTGGGAAGCGAGTCGGTGCGCGGGTCCTGGCCGATCATCACGCCGTAGTACTCGGCGATGTCCGTGATCGCGGCGGCGGCGGCGTTGTCATCGCCGTGGCGCACTCCCATGACGCGAGCGCCGTGGGGGTCCCAGGTCTTTCGGAGGTTGACCATTTCGCGCATGTGGTCGGGGCTGATCACCTGGTTGCCGGCTTCCCAGAAGAGGATGCTGGGGTTGTTGCGGTAGGCGATGATCGTGTCGCGCATGACCTCGACGCGCTGCTGCCACTGACGGCCCTGGACGTCGTGCTCCTTGTCGCCGGCGGGGCATACCTCGACGATACCGAAACGATCGCAGGCGTGGACATCGACGGCCTGGGGAGCGGTGTGCATCCAGCGGATATAGTTGGCGTGGGAGGCGCGGATCAGCTCGGCATTGGCCTCGTGCATCCAGTCTGGGTAGGCCTGGCCGAGACCGGCCCAATCGTCGACGGAGCGTTGAGCGTAGCCGGTGAGCCAGAGGAAACGGCCGTTGAGATAGACGCCGCCGGTGCCGGCTCCGCCGCGGAAGGAGGTTTCGCGGAAGCCGGTGCGCGTATCACAGGTGTCGACCACGCGGCCGTCCACGGAGAGGGAAGTGCGGACTGTGTAGAGAGTGGGGTCGTCGACGTCCCAGAACCGGGCGTGCTCGAGCGTGCCGGAGGCGGAGAGGGTGCGCGTCTGGCCGGCGGAAAAGTGAGCCGACTGGCCGTCGAAGCGGGCCTGGACGATGCCGGAGGCGTCGATGACGGCTACGGAGAGGGTGATGATTGCGGGGGCGCCGGAATCGTTGCGCACCTGCGACTCGACGCCGACGCCGGTGCGGTGTCGCGCGGGGTCGATGTTTTCCGGATACACGTAAACGCCCGTCGTACGGAGGCCGTCGTAGACCGGGAAGGTCTGATAGATCGGCCCTGTGATCCAGAGCGACACGTCGCGATTGATCCCGCCGAAGTCGGGGTTGAAGGCTTTGGACTCCCACTGGAAAACGACGCCCGAGGAGGCCTCGCGGTAGGTGGTCCGGTTGTCGACACGCACGGCGAGCACGTTGTCGATGGCGCCGAAATTCACGTAGGGAGTGAGGTCGAGGCCGTAGCGTGTGACGCCGTTCTCGTAGAGCCCGACGCGGGTGCCGTTGACGTAGAACGTTGCTGCCTGCCGGAGTCCGTCGAGGATGAGGAACACCTTCTTGCCGTGCGCGGAGTCGGGCAGGCGAAAGTGTTTCCGGTACCAGCCGATACCCTGGTAGATGCCGACGTCGCCGCCCGAGTGGTTGATGAGCTTCCGGTACGAGTCGACGTCGTTCCAGGTGTGTGGCGTCCCGACGTCGGTCCAGGATGAATCATCGAAGGAGGGCTTGTCGGCGCCTGGGACGTCGGCGCGGATGAACTTCCAGCCGGGATTGAAATTGTACTCGGCGCGGGAGGATGCGGAGGGCGCCGGTGAGATCGTGCGGGCCTGGCAGGCACAGCCAAGAGACAGCATGAGCGCGGCAACCGTGAGGATGACCTTCATCGCGTGGATCGGTTCAAGGGGCTGGCTCGAACTGCATTCCTCCGCCTGTTGTCGTGTCGCGGGCTCCGAGGTTATTCCTGAAGATGATCATTTCGGCGCCGGCCATCAGGACCGGGCCGTAGCCGTGGGCTGCGAGCACGCTGGTGGGGCGGCGGTAGTAGAACATCGGATCGAAACCCATGCCGGTGCCGATGCAGGTGCCTTCGACCTGGCCGCGAACATTGACCTGGCTGGCGACCGCGTTCCAACCGACTGAGGCGGCGGGTCCGTAGGCCTTGGCGTCGAGCCAGCCGCGGTTGATGCCGTGGGCTAGCGCGTAGACGAACATCGCGGAAGCGGAGGTCTCGAGATAGGAATCGGGACGGTTTAGCAACTGGTGCCAGAGGCCGGAGCCGGACTGGACGGCCGCCAGCCCGGCGATCTGGGCGCGGAATTGGGCCAGGATGGCGGGCCGGGCGGGATGGTCCTCGGGGAGCACATCGAGGAGCCTGCACAACGCGAGTGCGGCCCAGCCGTTAGCACGAGCCCAGTAAAAGGCGGGATGAGGAGTCATTCCGCTGACCCAGCCGTGCCGGTACAGCCCTGTTTCGGGCACGAACATGCGGGCCGAGAACTGCCGGATCTGGCGAACTGCGTCGTCGAGGCAGGCCGTGTCGCCGGTCAGCGCATACATATCGGACAGCGCGGGCACGCTCATGTAGAGGTCGTCGGCCCAGAGCGTGTCGGGCATCGGGAAATGGCGAGCCAGAGTGCCGTCGGGCAGCCGGTATTGGCCGGAGCGGACCCAGGCCATGTAGGTGTCGATGCGCGGGCGGAGCAGAGCGGGATGCAGGCCGTGGAGCGAGGCCTCGATCATGGCGGCGGCCATCGCTCCGCAGTCGTCGAGCGCCTGGGGGTGCAGCACCGTGGACATGGCGAGCCAGCGCTGCGTGCGGGTCATCTTCGAGTCGTCAAAGGGGTGTGCCTGCACGTCGGCGGCGACTTTGGCGATCGTGCTCAGGCGCTGGTCCACGTAGTCCGTGTAATGACGATCGCCGGTTGCGTCGGCGACGTGGAGCATGCCGGAGTAGGTGACGCCCCACTCGTAGGTTGTGAGCAGGAAGTCGGTGGGGGCGAAGGCGGCGTCCGGAGGGAGGTGGTCGAGGTCGGCGACGGGTTGTCCGGTGGCGCGATCGACGACTTTCACAGGCGAGGCGGTGTCGAGGTAGGCGAGCACGCGGTCGAGGACCGGCTTGATTTGGCCAGGGCTTTCGGGCTTGTAGGCGACGAACCTGACCTGGGCGCCGGGGGTCGGCGGAGTCTTGGCGTGGAGGACGGGGGCGAAGACGGCGCAGAGGGTTGCGAGGCCGGCGGCTGAAGCCAGCGTCCGCAATGTGTGGCGGGCCGGGTGAAGACGGATGAGCGGTCGGGGGGGCATAAAAACGGTGAAAGGCTACGGAGCCGCCCGGCGTGGCTACAACCGGGCTGGGGTTCGGACTGTCAGTTGAGCGTACGCGCGCGGAGCGCGGCCGGACGGTCGGATCAGGGCAGCGCCGTGAGTTGGATCTCGGCGGAGCCCAGGCCCGGGGAGGTCGCACGCACGGTGATCGGGCCGGCGGTGGCTGATGCGCGGACCATCGCGATGCAGCGTCCCTGGACGGCGCGGCGTTCCGTTGCCTGGAAGGGCTCGTGGCTGGTGTCATCGGCGCTGTCCACGGCGACGACGCGCCCGGGGCCGGAGGTGGAGAACGTGATCTCGTTGGACGCGTCGGGGACCGGGACGCCGTGGGCGTCCGTGACCAGAGCGGTGACGGTGGCGATGTGATTCCATCCGGCGGCGAGGCGGCTGCAATCGGCGCTGAGCTGGATGCGCGCGGGAGCTCCGGCGGTGGTCAGGTCCGACTCGGCGACCACGCGGCCGCCATCGCGTCCGACGGCGCGCAGCGTGCCGGCGGAGTAGGGGACGGACCAAGAGCGGGGCGAGAGATCCGCGGGTTGGGATTTGGCGCCAAGCGAGCGCCCGTTGAGGAAGAGTTCGACCTCGTCGCAGTTGCTGTACACCTCGACCTGCTCGTCGTGCGGGGAGGGGTTGGACGGCGTCCAGTCAGGGAAGAGCACCTGCCGGCGCCAGGCCGGGATTGCGGCGGCCTTTCCGTAGCCGGGGTCGGTCGGGGGCGGGGCGGCACGAGCGACGCGCCGGGCGACGTACACGACCGGTTGGTCGGACCACCAACTCGAGAAAATCATCCCGTCGGGGTGCGGATAGCCGGTGCGGTCGAGCAGGCCGGAACTGTTCGCGATCCCGGGCCAGGCGTGGGCCTCGCCGAGGTAGTCGATGCCGCTCCAGACGAATTCGCCCGAGTACGCGGGGTTGTCGCGCACCGCGAGCCATGACGAGCGCTCGTGATTGTTCTCCGTTCCGATGATCTTGCGCGTGGGCTTTGCGGCGTGGGCGGCGAGCAGCTCGTTGAAACGGTAGTTGGTGCCCATCACATCGAGCATGTCGGCCAGACCGTCGTCGTAGTCGTGGCTCACGTTCGGGCGGAACAGGGCCTGGGTGACGGGCCGGGTGGGGTCGTATTCGTGAAAGGTCGCCACCAGCGAGGCCAGGATAGGTTTCGCGAGTGCGGCGTTCGGCGTATCGTGGATTTCATTACCTGCGCTCCACAGGATGATACTGGGATGATTGCGGTCGCGCATCACCATGTCGCGCAGGTCGGTGAGGGACCATTTTTCGAAGTGGAGGTGGTAATCGTAGCGGGTCTTCCCGACGGTCCAGCAGTCGAAGGCCTCGTCCATGACGAGGAAACCCATGCGATCGCACAGATCGAGGAATTCGGGTGCGGGCGGATTGTGGGCCGTGCGGATGGCGTTGACGCCGAGGGCGCGCAGGGCGGCCAGGCGGCGGTGCCAGACGGAGCGCGGGACTGCGGCGCCGAAAGCGCTGCCATCGTCGTGGAGGCACACTCCCTTGATCTTGAGGTTGCGACCGTTGAGCCAGAAGCCGGTGGCGGCCTCGAAACGCGCGTCGCGGAGCCCGACGGGAGTGGCGACGTTGTCGAGCACCGCGTTCGCTGCATCGGCCGACTCCAGGAGAGTCACGGCACGGTAAAGACGGGGCGCGTCCACGTCCCAGAGCTCGGGCCGGTCGACCTGGAGGTCCACGCCGAGTTCCGCGGACTTGCCCGGGGCGACGGACTGGGCCGGGGAGACCGCGCGTGCGACCAGGCGCCCGGCAGGATCGAAGAGGAGCTCCTCGAGGCGGACGACGTGCTCGGCGGGGGATTGGTTGACGGCGGTGGAGGCGACGTGGACGGTGGCGCCGGTCTTGGATACGCGGGGGTTGGTCACGACCGTGCCCCAGTGCGCGAGGTGGACGGGGTCCTTGATGACGAGGCGGACGTGACGATAAATTCCGGCGCCGGGTGCCCAGCGGGAGGCGGGTTCCTGTGAGTCGTCGACGCGCACGGCGATCACGTTGGCCTGACCGGCGGGCCGGAGGGCGGACGTGAGGTCGTAGGCGAAGCTGACGGAGCCGTTGGGGCGGTGGCCGAGGTGGACGCCGTTGATCCAGACGTCGCTGTTCGCCATCACGCCGTCGAACTGGATGGAGACGCGCCGGCCTTCGGAGCCGGGGGGCAGCGTGAAGGTTTTGCGGTACCAGCCGATGCCGGCCGGGAGGAATGCGCCGGCGGCGCCGGTGGGGTTCGATTTATCGAAGGGACCGGCGATGCTCCAGTCGTGGGGCACGTCGAGGCGGGTCCATGCGGCGTCGTTGAAGGCCGGAGCCTCGGCGCCGGGCGTGTCGCCCCGAATAAAGCGCCAGTCGTGGTCGAAGCCGAGGGTGATGCGCGTGGCCGGAGCGGGCGCGGCGGTGGATGGGGCAGCCGCGCGGACGGTGGACGAAATCGGTAGGGACAGGGCCGATACCGCGATGAGGAGGGCGGTGGCATGTTTCATTTGGAATTTCGGGGGAGGAATCTGAACAGGAGGCGACGAAGGGAACGAAGAACGTTCGGGAATGCGGGATCAGGGCCTCGTGTCGGCGTTTTGGATTAGAGGATGGGATCGTTCGATCGCCGAACTTTGTGCAGCCGACCCCGGCGCAGTCGGCTGTAGGGACGCTTCGTTATATTTCCTGCCATTAACTGTGTTTTGCCGGTTCGTTATTGGGTGCGACCTCAAGGCGGAGATAATCGTACTCGATGCCGCTGGTGGGATTGCCGCCCGGAATGGTGAGCTTGAGGGTGTTGGCGCCTTCGCGCAGGGCGGAGGCGGGGAAGATCACGTCGTGTTCGCTCCAAAGGCCCTGGATGCCGTCGCGGTTGATCACCGCGTTGTACTGCAGGTTGTCGAGCTCCCCGACATGGCGGTCGTTTACGGTCACGGAGAGGTGGCGCGTGCCGATGCCGCAGAGTGCGAGGCGGAGGATGGCGCGCTCAGTGCGTGCATCGCCCAGCGCGGCGGGGGTGAGGGTGAAGTGGACCGTCCAAGTCGTGGACTTGCCGGGTTCACGTCCGTCCGTGTCGTCGGCGGGTACGCGCGGCACCTGCTCGAAGTTCCAGTCCTTTCGAAAATCACTTTTCCCGATGGTGTAATCGACGTCGTGGGGGAACCACTTGGGGTAATCGAGATAGAGTCCCCAGTGGCGATAATCGTCACCGTGGAAGAACTCGCGGGCGCTGCGGTTGGGGATGCCGATGTCCCAGAGCTGGCGACCGTAGCGGACGGGGTGCCAGACGATCGTGCCGAAGGCGAGGTGTTCGCCGGGTTTGAGTGTGATCTGGTTGCTGACGAACTCGCCGAGGACGCCGTCGGCGATGGCGTGGAGCACGTAGGTCCCGGGCCGGATTTTGGATATGGCGAAACTGCCGTCGGCGTTGGCGCGGGTCCAGAATTCGTAGTGCTTGGCATCGGTCTGCCAGCCGACGCGGACGGTCGGGGGAGTGCGGCCGAACCGGGCCCAACCGGTGGTGAAGTAATCGGGTGCGGAAAGGCCGACGAGCATCGAGGTGGGGTGGAGGTTGGGTTCCTGGGCATCGACGACAGAGAAGGCACCCGAGACGGAGGCGCGCTGGGCGGCGTGGGGGTAGTCGACGCCGTCGACCCAGGCGTAGGGCCATTGCTCGGCTTCGGCCTTGGCCTGACGCAGGGCGTCGTGCCAAAGCTCCTGCGGACCGTTGCCGGCGTTGCAGTAGATAAGCATGGGGCCGACGACCTTGGTCCACGCCTCACCCTTGGCGATGGGGCAGAAGGAGCCGCCGTAGTGGGTGCCGCGCCAATAATTGAGAAGGACGGGATCGGGAGCGTCGGAGAGGTCCAGGTGGCCGGTGAGCTCGACCTTGGTTGGGCCGCCGCTGAGGTATTCCATCGAGGGATTGATGAACCACAGGCCGACGTGGGCGCGGGACGCGGAAGAGACTTGGGAAGGGGCGAGCGGAAAGGCCTGGGTGCTCGACCAGCCATAGGCGGGGGTGTCGAACTGAATGGCGCTGTAGTCATACTTGTGCTCGACCTGCCCCTTATAGATGCCGGTGTTGAGTCGGCGGGCTTCCTTCATATTGAGGGGAGTTCCCTCGACCCAGTCGCGGGGCGTGGGCATGCGCTTGTTGACCGCTGCGTTGATGGTCATCCAGTCGAAGATCTTCGGATTGAGCTTCGCGGCGAAGCGGCTTTCGCCGATGTGGTCGGCAGGGTAGTTGGCCGGATGGGAATAGATCGCGTAGGTGTAGACGCCGCTGTCGTCCCTACCGAGTCCGTAGCGCAGCTCGAGATCGCAGCGGATGCCTCCACCCGGGGCGCTGGGGCTGAGCATGCGGCCCTCGGAGATGCCCTTGACGGAAACTTCGGCACGGCGGCCTCCGTTGCTGCGTGGATCGATGGTGACGGAATCGATGACCTGCGGGGCTCGTCCGGTGTTCTGCTCCCAGTAGCCGCCGGGGATGCCGGAACCGTGGCCCATCAATTCGAGGCCCCGGTAGCGGAGCGAAACGAGGTTGCCCGTGTGTTTGTCGACGGTGGCGGTGACGCAGGCGTTGGAGAGGATGTAATCATGGGCGTCCTCGCTGAGCGTGACACCGTCGGAGGCGACCTGGCTTGTGGGCGCTGAAAACGCGGCGGTGGCGACGGCGAGGAGCGTGGCGAACGTGGAGAGTGCGCGTGTGGAATGCGGCAGGCACAGTCTCGGCCGACAGCGGGTGAAGAAACGGGATAAAAATCCCATGGGTGTGTGTGGGTTAAGGGGAAGGGTTGAACGTGGTGACCGGCCGGAGGGCGACGGGGCCGACGAGGCCCGAGGTACGGATGGGCCAGCCCGAGGCGTCGAAAGGCTGGTAATTCTTGTTCACGAAATTGATCTCGTAGAAACGCTTCCACTGAACGTGTCGGCGGTCGAGGTCGCGAATCCGATTGGCGGCCACGTTGGTGACGTCGATTTGGAGCACGTTTTGGCCGGCGCGGAGGGCCTGGCCCACGGGGACCTCGAAGGGGGGGCACCAGAGGGTGGCGAGCTCGCGACCGTTCAGGCGCACGCGGGCGCTTTCGGCGACGCGTCCGAGGGAGAGGACCCAGTCGTGGGTGTCCGAAGGTTCAAAATTGAAGGTGAGCGTGTAGCGGGCGGTTCCTGAAAACCGATCGGCGTCGGCGTCGCCCCGGCCGGTCCACGGCACGAGGGAGGGAGCCTGGAAGTCCCTGGGAAGGACGGGTCCGCCTTCGAGGAAATGCACGGACCACTCGCCGGAGAGGGGCACGGCGGGGGCCGTCGAGGCGTGCAGATAGGGCCAGGGAGCGGCGTGCGCAAAACGAGGAGCGGCGGATGAGTCGTAAAGCCGGAGCACGAGCGACTGGTTTGGCGCGAGCTGGAGATAGACGTCGGGCGACATTTCGGGGCCACGCAGTGCGGCGCGGCCGGCTCGGTCGGCGGCGATCGGATCGAGAAGCGATGCGAAGCGGGCCGGCTTCGACAGGGGGACCCAGCCGTCGACGGTCGATTTGCCGGTGTTGACGATGAAATAGTCGGTGCCGTCGGCGCGGGTGCGGCGAACGCAGCGCAGCCCCTGATCGCTCATGGACTCGCGTTGCACGCCGGCCTCGCTGAGAAGCCCGAAGAGATCGGGCCCGATGAACACCGCGCCGGTGCCGACGGTGGTGCGGCCGGGGTGAAGCGCGAGGGAGTGTTCCAGCGCGAGAAGACCGGCCCTGCGCTGCTGGAAATTGTGGTATCCGGGAACATCCGACGGAGCCGTGCCCTCGAAGACCACGGTCGCGCCGGCGCGGGCGAGGGTGGCGAGATGTTCGAGGGTCGTGAGCGGCAGGAACCGGCAGGGTGGAATCACGATCGCCTGGTAGCGGTTGCCGCCGAGAATGCAGCGGCCGTCCTCGACGCGGGCGTGGGCGAGGAGGGCGTCGGTCACCTCGTCGTAGGAGACGCCTTTGTTCCACAACGCCATCGCGGTACGATAGAATGGACTCCCGTGCATCCACAGGCCGGGCGTTGTGAACTGGATCACGAGCGGATCGGCTTCGGCTCCGGGAGCGTCCTTGGGGATGCCGGGTGCGGGGCCGATGTGCTGCCAGAAGTCGGCGACGGGGAAGTAGAGCAGGACATCGTTGTCGGGGTGGCCTGCCTGAAGGATGGACTGGCAGCGGGTGGCGTAGGCATTGAAGGCGGGGAGATCGTGCCAGATGCCGCCGTTCGGGCCGAAGTTGACTGCGGCATAAAAGAGCCAGCCTGGCCAGGGCGCGTCGGAGGGCGAGTAGGGGATGCCGTGAAAGAAGATGTGGTTGATGCCCGCGAGGAAGAAGGTGTCGACGACCGGCTTGAGCGAGGCGAGGGGGACCTGGAAATGTTCGCCGAGCCAGGTGAAGGTTTCGGAGGAGGCGAACCGCTTGCCGGTGGTATGGGCGGCCGAGGAGGCGAACTTCATCATCGGGATCTGCGCGGCGGAGCCGCCTCCGAAGGACCCTTCGGTTTCGGGAATATCGGCGGCCGCGTAGACGTCCTCGATATTGGCGGGAGCGCCGTGGGCCTGTTCGCGCGTGAGACTTCCGTGGCTGTGGCTCCAGGCGGTCCAGTGGGAGACCCATTCCAGGTGGAGCTCGGCGAGGGTGCGGCGGTAGTCTTCGCGCACCCGCGCGGCCACGTCGGGATCGCCGCGGCCGGCGAGGGAGTCGAGGTGATGGGAGAGGTCGTAACCCCGGCGCCGGGAGAACTGTTCCAGCAAGTTCGGGGTCCAGTCGGCGCCGAAGTATTCGAACGAGTCATGAAACCACGCGTGCGGCGGGAGGCCGTCGTAGTGGGCGAAAGCCTGGTTGAAGCGGGCCAGATAAGTGTCGAGCGAGGAGATGGAGTACGGGTCGATCACGTATCCCTGGCCACCAGGGGCGGCGCGTTTGACACGCTGGATCGCCTGTTTGACGACGAGTGAGGGCGAGCCGCCGGGGGTGGAGGGGAGGACGATGCGGACCGACTCGGAAGCCTTGTCCTTGGGGATCCAGGGGCCGCCCATCGGCCAGCCGGTGCCGGTGGTGAGATCGACGCCGAGGTGGAGGCGTGCGGCGGTGGTGGTGGTGAATGCCAGCATCTGCATCCAGGTGGGCGACAGGTAGGGGATGAAGCGCGACTCGTAACCCTTGGCGCCGTAGATCGGGCAGATCTCGACCCCGCCGATGCCGGCGTCGTGAAACTGGGTGAGCATGCGCTGGAGATTGGGTTGGTCCACGGCGCTGCCCAGCCACCACCAGCGGGTCCAGGGTCGGGTGTTCCGGTCGAAGGAAGGCCAGGCGAAGGGGTCGGGCGAGGTGGGCGGTGAGCCCGCGGACTGGGTGGCACGGACCGGCGACAGAAGCGCGAGTGCGGCGAGAGAGAGGAGGGCTGCGGGTTTCATGGTGACGGCGGACCAATGGTCGGGGCTGGAAGCGGGGCTAAGTGTCGCCGAATAGCCGATACGGCTGATCGCATGGCGGAGTTCGAGAGGCGGTTATTTGCCCACGCCGAGGTAATTGCCGTAACCGACGACGAGGGTCGACAGGATGAGGGTGAAGATGCCGGCCGCGATGAGGCTGTGAGCCTTGCGGCTGGAGCCCTTCCACTCGTGCAGGAACCAGCCCCACATGGTGGAGAAAATGATGATGCTGGCCATGTGGAGGGTCCAGCTGCTGAAGGCGAATTTCCCCATCTGGGTTTCTCCCATCGTGTAGAAGAAGAACTGGAAGTACCAGGTGGTGCCTGCCAGGGCCGAAAAGAGGTAATTGGAACGCATCGGGATCCGCAGGTCGGCCGTGGCAGCGGCAAGGGATTCGCCGGAGTGCTCGCCGCCTGCGGCGCGAAGGGCGGCGTGCTCGGGGCGGGCGATCCTCGCCAGGTACTGATAGCCGGAGCCGTTGCGGATATTGAGGATGGCGCACCACACGAAATTCGTCGTGAACCCGCCCAGAAGCACGACCACGAGCTTGGGCAGGCCGGTCCAGATCTTGTCGGTGCCGGCGGCGAGCGAGGCGTCGCCGATGGGATTGCCGGCGGTGAGAGCGAACGCGAAGCAGGCGCTCATGATGCCGGAGAACGTGGCCACGAGGACGCCCTTCCTGAAGTTGAACTCGGCGATGGCCTTCTTCTTCTCCTTCTCGGGCATCTCGCGCTCCTTTGTGTAGCCGGCGAGCGCGGCGATCGCGATGCCGAAGATGCAGATGGCCACGCCTGCGAGCGTGACCTCGCCCGCGCGGGACGAGGCGATCTGCCCGATCGATTGCGCGACCGGAATCGACGGGACGAAGGACTTGAAAATGGGAGGAAGCAGCGTGCCGAAGGCGGCGCAATAGCCGAGGGCCACGCCCATGCCGAGCGACATGCCGAGGTAGCGCATGGTCAGCCCGAAGGTGAGACCGCCGAAGCCCCACAGCGCGCCGAAGAAGTAGGTCCACCACAGCGTTTCCGCCGATTGCTGCATGAGCACGCCCGGGAGGTTATTCGTGAGCAGGAAGGCGAGCAGCCAGGGGCAGACGATCCAGGAGAAGAAGCCGCCGACCAGCCAATAGGTTTCCCAGGACCACTTTTTAACTCCTCGGTAGGGCACGTAGAACGAACCGGAGGCCAGGCCTCCGAGCCAATGAAAACAGACGCCGAGAAACGGATTGGGGTTCATGCGGGGAAAGGGGCGGGGCGATTTTACTCGTGGCTGACGACGGGGAGCTCGACCCGGTCACAATGGCCCGACTTGACGGGTTTGCCGTCGGAGGTGCGAAACTGCACTCCGGACATGGTCCAGTCGTGGGCGTAGCGGATTGAGCCCGCTTCGGTGCCCTGTGCGGTGATGTTCTCCCAGCGGACAGCACCGAGCGGCTTCTGGGGAAGGCCCGACACGGTCATGATCTGCCTTGCACCCGTCACGCGGACATTGGCGATCGTGATGTCCCTCATGAACGGATACCCGCGCTCCGGAGGCTGGACGGGCGCCGCGACCGCGCGCCACATGGCGGGAATGTTCTTCATGCCGTCGGGGATCTTCACGTCGCTGTAGGCCGGGTTCCAATCGAGGGTGAAGGTGAAGGGACGGGGCACGTTGGTCAGCGTGACATCGCGTATCAGAACGTCCTCGACGCCGCCTCCCCGTGTGGGCGTGCTCTTGAAACGCAGGCCCTCGCTCGTGCCGATCCCGACGTCGCGATAGGCGACGACGTGCCGGATCACCCCGGCGGTTTCACTCCCGAACGAGACGACGCCGCCGCCGCGCCGGCAGACGTTGTCTCGGATCACGACGTATTCGGTGGGGCGATTGACCCTCAGGCCGTCGGCATCGCGTCCGGCCTTCAGGCAGATGTCGTCGTCGTTGTTGTCGATGTCGCAGTGCTGCACGAGGACGTAGCGGGATGAGTCGACGTCGACGCCGTCGGTGCTGGCGCCCT
>JAJXVO010000050.1 GCA_021782105.1 bacterium
AACACTGTATGCAGACGACCTTGAGGGGATGCTCGCGCCGTTCATGACCGGGGGCGCGGCCTCTTCGGCCGACCCGGTCGGAGGATCCAAAGCCCCGGTGCTGCTCCCGTGGGGAAACATGCGGGGGACCTGTGCAGTGATATTGAACCGGCTGGTGGTGAGGCCGGATTTGACGGTTGGAAATCTTGGCGTCGAATTTGGGTTTGGACCCGACGGAGCCGATGTGAGCCGCTTCAAGGCACTCGTCAACGGTACCTGTGGGATCAGTGGGGACGGCAAGCTCTCGTTCGATCCCTCCAAGGCGGTTCCCTACACGCTGGACACCGAGTTGGATGTCACCGGATTTGACAGTGCGTGGGTCATGGGCGGAGAGACTGGCGCGAGTACCGCTCCGATCGTTGGTAACTTTGACTTCAAGGGAAACCTTTCGGGCAGTGGGGCGACTCCCGAAGCTGCGCTGAAGTCGAGCCATGGGAGGCTAGACATCCTGAGCAAGGGCGGACGATTCCGCCTTCTGCGCACGGACATTGGGCCACTGCTTGTCGCGAAGGACTCCTTGGGCGAGACGGTGATGTCTGGACTTGGCGCGATACTGGGGAGAGGTGCGGACCGGAAGGGCCCGGAGAAACTGGATGAATCCGCACGCATGGCGAAGGATTTGGCATCGGCGCTGTCGGATCTGAAGTTTGACCAGATGAGCATGGAGGCCGACGTGGACGGAGGAGGTGAAATACGGATGCGCGACTTCACGTTGATCACGCCGGACGTGAGACTGGGCGGCGAGGGCGTGATTCGATCCGGGAAGGCGGTCTCGTTTGAAGATCGGACAATGGATCTTGGAATTCAAATCGCGCTGCGTGGGCAGCTCGCGGAGGTGGCGCGGCATACGAAGCTTTCGGATGGTCGCCTGGACGAACTGGGGTATTCGATCATACCGCACACCTTCCACATCCGGGGAACTCTGGCACATTGCGACGTGAGTGAACTCAGGAAAATGTTCGCACAGATGATTGCCGCGCAGTCGGGTGAATCCCTTCTGGACCGGATTCGGGGGAAATGACGCTGGGCGGCGCCTGCCGAAAAATAAACCGCCCGTCTGCCAGACGGGCGGTTTTCCCATTATGTCAACCTAGTTGCGAACCATGAGGAATCGGGTGTCGGGCCCCGAGACCGCTGTCAGGATGCCTTGTGCGTGTGGAGAATCGATGGCTGGAGCGTTACGATTCCGTCACGTCACTTTGCGGGCAGGGAGTCCGAGAACTTCGGCCAATTCATCGGCGGTGAAGGGCTTTGTCAGCATTGCGGCGAGGGGATCAGAGGGAAGGGAAGTGGGTGGAAGTTCGTGGTAGCCGCTCATGATGACAATGCGCATATCGGGTTTCATCTGGCGGATGCGTGCGGCCAGCTCTTGGGCGGGCAGGCCGGGCATAGTGGCATCGAGCAGAACGGCCGAGAATCCCTCGGGATCGCTGATGAACATCGCGTAGGCCTCGGAGCCGTCGGAAGCCTGCACGCAGGAGTGGCCGAGACGCCTGGCGAGCACGGCGACGGCGTTGCGGATGGACACGTCGTCGTCGGCGATGAGGAGGCCCCGTCCGGTCTCGAGTGCGACATTGGGAGAATAAGAGGCGGGGCGTGTGGAGGGGTGGGGGCGGTCTGTTGGCTCGACTCGATCGAGCGAAGCGACCCGGGGCAGATAAATGCGGAACTTCGTCCCGTGGTGCGGGCGGGTCTCGATGGAGATGGCGCCGTGATGAGCCCTGACAATCCCATGGGCGGCAGCGAGGCCCAGTCCACGGCCGGCGAATTTCGTTGTGAAGAATGGCTCGAACACTCTTTCGGCCACATCGGCTGGCATGCCGATGCCGTCGTCTTCAACCGACAGGCAGACGACGGGTCCGGGATCTGGTTCGAAACGGGGTTTGAAGCTGGCGGCGTCCTCGCTGGAAAGGACGGACTTGGTGCAAACGATTCTGACCGAGCCGCCGGAGGGAGGGCAGGCCTCCGCTGCGTTTTGGACTATGGAGAGGATCAACTGTCGGAGTTGGCGGTGGTCTGCGAGCACGGAGGACGAATCGGTGCCGGGTTCGAGAACCAGACGATTCCGTCGTCCGACGGTGACGTCGATGAGTCCGCGCATTTCGTTGAGCAGTCCGGCCATGACGACGGGTTTGGGGTCGATCGTGGCCTGGCCGGCGTAAATGAGCATTTGGCGGCACAAGTCGGCGGCGCGGGAGGCGGCGTGCTCGATCTGGGACAACGGATCGGAGCCGGGGTGGGAGACGGGTGCGTCGAGCTTGGCGAGGGAGGCGTTGCTGAGAATGACCGTGAGCAGATTGTTGAAATCGTGCGCGATGCCCCCCGCAAGCGTGCCGAGGCATTCGCGGCGCTGAGTCTCGAGCAGGCGCCTGAGGGCGGCGGCGCGTTCATTTTCGAGACGGCGTCGGTCGGTGATGTCCTGAATGGAGCCGTAGAGGTGGACTGTACCGGAATCGTCGCTTTCGGACATCCCGATCCATCGGACGATCGAGGGCTGGGCCGGGATCGGGGGAAGGGTCAGTTCGAGATCGAAGGGCTCCCCTTTGGTGCGCAGTCGGTGGATTGCGGCTTCGGCCTCGGTGGCGGAGTCTGCGGACAGGCGTGTGAGGAGAGCTTCGAGTTCAACCGGGATGGTGGCCGGGTCGAGGCGGAGGAGGCGTGCGGCCTCCTCGGACAGGTGGACTCTGCCGGAGGAAGGATCGAGTTCCCAAGCACCGATATGTGCGGCCTGTTCCGCGAGGCGCAACAACTCGGCGGTCCGCTTGAATTGGGATTGGGTGGTGCGGAGCTTTTCAATGGTGTGCATCCGCTCGGTGACATCGGCGAGTGTTCCGGATGCGAGCAGGGTGCGTCCGTCGGAATCGCGTAGGAGGGCGGTGCCCATCAGATGGACCCAGGGGGCGTCTCTGGCGGGCCCGGTTACCGGGAAGATGGCGTTGATCTGCTCGCCGTGTTCGCGGAGTCGGTTGAGCGCGTTGCGCAACGATTCTTGGTATTCCGGCGCGGCGGCCGAGGTGATTGAATCAGGAGGCACCAGCAGGCCGGAGCCGGGTTGGCCGCCCAGCAGCTCGTGCCAGCGGCTGCTCACGGTGAAACGTTGCGTGCGAAAGTCCCAGTCCCAGGAGGCGAGGCGGCTGCCTTCGAGCACTCGGCCAAGTCGCTCTTCGCTCGCGGTTGCCCTTTTGAGCAGGCGTCGCTGGCCGAGCGCGGCGGCAAGAAGAACGAGCACAAAGAGGGCGACTGGTATGAGGTAGGGCAGGAGATCGGAAAGGATCGGCTTGGGTGGATCATAGGAGCCGATCCATCGCTCGCGCAGCCCCTGATAGGTGCCGTCCGCCTTCAGGCGCTCCAGCCCGGCATTGAGAATGGCAAGTCGCCAGGCCTCGCCGGGCCGCACGCCGAAATGCACCGAGCGGCTGATGCCGGGCAGATTGAAATCGTGGATCCGCACGTTGTGCAGGCCCAGATCTCGCATCCGCCTGAAACCGGTCATGCTGCTGCCGAGAACGCCGTCCACGCGGCCGGCCTCAACGGCTGCAAGGCCCTCGTCCAAGGTGGATACGGCCGTGATCGACGCGGCCATGCCCTGGGAGGCCAGGTAGTCGTAGGTTTGGGAGTGGGCGATGACCGCGAGCCGGAGACCCTGGAGCGAGGGAGGGGAGCCTGGCTTGAGGCCCGCGCGGAGGAACAGCGCGGTGCGGCGCTCAAAATAGGGTGAAGACAACAGGATGGCTCCCTGTCGGCCGGGCGAGTACGAGGCCGAGGCGAGCACATCGATCTTTTTGTCGACGAATTCCTGATACAGGATCGGCCATGGTTTGACCTCGTAGAGTGGGTTGATGTGTGTTCCCCTGAGCAGGGCGTCGAGAACGTCGAACGAGAAGCCGTCGGGGTTTCCTTCCGGGGTGGCGAAACTGAGGGGAGGGTTGGAGTCCTCGATCCCGATGCGCCAGTCGCTGTCATCTTCGCCCTCGGCGAGAGCGGGAGGGGAGCACGGTCCTGCGAGGCCGGCGATCGCGAGCAAAGCGGCGACCCGGCACCGTCTGATGGCGGCGAGAGCGCACCAAGCTCCTGCGGCATGGCCCTCGAACATGCCTGCAGCGTAGCGGCGGGCGGGCGGGGTCGGCAATGCCCAAGCGCTCAAAGCACGAGCATGGCGTCGCCGTAACTGAAGAACCGATATTCGCGGGCGATGGCCTCGCGGTAGATTTCCTTCAACCAGGCGATTCCTCCGGACGAGCCGGGCTGGAGAAACGCGGAGACCAAGCACAGGAGCGTGGATCTGGGCTGGTGAAAATTGGTGATCAGCGCATCGGTTCCGAGGAAGGAGGCGGGGGGGTAGAGATAGATCGAGGCCTCATCGGCGTGGTCGGCGCCTGTGGGGAGCCTGTGTTTGCGAAAGAAATCCTCGATGCTTCGAACCGAGGTGGTGCCAACGGCGATTCGGCGGCCGGTGCAGGGGGGGAACAGAAGGGACTGGGCCTGTTCGGGGATCTCGTAAATCTCTCGGTGAATCGGGTGCTCCTCGACATGTTCGGTGGCGATGGGGCGGAAAGTGCCCAGGCCGACATGGAGAACGAGATCCGCAAAGTGGAGGCCCTTGAGGCGAAGGCGGTCGATGAGATCCGGGGTGAAGTGCAGGCCGGCAGTGGGGGCGGCGACGGCGACCTGTTTGTCGGCGTTGGCGTAGACGGTTTGGTAACGTTCGACGTCCCTGCTGCGCTCCGAGCCGGCTCCGGAACGCGCGATGTAGGGGGGGAGGGGAATCTCGCCCAGTCGATTGGCGGCGGCGACAATGCCGCTGCCATCGGCCGTGTCGAAACGCACCAGTGAAGTGCCCTCCTCGTGTTTTTCGACCACGGTGGCGTGGAAGGCCCCGGAATCGTGGTGGAAGACCGCGCCAACACCCAGCTTGCGGCCGGGTTTGGTGAGGCACCACCAATATTCTCCCCCGTGCTCGGCGGCCGGGCGCAGAAGAAAGCATTCCACCTCGCCGCCGGTGGGGCGTCTGGCCTTGAGGCGGGCGGGAAGGACTGAGGCGGTGTTTCGCACGAGGATGTCGCCGGCAGCCAGATAGTCGGGAAGGTCCGAAAAACGCCGGTGCTCGAGGCTGTGAGTCTGGCGATTCACGACGAGCAGACGCGAATGATCCCTCCGATCAGCGGGCGTCTGGGCGATCAGATGGGAGGGGAGATCGTAATCGAATAGGTCGGTGCGAAGAGACACGGGAAGGCGATGAGCCCGAAATAGAGCGGGGTGCGGCGGCGGTGCGAGCCTGTTTCATCGATACCCCGGCATGGGCGAGTCGAGTTGGGACGTCCTTGGCGGAAACGGGGCGAGCCGCATCGCGACCGAGATGAGCGGCTTGCCTTCCCTTGGGAGCGTGCGAATCCTGGAAGGATGAATTGGTTTTTCTGGGCCCTGCTCGCGGCGGTGTTTGCCGGGATGACTGCTGTCTTGGCGAAGATCGGAGTCGAGGGCGTGGATTCGAATCTGGCCACGGCGATTCGCACGACGGTGATCCTGGTCATCGCCTGGGGCGTCGCACTGGCTTCAGACAAACTGAGCATGATCGCTAAGGTGTCGCCGCGGACCTTGCTTTTCCTGGGGTTGTCCGGGGTGGCGACCGGGCTGTCGTGGCTGTGTTACTTTCGGGCGCTCAAAATGGGCGAAGCATCGAAGGTGGCGCCGATCGACAAGTTGAGCGTGGTCTTCGTGCTGGTATTTTCGGCGATGTTTCTGGGTGAAGCGATTACGTGGCGGACCTGTCTCGGCGCGGCGATGATCACGGGTGGCGCCGTTGTGCTCGCGTGGAGGTGAGCGGCGGGAGGGGCGAAAAGGAGCGGCCTGAGTCAAAATACTGTGCCGAAATTGCTTGTCACGGAGCGGGCGCCACCCCTAATACCCGCCCCTCTTCTCTCAAGAGAAAGGTTCTTCGACATCTCCGACTGTGTCTGTCATGCATCCCTCCCGGTTAGGGTCGTCAGCGTGCGGACTTTTCGGAGCTTCCCAGAACATTCGAATGAGAGTGGAGGAGCAGCCGCAAGCGGTTGCCATTCAAATTTAAGCCAACATAGCTCAGCTGGTAGAGCAACGCTTTCGTAAAGCGTGGGTCGTCGGTTCAATTCCGACTGTTGGCTCCATTTGACGGCCGTCGTCCACACCCCTCAGCCAGGCGATCCAGCCAGCCCTGCCTTGGATCGCGAAGGTCCACGGTCTTTTTCGAAAACGCCGGTGTAGCGAGTCTGTGGCGATCGTCGTCATCCCCAGCACCTCGTCACATGGAACCAACCCCTGCCAGCTCTCGCGCAGCGCAGCCAGATCGGGACGCCTCAGGCGTTTCGACTCCCGGGTTCCTTCGATCGCAGACGGTGAGGGCGTTCCTGTTGATCCTGGTGGTGAAATTTGTGGCCGATTACCTCTATTTTAACCGATTTGGGGTCTACGAGGACGACTACCTCTTCACGCTCATACCGGCGAACTGGAACCTGACGCATCTCTACGCCAATGCGGTTTACGCGATCCAGCATTGGCCGCAGGGGCGCCCGGGCTGGTGGCTGATCAATCCCGCGTTGACATGGCTTTGCGCACGGACGGGGTCGCTCGGAGCGTTCTATCTGCTGCTCTTCGCGATCACCTCGTTATCGGCGTTTTGCATCTATCGTTTTCTGAGGACCCACACGGGATTGGGTCCGGCCCTGTGCGGCGCGTTGTTTTTCGTGCTCAACCCGGCGGACGCCTCGGGCGCGATCATCATGCACATGACGAACTATTTCATCGTGCTGATGATGATGTTTGCGGGACTCAAGGTGTACCAGGGGCGGCGGGGGCTGTGGAGCGTGCTGATCGGGGCGCTGGTGCTCGTCACGTACGAGCCGTACTTTCTCCTGTTCGGAATCTTTCCGCTGTGGGACCTGTTGGCGGAGCGGGGTTGGTCGTGGAAGAGACTGGTCAGATACTGGGTGGCGCTCGCGGCCGTGTTCATGGGAGTGATGTTGCTGCGACGGCATCTTGGGGATGACCGGGCCACGGAGATGCTTGGGAGCCTCGGCGACGTGCTGCGCAAAGCGGCCCTGGCGCCGTGGATTGGTGTGGGGACGAACCTGACGGTGGACATCAGCCGCCCGTGGGACGCGGTCACGTCCGGGTCTCCGTATATGTGGGCCATCGTGATCGTGTCGATGGCGGTCCTCTTCCTCGCCTTCGATCCCGTGGGCTCGCGACCGCTGCGTGAGACTGGCGGCGCGCCTGGACTGCGTCGGGATGCGATCCTGTTTGCGATCGGGTGGGCGTTCGTGCTGGTGCCGTATCTTTACCGATGGAACGCGGATTATTACCCTCCCGTGGTGACTCTTGGGCGCCTGAGCGCGATGCACCTTCCGAGCGGCTTTGGGTTCTCGATCATCGTGGCTTCCGTGCTCTCGGCGGTATCCCGGGCGCCGAGATGGATTGGGCGCGCCGTCTCGGTGGCGACTGTGACGTACCTGGCGTTGCTGGTGGCGGTGGGAGTGGAGATCCAGCGAACGCAGATGGTCCGCGATTGGACGCTGCAAAAGCAGTTTTGGGGGCGGGTGATCGACATGACCCGCGATGCGCGCGACGGAGACACGATCATCGTCGACTCGGATCCACCCGGAGGCGTGCTGTCGGAGCCTCGCCCGACGACCGAGGCTTTCCCTGCCTCGTGGATGGTGTCGTACTCCTCGGTCTTCTTTCACTCGATCTTCAGATACCCGGCTGGCTGGAAGCAACCGCCGGCGGTCTATGCCTCGTTTCTCGGAATGAAGACGAGGAATTTGCCGGATGGCGGACTGCAACTTGAGACTCCGCCCTGGCGGACGCAGGCCGAGTGGCCCGTGCTCAGGGACGGTAAATTCATCTGGCTGGAATGGGAGGGCATGAACTTCGTGCGAGTGACCCGTCCCCTGACGATCGGGGGCCGCGTGCTGCATCCGAAGATGCCCGGGCCACCGCAGGAAGGGATCGGCACGCTGCCAGCGTTTCACCTGCTATTTCCCGCTCCCGAGAAAACATGGAAGAGCATCGCCGACGGGCTCAACTATCCCCACTGATCGCGCGACCCCGGTCCTCATGTCGAACCCCGCATCCACCGCCACCATCTCGATCGTCGTCCCTGCATTCAACGAGGGCGAGTCGATCTCCGAGCTGATCGGCGCGATCCGCGCCGCGGGCGAAGAGGCGTCATTTCGCCTGATCGAGGTGATCGTCGTGGACGATGGGAGCACGGACGGCACGTGGGCGGCGCTCGAAGGTGCGATGGGTGATCGGAACACCCCGCCGCTGAGGGCGATCAGGCTGAGGCGCAACTGCGGAAAGGCGTTTGCGCTGGGCGAGGGATTCAAGGTGGCACGCGGCGATGTGGTGGTGACGCTGGACGCGGACCTCCAGGACGACCCGTCCGAGATCGGCAGGATGCTGGCGAAGCTCGACGAAGGGTTCGACGTTGTCTCGGGCTGGAAGCAGGTCCGGCAGGATCCGCCGGGGAAGGTCCTGCCGTCGAAACTGTTCAACTGGGTGACGGCCCGCGTATCCGGGCTTCGGATTCACGATTTCAACTGCGGATTCAAGGCGTATCGGGCGGAGGTCGTGAAGTCCCTGCGCCTTTACGGCGAGCTTCATCGGTACATCCCCGTGCTGGCGGACAACCTGGGTTACCGCGTCGCGGAGATCCCGGTCTGCCATCGGGCTCGGGCGTACGGGAGGTCCAAGTATGGTTGGGAGCGCCTCACCCGGGGGATGCTCGACTTGTTCACGGTCATGGCGACCACACGCTACCGAGCGCGTCCCGCACATCTGTTCGGTGGTACGGGCCTGCTGCTGGGGACCGCGGGATTTGTGCAGCTCGGGTATCTGACGGTCCTTTGGTTCTTCCGGGAGGGGCCGATCGGCACGCGCCCCCTGCTGTTTCTTGGCATCCTGTGCGTCCTGATGGGGGCGCAGCTCGTGTCGTTTGGCTTGCTCGCGGAGCTATTCATCCGGAAGCATGGGGTGTCCGACGGGGTTCTCTACGTCGCGGAGCGCCTGGGGTTTTCCGGCGACGACCGCGACGGCGGGTGACGCCCCGACGGCCGCACCCATGAGTCGCATCGTCGAAGACGGCGTAGAAGCCGGAACCTGGAACAAGTACGAGAGCCGGAATCCCGTGCAGCGCTGGCTTGTGGGCCGGTTCCTGGGCGCACTTGGCGGGCTGGCCCGGTCGTGTGCGAGCGACTGCAGGACTGCGATGGACGTGGGCTGCGGCGAGGGAGTGACGACTGCGCTGCTGCGCGACTGCGGCCTGCCGCAGATCCGGGGCGTTGATTTCTCGGCGGGCATCCTAAACGTCGCGCGGGGCCGAAATCCCATGATACCGTTCGAACGGCAGAGCATCTACGAGCTAGGGGAGGCGCAGCGCTCGGATTTCGTGTCGGCGTGCGAGGTTCTGGAGCATCTGGAGCGGCCGGATGAGGGGCTGGACGCGCTGGCGCGAGTGTGCGGGAGGCACTGCCTGTTGAGCGTGCCCGACGAACCGCTGTTCCGCGGGTTGAATTTCTGCGCCGGCAAATACTGGTCGCGTTGGGGCAACTCCCCGGGGCATCTGAATCAGTGGAGCAGCGGGGCGTTTCGGCGCTTCGTCGAGCGGCGGTTTCGGATCGTGGAGGTCCGGCGGCCGCTGCCGTGGACGATCATTCTGGCCCGTCCGAAATGAGCACCTCGAAACCGGTCTCATCGTGGGTGAAATCCGCCGTGCTGACGGCGGGCGTTTCGGCGCTGCTGGCCGCGCTGATTGGATGGGCGGGCGTGGGACGGGTGACCGCGGTGTTTCGGGACATCGGGTGGCGCGGCACGGCGGAGTTGTTTGCCCTTTATGCGGTCTCGCAGCTCGTGCGCGTTGCGCGCTATCGGATGATGCTTGCGGGCAACGGCTGCCGGCCTCGGACCTGGGACCTCTGCGCGGTGGTGTCGCTCCACCAGATCGGCAATCACGTCCTGCCGGCGCGCATGGGCGAGCTCACGTTTCCGTATTTGCTTCGCCGATGCGCGGGCACACCCGTCGAGCGCTCGCTCTCGGTGCTGCTGGTGATTCGCCTCCAGGAGATCGCCGTGTTGGGGGGGCTGTTCGTGGCGGCGCTGGTGTTCGTGGCCCCGGGGCTGGCGGGGCAGTCGCGGGCTTCGCCCGTGATGTTGGGCGGGGCCGGGGCGGCGGTGATCCTGCTCGCGGTCGTGTTCGAATGGCTGACGCCTAAGGTGTTTGGGCTGCTTGCACGCTGGTGCCGGAGCCCCTCCTCGCCGTTGGAAAGAATTCTTCCCAAACGGTGGACGGCGCGGCTCCAAGGAACTTTGCTTCGCCTTGCCGAGGAGGCTGCGCGTCCGATCCCCATGGGACGGAGGGCCGGGCTGATGGGACTGACGCTGGTGCTCTGGCTCACGATGTTCCTGCTTTTCCATGCGCTCATGCGGATGAGCGGCTACGACGTGACGTACCTGCAGACGATCGTGGGATCGAGCTTCGCCAACTTTTCGCAGCTTCTTCCGGTCAACACGTTCGGAAGCCTGGGTTCGTTGGAGGCGGGGTGGACCCTGGGATTCAGCCTTGTCCACGTACCGGCGCAGGGCGCGCTGGCGACGGCGTTGGCGCTGCACGTGCTCGTGCTCGGATTTCTCGCCGTGACCGCGATTCCTTCCTGGATCTGGCTTAGAACGAGACGCGAACCTTAGGGCCGGGTCTGCGCCTGGTGCCGCTTGCGGTATTCACCGGGCGATTTCCCCGACGTCCGCTTGAACAGCACGCACATGTATTCGACGTGCTCGAAGCCGGTGAGGTCGGCGATCTTCTTGAGCGGGTAATCGGTCTCGAAGAGCAGCTGCTTGATCTTGGCGACCTGCATCTTTCGGATCACGGCGTGCGGGGAGAGGCCGAGGTTCTCGCGAAACTTCTTCTCGAGGAGGCTGCGGGAAGCGGCGGCGTGTTGGACGACCTGATCCACGGTGATGCCCTTGCAGGCGTGCTCGCGGATGAACGCGAGTGCGGAGGCCATGGTCTTGTCCTTGATCGCAAAGAGGTCGGTGGACTGTCGGGCGACGACTTCGATGGGATCGATGCGCACGTCGAAGGATTCGGGCCTGGCGCCCCTCATGAGGAGATCGAGGGTCTCCGCCGCCAGGTAACCCGAGCGGGTGGAATTCGTGGCGACGCTGGACAAATTCGGATACACGAGCTCGCAGCGCATCAGGTCGTTGTTCGCGCCGAGCACCGCGATTTCCTCGGGCACGAGCAGATTGACCTTATGGGCGGCGTTGATCACCTGCTGTGCGCGAAGGTCGTTGCAGGCCATGACGCCGACAGGCTTGGGCAGGCTCCGCAGCCAAGTGGTCAGCTCATCGAGCTGCTGTTCGTCCCAGAAGGGATCGACGTCGCCCGGGTAATTCACGTCGAGGATCTCGACGTTTTGTCCCGCGAGACGAGCGGCTTCGACAAAACCGTCCCTGCGTTCGCACGACCAGCCGTCCGCCTTGAAGCCGCAAAACGCGAGATTGGTGAAGCCTCGTTCGACGAGATGCTCGGCTCCCAGGTGACCGATTGCCACGTTGTCGGGGCGGATTTTGGGTATGCCCGGGTAACTTGGCACGTCGTTGAGGTCGACCAGAGGAATCTTCAACTCGGTGCAGGTGCGCACGAGCGCAGGGGTGGTGTGGCGGCTGATGATTCCGTCCCAGTGCTTGTTTGTGAGCCACCGGGTGTCGCATTCCGCCTTCATCTCGTCGTCGAGGAAGGAGGCCCAGGGGCCGTGCGAGCGCTCGTAATTGGCGACCCCTTTCAACATGAGCACGCATTCTTCGAACTGGAGATCGAAAATCAGGAGGATCTGGGGGCGCATCGGGGAATAATGGATCTCAATAGATCTGGGATTTTACGGAGTGAAAGCCAAATTGCTCCGCGTCGCGGCCGGGACGATCGACCACCGCGTCTCGCGTGGGGCACCGGTCGCGCCGGATGTGTATCGGGCTGACAAAACCTCGCGGCAGGCGTGGAACGGCCCCTGTTTACAGGTGGAGGAAGACCGGATCGAAGCCCGAAACGCGTTCGGCGTTTTTGCCTGTGGAAACCGGGAGGCGATCACGTCCTGCGGCGTCGGGCGTCGACTTGGGTCGTGCATTCCGCATCGTTCACGCGGGCGGGAGCCGGTGTAATCGTTCTCAATCGAAGTGAAGGTAAAGATTGGATACGACAGGGAAGGTGGGTGGCACAGGAGGGCCGGGTTCCAGGTCGGGACCGTCGGATGGATATGGCAGTCCGACCATGGCGGATGGTCTAGCGCGAACCGGCCGGACTCACCGGGTTGATAGTGGGATCGACAGTCGGCGTAGTCGACGGGGTGGTTTGTTCGGTCGGGGTTGACGATGTCTGTTGAGGCGGGGCCGACTGCTCGTTTGGCGTTGACGTGCTGGGAGTCGATGACGCCTGGGGTGGCGTGGTGATGGCTTCGGTTGCCTGAGTAGCGGACTGATTGGCCTGGGCGGCGGCGGTGGAAGCGTTTGCCCCCTGGGACGACGCCTCGGACGCCTGGTTCTGGATTTCGGAGACGCTGGTTCCGGTCGTCTGCGAAACCGCCTGTGCAATCGACTCGGTCGTGTTGCCCGTGGATTGGGCGACGGCAGAGGTTACTGCACCCGTAGAAGTCGGAGAGGCTGCCGAAGCCGCAGCGGCGACGGCACCGGCCTGTTCGGGTGCGGCGTGGGCGACGGCGGCCGCCACGGTGGCGACCGCAGTGGAGGAATCCCCGGATGAGACTGACTCCGAGACGATGCGGGTCACCTGAGTGGTGATGGCTGCCGCTTCCTGTGGGGCAGCCTGGGCGGCCGCCGCCGCCACGGTTGCGGCTGTCAGCGTAGAAGAGGATGTCGTCGATGATGTCGACGCGGTGACTGCGTGGACCATCTGGCTCGCGTAGGACGCGGCCTGGGTGGGCTGCGCGGATGCGGCCACAGATACGACCTGTGTCGCAAGATTGGTCGCGGATGCTGCGGAGAGATTGCCCAGGTTGTTCTGGATGACCGTGGCGACAGTCGACACGGCTGCCTGGACGATTTGGGCTATGACGGGGTTGCCTGCGATGGCCGTCGAAATAGGTTGGGGCGGCAGGGGCTGTGTGGCTCCGGCAGGCGTGAAGGAAACCATGCCGGCATTGATCGTCATCGAGCCGGAGGGCGACACGAAGCGCACGCTGTCGGCGGTCGACGTGATGGAGAATCCGGTGCTTTCATCGGAGACGGTGAACGACGTGCCCCGTGCGGCCGCGACGCCCTGTGTCGTCTTCACGCGATAGTCGTTCACGTCGCGCTTCAGGGGGTCGAGCGTGGAGATGAGGCTGCCGTGTTTGAGATCGAGCAGGGCCGAGGCTTTGGAGCCGGGCTTTGCCTGTTGCACGGAATCGATCACGACCTCGGTGTCGGCCTTCAAGGTGGAAACTGTGCCCGCGATCGTCTGGATGTAGGCTTCGCTACCTGGGCCTGTGATGATGCGTGAACCCTCGGGAATTTCGTCGCCGACGTTGAGTTCGACGGTCGTACCGTTGCGGATCATCGAAATCGATCCGGTCTTGCGGAGAAGTTTCGCATTATCGGCAAAGGCGCTGGACAAAAAGGTCGCGACGAAGAGCGCGGCGAGAAGTCGGGGTGGGATTGGATATTTCATTGGACTGGACGGACGGGGGGATAGCCGCTCGGGACTCGCGCCATCATCGCGGACAGGCCCCTGAGGTCAACACGGTCGGTTCAGGACGGTCAGGGGGCGCGGGCGCCGATGAGTTCGAAAATGAGGATGGGTTCGGACTTGCCCTTGATCGGGAGGGCTCCTTTGGGCGAGAAGACGAAGGAGTCGGAGGCGTGGTGCCGGACGGAATCGCCGACGAGGATGGAGGTTCCCAGTGTCTTGTTCATCGACTCGAACCGCGAAGCCAGGTTGACGGGGTCTCCTATGGCGGTGAATTCCATTCTCTTTGGCGAGCCGATGTTGCCCACCAGGACGGTGCCGTGATTGATGCCGACCCCCATTTCAAGCGGTTCGAGACCGCGGGCGGTCCATTCCTGGTTGAGGACTTCGAGGCGGCGGTGCATGAGCAGCGCGGCGGAGCACGCGTGCCGACAATCGTCCGCGGGGCCTCGTGTTTCCAGGTCGCCCCAGACTGCCATCACGGCATCGCCGATGAATTTGTGAAGCGTCCCTCCCTCATCGTGGACACAGGCGACCATGGCCTCGAGATACTCGTTGAGCTGGGAGATCAGGACATCTTCGGGAGTCCGTTCGCTCCAGGAGGTGAAGTTGCGCAAGTCGGAAAAGAGAATCGCCGCGGCCCGCCGCTCGCTCCTGACCTCGGGGGCTCCACCGCCCGAGATCATCCGGTCGAGCAATTCGGGAGAAAGGTAACTTCCGAACATTCCGCGCACCCGTTCCTTGGCCTGCTGCTCGTCGCGGACGCGGTGGAAGACGGTGAATGACGCGGACAGTGTTAGGCCGAGGAGCGGGCCTGCCAGCGGGAGCCAAAGACTGGCGACGATCCAGGATGCGGCGGCTGCGGCGACGTAGACAACGATCCCTCCCAGCGACACGGCGACCAGCCAGCCGACTCGGCGCCGGGCGGCGGAGACCAGGGCGAACGCGCAAATGCAGGTCACTGCGGGCCAAACGAGCCAGGGAGGGGGAATCCGGGTGTAATCGGAGCGCAGGATGTTGTTCAGGAGATTCGCGTGGTAGAGAGTGTAAGGCGACAGGCTTCCGAGTGGGGTTGGCCCGGCGTCGGCCTTGCCGGTAACCGTCTGGCCCACGAACACAACCTTGCCCTTGAGGTCGGGAACAGGCTCGTTCGCGACGCCCCGGGCGAAATGTCTGTCTAGCCCGATCATCAGCTTGCCGTAGCTGTAGGCCGGAAAGACGGCGCCGCCGCCGGCCAGGTCGTAGCGGTAATTCAACCACAACCTGCCGTCGGGTCCAATCGGGATGCGCCAGTCGCGGCCCTGGGCCTTGAACGTGATCGCGTGGCCGAGGACGACGCGGACGTCGTCGGGGCTCACCTTGAGCAGGGTGAGCGCGGCCTGGAGCCCGAGCGTGGGGTAGACTTTGCCGCCGACCCTGACCAGGAGGGGAATTTTCCGCCGGACGCCGTCCGCTTCGGGGGAGCTGTCGGCGAAGGCGAACAGAGTGGAGGCGCGGAGAGCTGCGAAGGGGAGGAAGGCGCGTGTGTGGCCCTCGAGAGCGGCGAGGTTGCCGACCACATGGGTGAACGGGCGGGTGGGGCCTTCGGAGGGCGAGGGGCTGATCGCGGCGGGATCGTTGCTGCTCATGGCGGCGCAGACGACGGGCACCCCGTTTTCGCGCAGGGCTCCGGCGATCGCTGCCATCGAGGCATCGCCGCCCTTCGATTTCCCGTCGGCGTCGAAGATCACATCCCAGCAGACTTCGGCCGGCGAGGTGCGGTAGAGCAGGCGCATGAAATCCGCATGCCATTGGCGATCGGTGGGCCACGCCGCGATGCGGGACTCCGAGTCGTCGTCGAAGAGCACCATGGCGATGCGGGGATCGGGTGGAGGCTGGAAATGCGTCCGCAGGCGGGTCATCCAATCCAGGCCCTTGAAATCGAGCAGCCTGAACGCCTCGGATTGGGAGACAATCCAGGCGGCCGAGAAAGCAACCAGCGTCGCGACCAGAATGGAGCGGACAGGGACTTGCGACGCGGGGCGCATGCCGGAAGCATGTGGGGGGTCCGAGGGCGAACCAAGCCGAATAGCGGCAGGCGCCCCAGGGAGAGTTGGTTTCTAGGATTGCCAGGTTTGCGGGCGAGTCCTTATCGGCTGCACATGCTGCGGCTGTTCCTTCCTCCCAACCTTGCATCGGCCGTCCTTCGCGACGCGATTCCCGTGAAGCTGGAGGTGGATCTTTCCGTGCAGCCGGCGGCGGAGCTGTTTCCCGCGCTGGCGTTGCTCCAGCGTTGGAGCGGAGCGCCGACGCCTCCGGCCCTGCTCCAGCTCTCAAGAGCGCAACTCCGCGAGATCCTGGGAGCCCTTCGGGGGCGCCCGGTCTTTTTCTGGGCGGGACGGGGCGGGGAAGCGATCGGCTGGAAGGACGGCGTGCTCGAGGGGGTGGAAGGCCTGCTCGGAAGGGGGCGGCCCGAGACGGCGCTGGTGGGGCAACAGCCGCCTTCGGCACCGCCGCGCCGCCCTTCGAGGAGTCCAGGCACGGGGACGGGCACTCCGGTTGTGATTGACGGGTCCGAACATTACCTTGCCCTGTCGCTGCCGTCCAAAGAGCACTCGAGCTACCCCGCGGTCCTCGAGCTGCTGAAAACCAGCGGCTTCGTCCTGGAACCCTCGAACCGGCGGTGGTGGCTGCGCGATCGTCACAAGACGCTGACGTTCCTGTCCGAACACGGAGACAAGCTTCGGTCGGAGTGGGGCGCGACGATGAGCGACAATTTTGTGAAAAACGCGGCCCGTTTCGTGCCGGCCGAGGTCGTGTGTTCGGCGGAGGAGACCCTGGGCGGCTTCTCGCTCACGATGGCGATCCGCGCGGGCGGTGCGTCCGAGGATTCGGTTCGGGAGGCCCTTGCCGGCGGGCGCAACTACGTGGAGCACGGAGGAAAGATCTATTTGCTGGAAAAGGAGTCCCTGCGGCGGATTGCGGAGGCGCAGCGTGCGCTGGCGGGAGACGCGCAGTCGACGCTTACTCCGACACGGTCGGTCAAAATCGCGAGGGCGCGGGTGCCGGAAGCGCAGGAGATCATCGAGACCCTGTCACCCAATTTCAATGCGCCCGCGGCTTGGCGGGAGCGCAGCACGGCGCTTCGCGAACTCTCGAGCCTGCGGTCCGCTCCGATGGCGGCGGATCTCGAGGCGCGCCTTCGTCCGTATCAGAAACTTGGAGTCGCCTGGCTTTGGTATCTCCACACTCAACGGCTGGGCGGCGTGCTGGCCGACGAGATGGGGCTGGGAAAGACGCTGCAGGCGCTGGGGCTTTTGACTGCGATTCGTGGTGTGCCGGGTGGTGGTGCGCGGGGGGGGCCAAGCCTCGTGGTCGCTCCTGCCTCGTTGCTCGAGAACTGGCGCCGGGAGGCGGTTGCGTTTGCGCCCGGGCTTCGCGTGGCGGTG
Organism: bacterium; assembly: GCA_021782105.1. GTDB lineage: Bacteria > Verrucomicrobiota > Verrucomicrobiia > Opitutales > Opitutaceae > MWDT01. The sequence continues at coordinate 17,182 of JAJXVO010000050.1, forward strand.
CACCACGGGACGGGTCGGCTCTCGTCGCGAGAGGCGCTTGCGCGGCATGATGTGGTGGTCACGAGCTATGGAACGCTCACGAGAGACAGGGATTTGATCGGCGGGGTGAACTGGGTGTGTGTCGTGGCGGACGAGGCCCAGCACATCAAGAACCGCCGTTCCCAGAATGCCCAGGCGCTGCGCGCGATCCCCGCGGAGTCGCGGTTTGTCCTCACCGGGACGCCGCTGGAAAACTCGCTGGAGGAACTGCGCTCCCTCTTCGAATTCCTGCTGCCGGGCTACCTTGCGGCGGTTCCCTCGGGGCTCAGGACGGACGAGCGGGCGTGGCATGACGAGCGACTGATTGCCAGGACGGCTCCGTATATCCTTCGCCGCACCAAGCGGGCAGTGGCGCCCGAGCTACCGCCCAAGATCGAACAGACCGTGTGGTGCGAGCTGAGCGGTGAGCAGCGGGGGCTCTATGACTCCATGCGCGAGAACGGCGAGCGGGAGCTCTTTGACCTGGAGGCCTCGGGCGCGGGAGAGGCGCGCCTGCGCTTCGCGATGCTCACGCAGCTGCTGAGGCTCAGGCAGGTGTGCTGCGATCCGCGCCTGCTGGAGGCGGGCCGAGGCGTAGTCTCCGCGAAACACGAGGTGCTGCTGGAATTGATTGAGGAGGCGATCGACGACGGTCACCGGATTCTGATTTTCTCGCAGTTCGCGTCGGCGCTTCGTCTGCTGCGAGAGGATCTCGAAGGCGAGGGTGTGGCCGCGTGCCACCTCGACGGAGCGATGGCCCCCCAGGCTCGCCAGCAGGAGGTCGACCGCTTCCAGCGCTCACCGGAGATTCCTGTCTTTCTACTCTCGCTCAAAGCAGGCGGAGCGGGACTGAACATAACG
>JAJXVO010000051.1 GCA_021782105.1 bacterium
TTCCGATCTCGGCGCTGTGCCGCCACGAGAAGTCACGGCCCATCGCATCGCGGATCATCCCCTGGAGATGCCGCGGACGGTCATAATAGGTGCTCACCGCCCAGCCCACCGTGTAGTAGAGCGCATGCGGGCTGGGATCCCAAAACTTGAACCCGTTGCCCGAACCCGTGGCCTCGTCGTACTGCTCGACCGTGTCTTCGAGCCCTCCCGTCGCCCGCACGATCGGAAGCGTGCCGTAGCGCAACGCGTAGAGCTGGTTGAGGCCGCAGGGCTCGTAGCGCGACGGCATCAGGAGAAAATCGGAGCCGGCCGTGATCCATCGCGCGAGTTCGTCGCTGTAGCCGATGTGGCTGCCAAATAACCCGGGATACCGTGCGGGCAGGTTTCCAAAATAGTGCTCAAGCTCCTTCTCGCCCGAGCCCAGCAGCGCGAACTGCACGCGCATCCCGCGCAGGATGCCCTCGCAGGCCGTGGCGAGCAGATCCAGGCCCTTCTGTGAGACAAGCCGGCTGACGACGCCGATCACGGGCACCCCCGGATCCTCCTCCAATCCCAGCCTGCGCTGCAGCGCCATCTTGCACCGCGCCTTGCCCGAGAGATCCGACGCGCCGTAGCTGGCGGGAAGGTGCCGGTCGGTCTCCGGATCCCAGGAAACGTTGTCGGCCCCGTTCAGTATGCCCCGGTAACGGCGCCCTTTCGCCTCGAGATAGGGGGCGAGCCCGCAGCCTCCCTCGGGGGTCAGCGTCTCGCGGGCGTAGGTCGGGCTCACGGTGTTCACCACGTCGGAGAACACGATGCCGCCCTTCAGAAAGTTCATCGCTCCAAACGACTCGAGCTTGTCCGCGGTGAAATTGTCCCAGCCGAGGCCCACGTAGTCGTAGTGGGATGCTGGATATATGCCCTGGTACGCGAGATTGTGGATCGTGAGCACGCTTGCCGCGCCCCCGATGAGCGGATGGTCCCAGTGCCACACCTTCAGGTAGGCCGCCGCCAGCGCCGTCTGCCAGTCGTGCGTGTGCACGATGTCGGGTTTGAAACCGAGGTCCGCGCAAAGCTGCAGCGCCGCGCGGGTGAAAAAGGCGTAACGCAGCGGGTTGTCGCCGTAATCGCGGAACTCCGCGTCGTGGTACAGCCCCCAGCGGTCGAAATAGTTGTTGAACTCGATGAAGTACACCGGCACCCCGCCCATGTCGGCACGGTGCACTGTGCACCACTCCTGGCAGTTGCCCATCCACACGCCCACCGGCCCCAGCACGGGCTCGATCCGGTGGTGCGCGCGATCGATCGCGGAATACAGCGGCATCACCACGATCGGCGCATGCCCGAGTTGCGCCAGGGCGCGGGGCAGGGCGCCCACCACGTCGGCGAGCCCGCCGGTTTTCGCGTACGGGACGCACTCGGACGTGATCATGAGGATGTTCATGGCGAGGACGGCGGTGTGCCGAGACGCGGAGACAACAGACCCGCACGCCGGAGGCGAGTCTAGAAAAACGATCCTTCGGCGCCGCCCCACCGCCCGCGGCCCGCGTCAGGCGGGCAGGCAGGCGCCGTTAGTGCGGATCACTTCCGCATACCAGCGCGCCGAATCCTTCAAGGTGCGTTTCTGCGTCGCGTAATCCACGTGCACCAGTCCGAAGCGCGCACGGTAGCCCTCGGCCCACTCGAAGTTGTCCATCAGCGACCAGTGAAAATAGCCTGCGACCGGCACGCCCTCGGCCGATGCACGCCGCAATCCGCGCAGGTAGCGCGCCGTGTAGTCGACCCGCGCCGGGTCGTGCACGCCTCCGTCAAGGGCCACCCAATCCGTCGACGCAAAACCGTTTTCCGTCACCACCACGGGCAGCCCGGGATAACGCTCGGACAGGAAGCGCGCCGCCCAGTACAGTGCATCCTCCATCATGTTCAGCCAGGGCAGCATCGCGACCGGCTGGCCCGCGGGGTGGGGCTCGAGTTCCCAGGCTCCGTCGGACTTCGCCCTCACCTTTGTTCCCGTGTAGCAATTGATCCCGAGGAAATCGAGCGGCTGCGAGATCAGCTCCAGGTCGCCCTCGCCGATGTGCGGCATGTCGGCTCCGTAGACCTCGAAGGCCTGCGTGGGATAGCGGCCGAGGTAGACCGGATCCATGCTCATCGACGGCGTCCACAGGCCCGAGTGCCCGACTCCCTCGAAATAGGCCCTGCGCGCCGCCTGGATGTCGGCCTCCGAGCCAGTGGCGGGAATACGCTGGCTGGCCGTCGGCGCGAACCCTATTCGGGCGGTCGGCGGGCATTCGGCGCGCAGCACCTGGACGCAACGCCCGTGGCTCAGCAGCGCGTTGTGCCACGCTGCAAGCACGTTGGCGTGCGACATCCGGTCGCCCGGCGCGTGCACGCCCTCGCCCAGGCCGAAGGCGATGAAGCATTGAGGCTCGTTGAGCGTCATCCAGTGCCCCACGCGGTCGCCAAGGCGCTTCGCCACCACCGCCGCGTAGTCCGCGAACCATCCCACCATGTCGCGGTTCATCCATCCACCGCGCCGATGCAGGGCCAGGGGCGTGTCCCAGTGAAAAAGCGTCGTCCAGGGCTCGATGCCCGCAGCGAGGAGCCTGTCCACGAGGCGGTCATAAAAATCGAGCCCCGCCGCATTCACCGCACCCGTGCCCTCCGGCAGCACCCGCGGCCACGCGATCGAAAAACGATAGGCCTTGAGCCCGATCTGCCGCATGAGCTCCACGTCCTCCTCCGCCCGGTGGTAGTGGTCGCAGGCCACGGCCCCTGTGTGCCCCTCGAATACCTTGCCGGGGCGCGCCGAAAAATCGTCCCAGACGCAGGGACCCCGTCCGTCCTCGGACACGGCTCCTTCGATCTGATAAGCGGCCGTGGCCGCGCCCCACGCAAAGTTCTCGGGAAAGGTCATCCCGCCAAGGATCGCGAATACCGCCGGCTCGGCGAAACAAGAACCGCGTTCGATCATTTGAAGAGCCTCAGCAGGCGCCCCCCTCTCAGGCCTCGCGAAAAACGATGGCGGCCAGTCCGTACCCGCCCGTCGCCTGCATCGGCGCTTGTCTTCATGCGCGGCTGCTGTGAGATCCTCGCTCGGTTCAGCTCCCGGCCATGCTCCTCAGCCTCGTCGTTCCCGTCTACAAGGAAGAGAAAAACGTCCCCGAATTCCTGCGTCGGGTGCGGCCGGTGCTGTCCGGGCTCACCGAGGACTACGAGATCATCTTCGCCCTCGACCCCTCGCCCGACGCCACCGAGCGCGTCATCCTCGGGGAACGCGCCCGCGACGAGCGTGTGAAACTGCTCACGTTCTCCCGCCGCTTCGGCCAGCCGATGGCGACGCTCGCAGGCATGCAGTATGCAGGCGGAGAGGCCGTGATCGTGATGGATGTCGACCTTCAGGATCCGCCCGAGCTGATCGCAGAGATGGTCGCAAAATGGCGCGAGGGCTTCGACGTCGTCCTGCCCCAACGCAGGCACCGCACCGGCGAGCCCTGGCTCAAGCGGCTGGTCGCGACGGCCGGTTACGCCGTGATCCAGAAAATCGCCGAGGTGCGCATTCCGCCGAACACGGGCGATTTTCGCCTGATGAGCCGCCGCGTCGTCGGCGAGATCGTGCGCCTGAAGGAATGCCACGGCTTCCTGCGCGGCATGGTCGCGATCGTGGGTTTCAACCAGTGCATCATCCCCTTCGATCGTCCCCCGCGCTTCGCAGGCGAGACCAACTACAACCGCTTCTTCGGCTCCCTGCGAATCGGCTTCAACGGTATCTTCTGCTTCTCCACCTTCGCGCTCACCCTGAGCACCAAGCTCGGCTTCGTGCTCGCCATCAGCTCGTTCCTGTTCGCGATCGTCTACGCACTGGCGAAAATCTTCGGCTGGTTCACCTTCGCCTCGGGCAACCCCACGATCGTCATCCTCGTGCTCTTCCTGGGCGGCATCCAACTGATCAGCGTGGGCATCCTCGGCGAATACATCGGACGCATCTATGAGGAGGTCCGCGCGCGGCCCAAGTTCATCGTGGACCGCGCCGAGGGCTTCGAGCGCCCGCGCTCCTGAGGAAAACAAAAAGGGCGGGGGACCCGCGGCCCCTCCGCCCTGAAAGGGTATCCGGATTGTGGTGACCTACTCGGCCGCGTTCTCCGCGTTGCCGGTCACGGTCTGGCCGCCGGTGACGTTGACCTTCTCGAGCACCAGCTTGATCACCTTCGCAGCAAGCTCGGGCTTTTCCTTGAGCGTCTGCTTGGCGGCGTCGCGCCCCTGACCGACAAGTTCGCCTTCGAAGGCGATCCAGGCGCCCTTCTTTTCGAGGATCTTGTGCTCCAGGCCCAGGTCGAGGACCGAGCCCATGCGCGAGATGCCCTCGTCGTACATGATGTCGAACTCGCATTCGGTGAACGGCGGGGCGACCTTGTTCTTCACGATCTTGACCTTCGTGCGGTTGCCGATGACCCGGCCCTCGGGCGTCTTGATCTGGTCCTTGCGGCGGATGTCGACGCGAACGCTGGCGAAAAACTTCAGCGCGCGACCGCCGGGGGTCGTCTCGGGATTGCCGAACATCACGCCGATCTTCTCGCGAATCTGGTTGGTAAAAATGCAGATGCACTTGCTCTTGCTGATGACCGCGGTGAGGCGGCGCATCGCCTGGCTCATGAGCCGGGCCTGCGAGCCCACGGTCGCGTCGCCCATCTGCCCGTCGAGCTCGGCCTTGGAGACCAGCGCGGCGACTGAGTCGACCACGATCACGTCGATCGCGTTGGAGCGGATCAGCGTCTCCGCGATGTTGAGCGCGTCCTCGCCGCTGTCGGGCTGCGAGACCAGCAGGTCGTCGAGGTTCACGCCGACGATGCGCGCATACTTCGGATCGAGCGCGTGTTCGACGTCGACGAAGGCCGCCAGACCGCCCCGGCGCTGGGCCTCCGCGATGACGCTCAGGCAGAGCGTGGTCTTGCCCGAGGACTCGGGGCCGAAGATCTCGACGATGCGGCCGCGGGGCAGGCCGCCCACCCCCAGGGCCAGATCGATGGCAAGCGAACCCGTCGAGAGGGTTTCAACTGCCATCTTGTGCGCATCGCCCAGGCGCATGATGGAGCCTTCGCCGAATTGCTTGGTGATGGCCGAGACGGCGAGTTCGAGATTTTTGCGGGCGGCAGTATCGGCGGTGGCGGGCACCGGAGCCGCGGTTTTGGTGGTGGCGGGCTTGGACATGGAACGGACGTTTGAGGGTTGAGGAGGGGATCGTTGCTGGATCCGTTAAAGAGGAAAAAATCTTTGACGACTACAAGGTTATTTCTGGAGTACTTCCGCCTGGGAAGGCCCCGGCTCCCGGCGGCGCAAGGCCTGAGGGGCTTCGCACGGAAACGCGAGGAGCCGAGTGCCGAAACCAGACACGCGGACGCCGCGCGAAGCAAGCACGGGTTGGCGGTTTCTCGGGTTTGCCCGGAGCTCCGTCATTTCGCGCCGGGTTTCACACCAATTGCGAAGTACACCGCCCCGAGGATGAGCAGCAGGCTGACCGCGTAATTCCAGGTGAGCCTCTCCTTCAGCACAAACCAGGCGAATCCGATGAACACGGTCAGCGTGATGCATTCCTGGATGATCTTGAGCTGGTATCCCGTGAACTGCCCGGACATGTAGCCGATCCGGTTGGCGGGGACCGCCAGGCAGTACTCGAACAGGGCGATCGACCAGGAAATCAGGATGATCACCGGCAGCGGTTTGGTCTCGATCCATCGAAACTTCAGCTGGCTGTACCAGGCGAAGGTCATGAAGACGTTGGAGCCGATCAGGAGGAGGATGGTCCGCATTGGAAATGGTGCTGTGAAGGTGCGATCTATCCGACGGAGGCGCCCGGAAGCCAAATGCAATCTGCAGCCGTTGACCTGGCTCCCTCCCTACGCAGCACCGTCCCTGGTTCCCGAGCCTCGCAGCGACGCCACGAGATCTGCCGTGCCCTCGGCCATGCTGACACGCGGCGCATAGCCCAGGTCCCGGCGCGCCGCCGCGATCGAAAACCAGTGGTCCCTGGCGAGCTCCGAGGCTACAAACCGCGTGAGCGGCGGCTCTCCCCCCCTCCGCAGCACGCGCCACAGTCCCTCGCAGGCAGCCCCGAGCGGCAGCGCCAGGCCGAGCCCGAGACGCCGGGTGACGGGACGCTCCCCAAGCGTCTCAAGCAGTCGGTTGATCCACTCCCAGAGCACGACCGGTTCTCCGTTCGTGATAAAATACGCCCTGCCCGCCGCGGGCGACGTCGCGTCCACGAGCGCGCGCTCGGCCAGCAGATGCGCGTCGACGGCATTGTCGACGTGCACCATGTCCACGCGGTTGAGACCGCTCCCGACAATACGCAACCGCCCAGCCCGAGCCCTCGCCAGCAGCCGTGGCACGAGATGGGGATCACCCCGCCCCCAGATGAGGTGCGGACGAAGTGCCACGGCCAGCAGCCCATCGACGCCGTTGGCTGCAAGCACTTCACGCTCCGCCTGGGCTTTGGTTACGGGATAGGCGCAGGGGCAGGCACTCGTCAGCGGGAGGCTTTCGTCGGCCCCCGCCAGATCCCGGCCGTTGTACACGACGCTCGGCGTGCTGGTGTGCACGAAGCGTCGTACGCCATGCCTTCGGCACGCGGCCAGTAGCGTGCGCGTACCCAGCACGTTGGTGCGAAAAAACGCCTCGTGGTCGCCCCAAACCCCAACCTTCGCCGCGACATGGAACACCGTTCCAGCCCCCCGCACGGCCTGGTCGACCGCCCCCTCGTCCTCGATCGAACCTGCGATGACCCGCACTCCCAGCGCCTCCAGCTCCGACAAGGGCCGCCTCGCCAGGACCGTCACCGCCCGCCCCTCTCCGCGCAGGCGCTCGACAATCCGCCTCCCAAGGAAGCCGGTGCCACCGGTGACTACGACGGGGTCGGTGATGGGCATGCTCATGGACTCCGGAGGACCCAGGTCAGCGCTTGGGTTCGGACCGATAGCCGGTCGCGGTCTGCGCCCATTTTGCGAGCGCAAGACGGTGGATCTTCGCGTTGTGGCGCACGTCCACCGGAAAACGTTCGCGATAGTAATAGACCTGGATGCGTTCCGTGTCCGGATGCTCCTGGGCGAGTTTCCGAAGTTCCCGCGTGAGCTCGCGCGCCTCCGACGAGGTTTCCACCCTGGTCTCCACCACCAGGGCGGGAATCTGCCGGCCTTGCGGTCCCAGACCCAGGAGCGCGCAGCGCCGGGCCCGCGGATGCGTGCGGAAAACGCGCTCGCACGGCTCTGTGAAAAGGGGCGCCCCCTCGGCCGGCGTCACACGTTCCGCCTTCCTCCCGCAAAACCATAACCCGCCCTCGTCATCGACAAACCCCGTGTCCCCCATGCGATGCCAGAGGACACCGTCCTCGTCGTCCGCAATCTTGGAGGCCGCCGTGGCCTCGGGCAGCGCATCGTAGGCCTTGGTCACCACCGGCCCCCGGACAATGATTTCACCAATCTCGCCGCGGGGAAGTTCGCGCGTTTGCGAGAGGCGGGCGCACGGGCCCTCGTCGATGGCAATGATGCGCACGCGCATGCCGTCGAGGGGCTTGCCGACGTCTGCGCCGCTCAGAGATCCAGTCTTGGCTTCCCCCTGGACCGCATTGCTCACGGGCAGCGCTTCGGTCGCGCCATAGGGGCTGTGCATGCGCCCGTTCGGAAGGAAGCGCGACGCGTCGTCCCAGAGCCTCGCCGGCACCGGCGCCCCCGCGCAAAGGATGCGCCGCAACGTGGGCAGCATGACCCCTCGCGCGATGCAATGCTCGCCGATCCGCGTCCAAAGGGTGGGGGAGCCAAAGGAATTGGTCACCTGCTCCTGCGTGATCGCCTGGACGATCTTCGCCGGGTCGACCGCTGCCGGACGCCGCGGATCGATCTCCGGCACCACGCTCGTCATGCCCAGGGCCGGATTAAATAGCGCGAACACCGGGAGCAACGGCAGATCTACTTCGCCGGGCTCGATGCCGTAGGTCCGCCGGATCATCCCGACCTGAGCTTCGAACATGCCGTGTTCATACCGGACGCCCTTGTGAGCGCCCGTCGATCCGCTCGTGAAAAGAATCGCAGCAAGCTCGTCGGCCGCAGTCGGCGCAAGCGACAGCCCGCGCGAACCGTCGCCCTTGCGCCCCAATCGCGCATCCAGCCGCCCACTCGCGCTGACCCGGATGCTCAAACCTCGGAACGAATTCCGGGCGACGCGGCTGATGAGATTCGCCAGCGGTATGCCAACCATCGCCTTCGGCTTCGTGCGGGCCACGCAGGCGAGAAACGCGCCCAATCCCATGCCGGGGTCGATCACCACGGGAACTGCGCCCGTCGCGAACAACGCAAAGACCGACGCGATGAGCGGCAGGCCGGGCCTCACCATCACCAAAGTGCGGTCTCCACGTGCCACACCCGCCTTCGCCAGCCGTTCCTGCCAAAGGCCCGCCTCCGCATCGAGTTCCGAAAAGCTCAGCGTCAGGTAGTCTATCTCTCCCTTACGAGTCCGACCCCGCGGAATCTTCACGGCAGCGCCGTCAGGACGCAGCTCCGCCATCAAGGGCAGGTGCCGGGCGATATTCGCGGTGTCGGGCATGAATCGATTTCAGGCGGGTTGAAAACCGGAGTGCAACCAAAAGGCGGCGCCTCCGCGCTAGAAATCGCGAGAATTGGCCCGATTACTGCTGCTCACCCGACGAGCATCACGGCGGTTCGTTCATGCCGTGCGTGCACGCCCTTAATTCCATGCCTTCCCTTCTGGACAGCAGACAATTGCTCGCCTTTGCCACTCTGGCGAGGGTCGGCAGCTTCACGCTTGCGGCGAAGGAGCTCGGTCTGACTCAAAGCGCCATCAGTCACGCCATGAAGGCATTGGAGGAGGAGATCGGATGCCGTCTGTGCGATCGTGCGGGAAGGCGCGTGATCCTCACCCAGGCAGGCGAACAGTTTCTTCAGCATGCCGAGAAGATCCTCGCGGAGATGCGAATCGCGCGCGCCGGCATCGACAGTCTCAACCATTGGGGGCACTTGCGCCTTCGTGTTGGAGCAAGCACCACGACCTGCCAGTACATTCTCCCCACGGTCCTTCGGGAATTCAAGCAGCGGTATCCCCGCTGCGCGCTCACCGTCGAACCCGGCGACCACGGTCGCCAGCTCGAGTTGCTTGAGAGCAAGCAGACCGATCTGGCCCTGATGATAGAGCCGTTGGACCAGCGCGACTGGGCCTTCGTGCCGCTCTTCGAGGATGAACTCCGGTTTCTCGTCGCCCCCGGTCACCGCTGGGTGAAAAACGACCAGGCCGTGCGTGGGCCTATCTCGGAGGAGACGCTGATTCTTTACAGCAAGACCAGCCTCACGTTCCGGCTGATCCAGGACTATTTCATGGCTACAGGGGTTTCGCTGGGCCATTTCATCGAGCTGGGGAGCATGGAGGCGATCAAGGAGCTCGCGAAGCTCGGCGTAGGCGTGGGCGTCGTGGCTCACTGGGTGGCACGCAACGAACTGGCCCAGGGTTCGCTGGTGTCGTTTCCTCTCGGCCCGCAGCCTCTCCGGCGCCGCTGGGGAGTGGTCTACTCACGCCAGCGCCGCCTGTCCCTGAGCGACGAGACCTTCGTGGCCATCTGCCGCATGCACACCGCCTCGTTCGGCAGCGACGCCGCCCAGCCGCCCTCAGCGGCGCACGGCAGCTGAACGAGCCCTCGCGCCCGTCACCAACGCAGCCCCAGGCCCATCAGCGCCTCGCACGCTGCGCTGCGAACCGCCGCCTTCCGCACCTCGAGGTCGCGAAGCGTGTGATCGAAATGAGCTCCGTGCACGCGGTCTCGCAGGGTCCGCAGCTCCTTCTCGCGCCGTGCCACATTCGCAGCCGCCCCGTGCGCCCCGTCCAACAGGCGTTTGGCGCCCAGAAAATAGGGTAGCCGCACGATCCGCGCCCCCGTCGCCTGCAGCCGCAACAAAAAATCCCACGCAAGGGTGTAATGCAGGGTCGGATCCAGGCCCCCCGCCCTGTCCCACGCGCGCTTCCGCCAAAAAAGGGTCTCCCTCGGCACCCAGTCGATCCATCGCCATTGCTTGTCGTCGTGACGCGGAAGTATCCAACGGCCCACTTCCCGGTCGTCCTCGTCCACGATGATCCGGTGCCCGTAGACTGCGTCCACCCGCGGGTGCAGGGCGAAATAATCCCCCACGCGCCGCAGCGCCCCAGGGGCAAGGAGATCGTCCGCGTCAACCCACGCCATCACGTCGTCCGGAGCCAGCGCCCCCGACAGCGCTTCGAAGCCGCGTACCAACGCGTCGCCTTTGCCCTCGTTGCTCGCCGACGCCCAGCCGTGCAGGTGCGATTCCGCCGCCCGGATCACCGAAACGCTGCGGTCCGCCGACCCGCCGTCCTGGATCACGTAAAATAGTTTTGGATACGCCTGCTTCTCCAGCACGCTCGCGATCGCACGCTCCAGGAATACCGCCTGGTCGAGGCTCGGCGTCACCACGCCGATGCGAGGCAGGCGCGAGGCGCGCGTCCGCCGCACCAGTACCCGCGAATCCCATACCAGCCTCCGCGCGGGGTGCTGGCGCAGCTCGCCCAGCACACGGCGCCGGATGCGCACCAGCAGCAGTTCCTCCCAGCGCCGCAGCAGCGGAGCCGCGACTTTCGCCGACCAGAACCCCCCGGCTGCCAGACACGCCTGTCTCACCAGCGAACCCGTCCGGCTGGCCTCGAGCGTCAATTTCCCAATCAGCGCCTCGCGCTCCCGGCAGACCCGGTCGAGGTTCAGAATCGCGGTCTCTTTCTCCCTGACGATCCTCTGATAATGCTTGTGCAGCTCCAGGGTGGCGTGCCCCGCCGCATAGTTCCTTAGGGAGGCCTCGCGCTCCTCGACCCGCAGGCGCAGCAGATCGCTCTCGGCGCTCTTCGCACCAAACTCCGCCTTCAGCCGCGCGCTCTCCGCCTCGGCCTCCGCGAGTCGTCGCGCCCACATCTCCACCTCTGTCATCGCCTGGCCCTGATTGCCCTCGCGCTCCTCAATCTGCCTCTTTGCTTCGGCGAGCTCCCGGCGCACGGCGGCCAGCTGCTCTTCCGCCCCCGTTGAAATCTCCAGCGGCCGCGCACGCAGCGGACGGCTCAGGATCAGCCCGGCAAGGGCCAGCCCCTCCCGCCAAGCCCCCGCGTCAGCCTCGCACCGAATCGTCTCCGGATACGCCGACGGCTCCTGGCAGCGCACCGCCACCCTCCGACTGCGCGGACAACACGTGGCCAGCCTCAGGTCCAGCCAGTCCGCACGCGTGCCGGCCGATGCCAGCACGTCCGGAGCGTCGTCCTTGAGCATCCGCTCGAGGCGCGCCAGCTCCGTTGCATCGACATCCCGCTCCGGTCCCGCCGCGTTCAGGGAGGTTCCTATCCAGTCGATCCCGCCAACCAACGTCGCCGCCTGCACGGCGTGCGCCCGGTCGATCAACACCCGCAGCGCAGCCCCGGGCGCCTCCGCCCGCAGCAGCGCAAGCGAGGGCGCAAGCAGGACCAACCCGTCCAATTCGCCGGGTTTGAGAATCCAGATCTTTGATACGCGTTGTCTGACGGGGGACGCGTCCACGGTCGGGGTGGGGGTGGTTGTGCGGGAGATGCCCCTGGGCGGCACGCGTCTCCAGCTTGGAAATGCGCGGGCCGTCGCCGGCCCCGACCCTGCACACGCTTGCGCGAGGGAGGGCCTGCGGATTCGCGCTCAGACGGTTTCCACGATCTTGTCCGCCAGGCCATAGGCAATCGCCTCGGCTGCGTTGAGATAAAAGTCCCGGTCCGTGTCCTTCTGGATCTTCTCCAGGGGCTGACCCGACGCCGTCGCGAGGATGCCGTTGAGCTCCTGCCGCAGCTTCTCCATCTCCTGAGCCTGGATGTTGATGTCCGTCGCAGGTCCGATGAAACGGCCCGAAATCAGCGGCTGGTGAATAAGCACCCGCGCATGCGGATACAGCAGCCTCCGCCCCTTTTTCGCCGCACTCAAAAGGATCGATCCCATCGACGCCGCCATGCCCGTCACCACCACGGTGACCGGCGATCCGATCATCGTCATCGTGTCGTACACCGCCATGCCCGCCGTGATCGAGCCGCCCGGCGTGTTCATGTAGAAGGTGATGTCCTTGCCCGGAGCCTCGGCGTCGAGATACAGCAGCTTCTCCGTGAGATCCTTCGCCGTCTCGTCCGTCACAGCGCCCCACAGGAAGATCTTCCGCTGATCGAGGAATTTCCGGGCGATGACCGCCGCAACCGGCCCCCCGGACTTCTTCGCCTCCTTGCCCTCGTCGTCATCATCGTCGTCGTCATCGTCTGCCTTGTAGGGGCGTACGTCGGTGTGAAGGGGAGATTGGTAGAAGGGAATGGACATGGCGCATACCTTTGAAACCACCCACGCCGATTGGCAAGTGCCGGAAAGCGGTCCGAGGCGGATTGACGGCATTTTCCCGGGAGCCCTCCCGAACCCCGCCGAATGCGCCGCGGGCGCCGATGCAGCCTAAAGGTTTCCCCCTGGTTTCCGATAGAAAGGGTGAAGAATATGAGCGCCATCCCAATCGCAGTCGAACCCCTCGATGTCAGCCCCGCTGACATCGTCCAGACGCTGCAGCACCTTCCGTCCGCGCCCAAGGTGCTTCCCCGCCTGACCCAGCTTCTCAACGACGGAAACTCCTCGATCAACGATATCGTCTCCCTGATCCGCCTCGATCCCGGCATTGCGGCCCGGGTGCTCCAGGTCGCCAACAGCGTCTATTACGGCAAGGGCGCCCGAGTGTGCTCCGTCGAGGAGTCCGTCCTCCGCCTCGGATACGACCAGGTGTATCAGATGGTCTCCTACGCCAGCGCTTCTCAGGTCCTCATCCGGCCGCTCGCCGTCTATGGAACCGAGGCGGAAGATCTGTGGAAGCAGGCCGTGGCCTGCGCGCTGGCCGCCGAAACGCTCGCCGGCATAGTGGGGGAGGACCGCAACGTCGCCTACACCGCCGGCCTCCTGCACGGCGTTGGCATGGTCGCGATCAACGAATGGGCCATGCAGCGTCAGCCCGTGCTCATGTTCACCTTCAAGGGACTTCCCTTTGAGTACGTCGAGAGCGAGCGCGCCCTTATCGGCTTCACCCAAGCCGACGTCGGCGCCGAGTTGCTCGAACTCTGGGATTTTCCCACCGCCATGTGCTCGCCAGTCCGCTGGCAATATTCGCCCCACGGCTCGCCGGGTCATGTCCGCATGGCCGCCCTCCTTCACGCCGCAAAATGGATCCGATCCACCGTCTGCACGGACGACGATCCACCGCAAATGCCTGATTCCTACGCAATTCAGCCGCTTCGCCTGGGCCCAATCCAGCTCAGGAGAATCGTGGGCGAGGTCCGTCTTCGCTTAATTGCCGTTCGCCACTTGCTTGAGATTCAGGAGTAATCTACCGTCGCCGTCATTGTCATCCCTGCGATGAGTCAACCCGCGGCAACACTCCCCCTCCATATCTGCTCCACACCCGAGGAGCTTGTGCGTCAGCTGCGCACGCTTCCGCCCGTGCCTAAGGTGCTGGCCCGCCTGCAGCCCATGCTCGCAGACCTCAACACCGACGTGGGGGATCTGGCGGAGGTCATCCGCCTCGAACGCGCCCTGGCCGCGCGCATCCTGCAGGTCAGCAATAGCGCCTTCGTGGGACTCGGCGCTCGCGCCCGCAGCATCGAGGAGGCGATCACCTTGCTCGGATTTCGGGAGGTGCGCCGCCTCATGACGATCGTCATCGGGATGCAAATTCTCGAAAAGCCGCTTCCTGCCTACGGGATCGATTCAAAGACACTCTGGCGTAGCTCCATCGCCTGCGGCATCGCCGCCGAGGAGGTCGCCCGCTACGTCGACGAAGACCCCAACGCTGCCTACGCCCTCGGACTTCTCCACAGCGTCGGCATGGTCGTCGTCAACGCCTGGGCGTCCATGATCTCCACAGACCAGCGTCTCGTATCCACCGGATATCCGGACGAATATACCGCCTCCGAGCGCGCCCTGCTCGGGTTCACCAACGCGGACACCGGCGCCGCATTGCTGCGTCGTTGGGATTTTCCCCCCTCTGTCGTCGAGCCCGTGCGCGCCCAGTACCAACCCGTCCTGGCCTCTTCCCATGCACGCCTCGCGCATCTGCTCGTCGTCGCACGCTGGGTGCGGTCCGCCGTCTGCGATGGCAACCCGCCTCCGGTCATGCCCGATCCCAAGAGCATGGCAGTCCTCGGCCTCGCCGAAGGCGCCTTGCCCGAAATCGTCCCCCTCGTGACCGCGCGCCTCGACGAGGCAACCTCGACCTTCGGCATCCCCGTCTCACAGAAGGCCAGCGGAAATTAAGCTTGTATTCTTCCGGGGATTGGACGATTTCAACGATCCCTCCCGCCAAAGACGCACGTCGAGCTTGCTCCGTGCGTCGATCGCCCGGCCTTAGTGGCCGGGCGATTTTTTTGTGTCTTGTATCCACTTTTCGGCTTGCAGACGTCGGCGCACCTGCGAGAGCCTTGACGTCTTTCCCTGTTTATATGCGCGTTGTCGGATCTTCTTCCGAAGAACGCTTTTTCCACCGCGGTTCACCGGCTCACCCGGGAATACCGCAGACAGCGCCACTTTTAACCAAAAAGTTCTTGCCGAGCTTCAGGTGAATGGTAGCGTGCGCCTCTTTTCTCAAATTTCCACCTTCAGATTTCGATATGCCGACCATCAATCAACTCGTGCGCAAAGGACGTCGCAAGATCCGTGCGAAGTCCAAATCCCCTGCGCTTTCCGGCAACCCCTTCCGCCGCGGCGTCTGCGTGCAGGTCATGACCCGCACGCCCAAGAAGCCTAACTCCGCCATCCGAAAGGTCGCGAAGGTTCGCCTCACCAACGGCAACGAAGTCATTTCCTACATTCCCGACGAGGGCCATTCCCTCCAGGAGCACTCGATCGTGCTCGTTCGCGGTGGCCGCGTGAAGGATCTCCCCGGTGTCCGCTACCATATCGTGCGCGGCACCCTGGACGCCACCGGCGTCGAAAAACGACGCCGCAGCCGTTCCAAGTACGGTGTGAAACGCCCGAAGGAAAAGAAGTAACCTTTAATCGCCAGGAGAATCTCCGACCATGTCACGCCGTCACAGAGCCGAGAAGCGAGTCGCCACGCCCGACATCCGCTACACCAGCCCCCTTGTTGCCCATCTGATCAATGTGATCATGAAAAGCGGCAAGAAAAGCCTCGCCCAGCGCATCGTTTACGGTGCCTTCGAAAAGGTCAGTGAGAAGCTCCAGAAGGGCGATCCTGTGGATCTCCTGATCGGTGCGCTCGAAAACGCCCGCCCCCGCCTCGAGGTCAAGAGCCGCCGCGTCGGTGGCGCCACCTACCAGGTCCCGGTCGAAATCTCCTACGAACGCCAGGAGAGCCTCGCCCTCCGCTGGATGGTCGATGCCGCCAATTCGCGCAAGAGCCAGCCCATGCAGGAGGCCCTCGCCGCCGAGATTGTCGACGCTTACAATAATACCGGCACGGTCGTTAAGAAGAAGGAAGATACCCACAAGATGGCCCAGGCCAATCGCGCCTTCGCCCACCTCCGTTGGTAAGCGCTCTTCCCACGAGCACCGAACTTTCGCCCGTCGCATGTCCTTTTCGATCGTTACCGACAAGTCCCAACTCGCCCCGGCCAATGCGCCGAAGCGCCCCTCCCCCATGGAGTGGACGCGCAATATCGGCATTGCCGCGCATATCGACGCCGGCAAGACGACCTGCACCGAGCGCATTCTTTTCTACACCGGCGCCGTCCACAAGATGGGCGAAGTCCATGAAGGCACCACGGTGACCGATTGGATGGAGCAGGAGCGCGAGCGCGGCATCACGATCACCTCCGCCGCCATTTCCTGCGCCTGGGTGCCCTCCATCGGCACCTTCCAGGGCATCAAGACCCGCATCAATATCATCGACACCCCCGGACACGTCGACTTCACCGCCGAAGTCGAACGCTCCCTGCGCGTGCTCGACGGCTGTGTCGCCGTTTTCTGCGCCGTCGGCCGCGTCCAGCCCCAGTCCGAAACAGTCTGGCGCCAGGCCAACAAGTACCGTGTTCCCCGCCTCGCGTTCGTCAACAAGATGGACCGCGTCGGAGCCAATTTCTTCCTGTGCATCGACGAGATGCGCAAGAAGCTCAACGCAAACGCCCACGCCCTCTTCCTCCCCATCGGCGCGGAGGAGAATTTCAGCGGCGTCATCGATCTCGCCCAGATGCGTGCCTATATGTTCGAGGAAGATCCCGCGGATCCCCTCGGCATGAGCCCGAAGACGATGGAAATCCCCGCCGAAATGCTCGCCGAAGCGAAGAAGTACCGCGACGCCCTGATCGAGGCGGTCGCCGACAGCGACGACAATATCGCCGAGAAGTACCTCAACGGCGAGGAGATCACCACCGCCGACCTCATGGTCGCCATCCGCAAGGCCACCCTCTCACTCAAGTTCACCGGCGTCATCCCGGGCTCCGCCTTCAAGAAGAAGGGCGTCCAGCGCCTGCTCGACTGCGTCTGCAATTACCTGCCCAGCCCGATCGACATCCCCGAGACCAGGGGGCAGGACAGCGACGGCGTCGAAACCTTCGCCAAGGCCGACGACCGCGAGAAGACCGTCGCCATCGCCTTCAAGCTCTGGTCCGACCCCTTCGTCGGACGTCTGGTCTTCGCCCGCGTTTACCAGGGCCAGGTCACCAAGGGCCAGTCCCTCTACAACCCGCGCACCCGCCGCACCGAGCGCGTCTCCCGCCTTCTGCTCATGCGCGCCATGGACAAGGAGGAAATCGACGTCGCCTACGCCGGTGACATCTGCGCCATCATCGGCGTGAAGGATGTCATCACCGGCGACACCCTCTGCGACGAGGACGTCGACATCCGCCTGGAGCCCCCGACCTTCCCCGAGCCCGTCATCTCGATGTCCATCGAGCCGAGGTCCAAGGCCGATCAGGAAAAGATGGGCACCGCGCTTGCCCGCCTCTCCGCCGAGGATCCCACCTTCCGCGTATCCACGGATACCGATACTGGTCAGACGATCATCGCCGGCATGGGCGAGCTCCACCTCGAGATCATCCGCGACCGCATGCTGCGCGAATTCAAGGTCGAGGCCGACGCAGGCAAGCCCCAGATCGCCTACCGCGAGAGCATCACCAAGGCCGCCGTGGGCGAGGGCAAGTTCATCCGCCAGTCCGGCGGCCGCGGCCAGTACGGACACTGCGTGATCAACCTCGAGCCCAATGAAAAGGGCAAGGGCGGCGAGATACTCAACGAGATCGTCGGCGGCGTCGTTCCCAAGGAATTTATCAAGCCGATCATGGAAGGCATCAAGGAGGCCGCCAACAATGGCACGGTCGCCGGGTATCCTGTGATCGACTACAAGGCGCACATCATCGACGGCTCCTTCCACGAGGTCGACTCCTCTGAACTCGCGTTCAAGATGGCCGGCATCTTCGGATTCAAGGAGGCCATGCGCTCCGCAAAGCCCATCCTCCTCGAGCCCATCATGAAGATCGAGGTCACCGTCCCCGACGAGTACCAGGGCGACATCATGGGCGACATCAACCGCCGCCGCGGTCAGATCCAGGGCATGGAAAACCGCGATGGGGCCACCATCGTCACCGCCTTCGTTCCGCTCGAGACCATGTTCGGTTACGCCACCGACATCCGCTCCCTGTCCAAGGGCCGCGCCAGCTACTCGATGGAACCCTCCCATTTCGAACAGGTGCCCGCTCAGCTTCTCACGAAAATCGTCGAGACCTCGAGCAAGGCTCCCGCTCGCACCTAAACCCCGTTCTTTGCCCGCCATGAAAGGTCAACGCATTCGCATCAAGTTGCAGGGTTTCGACTATCGAGTGATCGATCAGTCAGCCTCCGAAATCGTCGAGACGGCCAAGCGCTCCGGCGCCCGCGTCTCGGGCCCGATTCCGCTGCCGACCCGCATTGAAAAATTGTCCGTCAACCGCTCGCCGCACGTCGACAAAAAGTCGATGGAGCAGTTCGAGTCCCGCACTCACAAGCGGCTGATCGACATCATCGAACCCACCGCCCAGACCGTCGAT
>JAJXVO010000324.1 GCA_021782105.1 bacterium
GCTCGGTTGTAGGTCCCGATCGCGACCGTGACGAAGGGAAGTGTCGAGGAGGGGGAGGAGTCAGACATGGATGCGGCCTGCGAACGAAACAGCTTCGCCGCCAGAAAGCCAGCGCTCAATGAGGCGCTTTGGGCCGGGGTGAAACTACCCGTCATCGCGCCCGGCAACGCAGTTGCATCATAGGGAGCGCGCCGTAACATGGGCGCCTTCCCACATGGCCAACATGATTCCCTCCCTGCTGAGTCGCAGGCTCCTGGTATGGATTGGTGGTTTGCTCATCGCGGGCGCGCTCGTCGTGTACGTCCTGGCGCCCTGGCTGGCACGAAGGATCCTGGTTCGCGAGGCCTCCGCAGCGCTCGGCCGCCCGGTCCACATCGAGTCGGTGTCCATCAACCCGTTTCGCCTCTCCGTCGGCCTGTCCGGCGTGAGCATCCCCGATGCGGACCATTCGGAACTGCTCGGTTGGGACCGCCTCGTGGTGAACCTGTCGGCCGCGTCCCTGTGGAACGGAACCTGGAGCTTTGACGAGATCCGGCTCACGAAGGGTCGCATTCACGTCGCGGTGCTGCGCGACGGGACCACGAATCTCGCGGCGCTTCTCGCTGCGGCAAAGTCGAAGGGAAAGTCGCCAGAGGCCGGCCCCGCGAAGGACAAGTCTCCCGCCACCGCGCGCCCCGTCGCGATCTCCCGCCTCGTGCTCGACGATTGCTCCGCCTCGTACAGCGACGACTCGGCGGGCGCCCATTTTGCCACGACGGTCTCACCGATCCGCGCGACCTTCGAGAATCTCACCACCCGCGACCAGGAGTCGGGCCTGTGCTCGTTCTCGGCGTCGACGGACTCGGGCGAGCGCATCTCGTGGAGCGGCCGCGTGCGTCTGCAGCCGGTCGCAAGCGAGGGGCATGTCGCGCTCGAGGGTATCCACCTGGCCAAATACGCGCGATACATCGATGCCGTCGCGCCGGTTCGCGTGCCGTCCGGCCTGCTCACACTCGCCTTCGACTACAAGGCGGCGCTGGATCCAAAGGGACCCTCGGTCTCGGTGTCGGCGGGCCACCTCGACCTCAGGAATCTTTCGGTGTCAAATCCCGGCGAGGCCTCCAACCTGCTCGAGGTGGCCTCCGTGGTGGCCGACGGGCTGCATGCCGACCTGGCGACCCGGGTTGCGGGCGCAACCTCGGTCGCCGTCTCGGATCCGTCGATAGCACTCCGCCGATTCGCGAACGGACGTCTTGACCTCCCCGCCCCGTCCGGCCTGTCCGTGCCCGGGGCGCCCGCGCTCGCGCCGTCCGGTCCGCCGTGGGTGGTCGAGGTCGGTGCGCTCAAGGTCTCGGGTGGCAGGGCCTCGTTTGCCGACGCCTCCACGTCGAGGCCGGTGTCGCTGCAGATCGCGGGCCTGTCGCTGGCCGTGGACAACTTCTCGACGCATCCAGGCTCCAGGGCGAACCTGGACCTCGGGCTGAAGGTGCAGACTGCCGGTGAGGTTCATGTGAATGGCAGCTTCGGCATCGATCCGGTGGCCGCGGATCTTTCGCTCAAGGTCTCCGGCATCGACCTGCCGTCTGCCGGGCCCTATCTCGCGCCCTTCGTCAACGTCATCGTGTCGGGCGGTTCCGCCCGGGTCTCCGGACACCTCGTCGCAAGCATTGGGTCTGACGGACGCCTCCAGGGCTCCTGGAAGGGCGACGCGGGCCTCGCGGGTCTCGACCTGGTCGACCCGGTGGCTTCGGAGCGCCTGCTTTCCCTGGGAAACCTCGCGGTCAACGGCATGGACGTGACCCTCTCGCCGCTCGCCGTGTCGATCCAGTCGGTGGTCCTGAAGGATCCGTCGGTGACCGCGGTCGTGCTGAAGGACAAGCGCCTCAACTTCTCGCTGATCCGTCCGAGCGCACCGGCATCCGCAGCAACCGCGCCGCAGGCTGTCGGAGTCTCGGCGCCCGCGCCGGAAATCTCGATCGGCTCCGTGGCATTGGCCAATGCGCGGGTCTCATTTGAGGATCGTTCGTTCCAGCCGGGCTTTTCAATGGCGCTCAGTCACCTGGACGGCCGGATCGAGGGGTTGTCGTCGAAGGATCTCGCCCGCGCGTCGGTGGATCTCTCAGGCGACCTCGGCGGATCCCCGCTGAAGGTCAAGGGACAGATCAATCCGCTCGCGAAAAACGTGTATTCGGACGTCACCGTTGCCTGCGATGGAATCGAGATGCCGCTCTTCACGCCCTACTCGGGACGTTACGTCGGCTATACCGTGTCCAAGGGCAAATTGTCGCTCGACCTCCGATACCGGCTTTCGTCAGACGAGTTGATCGCGGAGAACCACGTCCTGCTGGACCAGTTCTACCTGGGGGATCCCGTGCAAAGCCCCGACGCGGTGAAGCTGCCGATCAAGCTCGGGCTTGCGCTGCTGCGCGACCGCGAGGGGCGGATCAACATCGACATGCCCATCCGCGGCAACCTCAAGGATCCGGATTTTCGATACGGCAAGCTCGTGTGGCAGACCGTGGGCAACCTCATCGTGAAGGCCGCGGCGTCGCCGTTCTCACTCCTCGCCGGCATCGTCGGCCGCAAGGAGGACCTCAGCCGTATCGACTTCGATCCGGGTCGGAGTGTGCTCACGCCTGAGGCGCGCCAGAGGCTGACGGATCTCGCGAAGGCGCTCATGGAGCGCCCGGATCTCACGCTTGAGATCGCGCCGGATGCCTGGTCGGGTGCGGATGACCGTGGTCTGCGGGAGGTCGCGCTCGAGGGCGACTTGCGCCGCATGAAGTGGCGCGATCTCGCCAAGGAGGGCAAGGCACAGGGCGACGCCTCGTCGGTCACGCTGACGCCGGACGAATTCGAGCGTTATCTGACCGCTGCATACCTTGCCGAACATCCGGCTGCGGCTGCCGGAGCGGCCACCCACGCGGGAGCTCCCGCAAAGGCGCCGGAGCCCGCGGCGCGGGAGCGGCGCGCGTCCGAGCATAGGCTTGCGATCTGGCGCGGGCTGATGCGGATCCTTCACTTCCCCTCGAGGCATCGCCCCGCGCCCGAACCTGCGCCCGCGACCGCGGTCGCCGCCACGGGGAAGGCCGGCGCTCCGGCGGTGCCGCAGGGTCCCAGCCTCGTCGAGATGAGAAGCGCGCTGCTCGCCGAACAGACGGTGACCGCACTCGATCGGGAGAAGCTGTCCGCGGATCGCGAGGCCCGGATCCAGGCATTTCTCACCACCGAGGGAAAGATTCCCGCGAAACGTCTGTTCATCGTGAACGCCCCGCCGTCCGCCACCGGACAGGCCTCGGCTGCGGCGCCCGGGGTGCGCTTCACCCTCAAGTGACCCGTGCAGGGGCGGCGTTCACTCGATAAGTCCGCCCCGCCGCTCGACCAGCTTGGCCATCTCGCCCGGGCGATCGAGGATCCGCCAGCGCTGGTGAAGCCAGAGCCAGGAGGCGCAGACGTTCTCGTCGCGCCGCAGCAGGGACTCGAACTCGCGGTTGAGCGCGAGCGTGACCCCCTTTTCCGTGCGATCCGTGGCGACCGGGATGAGGTCGATCTCGAAGCGCCAAAAGGCAAGGCGCCGGGTGAAGATGATGGCCACGTCGGCGCCGCTGCGTTCGACGAGCATTCCGGGCAGCGGAGTGGTGGAGCATTCGCGTCCGAAGAATTTCGTCAGGTATCCGTGGGATCCCGCGCTCTGGTCGAAGAGGATGCTGGCGATGCCGTTCCGCTGCAGCGTGTGGAGCGCCGCATGGAGGCCGGCCTTACGGGAGATCATGCGGACCCCGAAGCGTTCGCGTGTTCGCCGCAGCCAGTCGTCGAG
>JAJXVO010000052.1 GCA_021782105.1 bacterium
GGCGCCGACGGCCAGGGCGAGCACGGCACAGGAGAGGAGGCGGGAGAGTTTCATTGTAAGCACAAGCAATGCGGAAAGGCGTTGTTCGCAAGTCGGCCAGGAGGGCGGCTGGAAAAGCGCGAAGCGATTGCGGCCTTCGCGTGTCAAGCGGTCCGATCCCCTTAAAAAGGGGGATCGGCGCGCTTGAGGGCATTCAGAGGCTGGGGCATCCAAGAGCCCGGCGGCTTTAGGGCCGCTGACTCGGGATGGCGTGGCCGGGGATTGCACAACACCAGCGCGAACCCCAGACCACGCCATCCCCGAGGCGAGTGAACTGCGGTGGCCTGGGAGTGGCGCGTTATTCGCGTTTCAGGCCGCGGGTCATCAGGCACTGGAGGGCGTCGGCAGGCCGTTTCCCCTCGAAACAGATGCGGTACACCTCGGCGAGAATGGGAGCGTCGATTCCGCGATCAGCGCACAATCCGTGGAAACTCTCCGCGGTCCTGTAGCCTTCGACCACCGTTTTTCGGTGCTCGATCAGGTCGGCTGCCTTGGCTCCCTCGCCAAGCATCTGGCCGAACTGGCGGTTGCGGCTCCACGCGCCGTGGCAGGTGGCCACGAGGTCGCCGAATCCGCTCAGGCCGTAAAACGTCTCGGCTCGGGCGCCCAGCGAGAGCCCCACCCGCACCATTTCCGCAAGGGCGCGCGTGAGCAGTGCGGCTTTGGCGTTGTCGCCCAGGACGAGTCCGTCGCAGCAGCCTGCGGCAATGGCGTAGATGTTTTTGAGGCAACCTCCGTATTCGATGCCGGGCAGATCGTCGCTGGTGTAGACGCGCAGGCTCGCGCTGCTCATCGCACTTTGGATGAGAGGCAGCTCGGCGGAGACGTCGGCGGCTGCCAGGACCATGGCTGCCGGGAAGCCCCGGGCCACCTCGGCCGCGTTGGTCGGGCCGGTGAGGGCTGCGATCCGTGTGGAGTTGAGTTCCTGTCCTATGATCTGGGATGGGCGCAGATGGGTGCCCACTTCGAGTCCCTTGGACAGACTCACCATCCAGGGCGCGTCTTCGGAGAGTGCGGGCCTGAGCTTACGGCAGGTGTCGCGCAGGGCTTGGGCGGGACAGGCGAGAATGACGACCTGGGTGCCTGCGACGGCATCCGAAAGACAGGCCTCGACGCGCAGCATATCGGGAAGACGGATGCCTGGCAGATAGTCGGCGTTTTCGCGGGCGGCGCGCAGAGCGTCGGCATGATCTTTTCGTCTGGGGGCGAGGGTGACGGGGTGCCCCATGCGGGACAGATGCGCGGAGAAGGCGGTTCCCCAGGCTCCGGCTCCGATGACGCAGAAGTTCATAAGTGGGTGCAGTGGGCTCGAGTTTGGAGGAGGGCTCGCGCGGGGCCGGGTGCGGGGGCCTCAATGCAGGAAGGCGGGGATCTTTTCGCCGGAGACCATGGCGTCGAAGCTTTCGCGGGCGGTGATCAGCTCGAAGGAGCTTCCGCTGACGAGCACCTCGGCGGGCAGGGGCCTGGCGTTGTAACGGCTGGCCATGACGCGACCGTAGGCGCCGGCGGTCATGAGCGCGACAAATTCGCCTTCCCCCATTTCCTGCACTTGGCGGTCCTTGGCGAAGCAGTCGCCGGTCTCGCAGACGGGGCCCACGACGTCGGCGACGAGCGCTCGGCGGGTGGTGTCGCGACGCACGGAGACGATTTCGTGGAAGGCGTCGTACAGGGAGGGGCGCGCCAGATCATTCATCGCGGCGTCGAGGATGAGGAAGGTCTTGCCGGCGCCGCGTTTGACGTATTCGACGCGCGCGAGCAGGGCTCCGGCTTCTGCGACGAGGAAGCGGCCGGGCTCCAGCATGATCTTGAGGCCGAGAGGGGCGAGCAGGGGGGCGAGGGCAGCGCCGTAGGCTTCCGGGGTGAGGGGGCGCCGTTCGGGGGGCAGCGCGGCCCACCACTCGGGGGCGCCGCTGGCGAGGGCGTCGCGGTAAACGACGCCCAGGCCGCCGCCGATGGAAAGGTATTCGATCGCGTGTGACGCCTTGAGTTCGGCGGCCAGTTCGGCGAGGCGGCGGGTGGCTTCGATGAAGGGGGCGAGTTCGGTGAGCTGGGAACCGATGTGCATCTGGACGCCCCGGATGCGGATGTTCTTGAATTTGGAGCAGGCCTCGTAGGCGGCCGAGGCGTGCCGCAGGGGGATGCCGAACTTGTTTTCGTTCTTGCCCGTCGTGATCTTCGCATGCGTGAGGGCGTCCACGTCGGGGTTGACGCGGATGGCGACAGGCGCCTTGAGGCCCATCTGGCCCGCGATGTGATTGATGCGGGCGAGTTCGGGTTCGCTCTCGACGTGGAAGGCGAAAATCCCCTTTTCGAGAGCCAGCCTGATTTCGGGCTCGGTCTTGCCGACGCCCGCGAAGACGCTCGCCTTGAGGTCGGCGCCAGCGGCCAGCACGCGGCGGATCTCGCCTCCGCTGACCAGATCGAAGCCTGCGCCGAGGTTGGAGAACAAGCGCAGGACGGCGAGGCTGGCGTTGGCCTTTGCGGCGTAGCAGACTTGGACATCGAGGCCGGCAAAGCTGCGGACGAGGCGATCCATGTTTTCCGCCATGGTTGCGGTGCTGTAGACGTAGGTCGGCGTTCCGTAAAGCTGTGCTACAGCGGCGAGATCTACGTTCTCGCAATGCAGGGAGTCACCGGAGTAGCGGAAGTGATGCATGGCGGCGGTGTAAAAATGCGTGAAACGGCGAAGGGTGTTGGATTCCCCTTGAAAAAACCACCCCAAAGTCGCGACATTGAACGCGTGATTCGCTGCGTGAAACGCCTCCTGCACCGCCCGGCTGTGAAGCTGGGCTCGCTGGGCCGCAAGCCCCGGAGCGGAGCTCAGCTCAGGAACGAGCGTTTTGTGAGCTATCTGTCCGCGAACAACCGCAAGCGCATCGACACGGATCTTCAGGACGCGCTACTGTCAGGGCGTCGGCTGGCGCGACGGTTGGTGATGTTGGCCGCGCTGGTGTTGGTGGCGTGGGTGGTTCTTGAGAGCGCTCGCGCGATCAGCATGTTTTGACAGGGCGTGGCGGGCCGTCCGGGTGATTTCTGAATCGCGCTGCGCGTGTGCGCACGTAACCTCCCGCAAAAGGTTTTTCCATGCTTTCGCACCTCAACGCCTTCGTTCTGGCGTTCATTCCGCTGTTTGTCGCGATCGACCCCATTGGCCTGGCGGCCGTGTTCCTGTCTCTTGGGCAGAACGCGACTCCCGCGCTCAGGCGCAAGATTTCGGTCCAGGCGACCATCACGGGCGGGGCGGTGGCCCTGCTGTTTCTTTTTCTGGGGGCGAGCATTTTTGCCGCGCTGGGGATCACGGTCGCCGACTTCGAAATCGCGGGCGGACTCATTCTTTTCATTCTGGCCGCGCGCGACATCATCCAGCCGGCGGTGGAGGACACGACGAAGCTTCCCGACGATTTTGGGGTTGTTCCGCTTGGCATGCCGCTGATCGCGGGGCCGGCGAGCATCACGACGCTCCTCCTGCTCGCCCAGACGGTGGGCGTATTGGTGAGCCTCGTGGCGCTGGCGGCGAACCTCGTGCTGGTGGCCCTCGCCTTTCGCTACAGCGAGAAGCTGGGGGCGCTCATTGGCAGGACCGGCCTGAGGGCCATATCGAAGATCATCTCGCTGCTGCTCGCGGCGATCGCGGTCAACATGATCCGCCGCGGGCTCTGACCGCCTTGAGCTCGCGGATCGCATCGCGGGCGATCCAGCGCGCCGAACGTGTATCCAAGTTTAGGATTCGGCGCGCCTCGGCAAGCGCGGCCGTGCGCAGGCGGGGGTTGCGCTTGCCGATCTGCCGCAGGGCCCAGTTGACGGCCTTGCGGACGAAGTTCCGGTCGTCCGACGACGCCCTGCGGATGGCTGGCAGAAAGCCGAGGAAGACGGAGTCGGGGGCGTCATTCGCGTGAACGGCGAGGGTGGCAATCATGCTGAAGCCCGCCCGTCGCACGTATTCGCCGGGTCTGCGGATCCAGGCTTTAGCGCAGGCGAAGGCGTGCGGGGATTTTCGGAAGAGGTGGATGCAGGCGTTGTCGACGACGGCCCAGGAGTCGAAATCGAGCGCCCAGCGTTCCATCTCGGCCCGGGTCAGGAGCGCGGGGTCGGCGATATGAGCGGCGAGGATGCGGGCCTCGTGCACGCCCGTGTCCCAGAGAGCCAGGGCGAGGGCGTGGTCGCGGCGGTGTTTCCGTGTGAAGGGGCGCAGCTCCCCCATCGACAGGCCGAGATGTTCGCCGCGGGGCTGGATGCCGAAGCGCCTCTGGCCGACCACGTTTTCGGCAGAGGCCTTCGAGCGGAGCGCGGCGAGCAGGCCAGGGACGAGCGGAGCGCCGCGCCGGTTTTGTTCAGAGGTGGGCATTCCAGAGTTCGGGCACCCAGCGGAAGGCGTCGCCTGAAACCTGGATGCGGCCGAGGCCCGGGAACGGCACATGATAACCGAAGACGCGGACACCTTCGGCTGCGAGCCGAGGGAAGATTTCGCGGCGGGTTGCGGCGGCGAGCTTGCTGTTGACGTCGAAGGCGACGGTCCAGTCGGGATGCGGGGGCATCAGGGCGAAATGATGGGCGAGATCCATCATGTGATGCAGGATTTCGGAACCCGACCGGATGCGGAAGTTCATGTGGCCCGGCGTGTGGCCCGGTGCGAGAAGGGCCGTGAGGCCGTCCGGGAGCACGGTCGAAGGAGTGATCCTTGTGAAAGAGATGGACTCGAAGATGCGGCGTGCGGCGGCGATGCTCGAGGCGCGGGACTTTTCGTCCAGACGGCTCTCGGAGAAGTCGGGTGTCGGGCCGGTCCAGAAGGCGATTTCCTCGGTCGAGCAAAAATGTTGGGCGCCTGCGAAGACCTGTTTGCCGGACTCGTCGAGCAGCCCGCCCATGTGGTCGCCGTGCGCGTGGCTGAGAATCACGACATCGATGTCCGAGGGTGTGAGGCCGAGTGCGGAGAGATTGCTGGCCACGTCAAAGACGGCGGGGACGGAGTTTTTCGCGAAGCCGGCGTCGATGAGGATGTTTTGGCGTCCGTTTCGAATCAGCAGGACATTGAAATAGAGCCGGATGGGGGAGGCGGGCAGGCTTTCCTTAGCCAGGGCCGCGGCGAACTGTTCGGCCGTGGCCTGGGGGGCGAAGAACGGGTGGGGCGACGGGATCTCCCAGGTGTTGGCGGCCAAGGCGGCGCATTCGAAGTCGCCGACGGCGAAGCGGTAGACGGGGCTGTTGTGGGATTGGACGATGGGATTGGTCACGATGAATAGGGAGGAGGTGGTGGAATTATCGAGGAGGTCCGTGAGGCGCCCTCGCGAAAACGGCGGGCGGCTGCGGTGCCGGTGAGGGCGGCGGGAGTATACAGCAAAAACGGAAATTGTCCCGACGTCGCGGACGAACGCGGGGATTGCCCTCGGTATCGCGGGCGCGGCGGCAGGGCTGCACTCGGGCGCGTCAGCCCGGGGGCCAGCCCATCTGGCGTCCGGCGAGCAGGTGCACATGGAGATGGGGCACGCTTTCGGAGGCGTCGGGGCCGTTGTTGATGACGAGGCGGAATCCGCGCTCGAGCTTGAGCTTTTGCGCGAGTTCCTTGGCCACGTAAAGAAGGTGGCCCACGGGCATCTCGTCGGTGTGGTGCATCGACTCGATGCGCGAGATGCTGCGCTTGGGGACTATCAGAAGATGAACCGGGGCCTGCGGCTGGATATCGTGGATGGCGATGCAGAGGTCGTCTTCGTATTCGATTCGGGCGGGAATCTCCCGATCGATGATCCGTTGAAACAGCGACTTTTGGGGGGAGGACACGCGAAAATCCTGGGCAGAGAGACGGGTGGCTTTCAATCCTGTTTCCTGGTGGCGGCAGCCGCAGGTCCGCGGGTCGTGCCTGCCACGAAATGCGAATTCCCGCGTGGACCAAGGGGGGGCGACAGCCGCCTCGTGCTTCCCTCTTTGTTATCTCCGCCGCATTCTGCTAACTGGATTTCCGCCGCCAGTGAGCGCGCATGGTCGCACGTCCCGCTGCAACCGAAACCCAGTTTTACCCTTTCAACCCATGAAAACCCGACTCCTGCCCGCCGTCTGCGCAGCCGCGGCGGTGTTCTGCGTTCTTGCCGGAGCCCTGCTCGCCGCGCCGCTCGAGTCCATCCCGCTTGGATCGGGATGGCAGTTTCGCCAGGTGAACGCCGCGCCAGGAGCCCCGGCGTCACGGTGGCAGGATGCAGAAGTCCCCGGCGACGTGCACCTCGACCTCCTGCGCCTGCACCTCATCCCCGATCCCTTTTACCGGGATGACGAGTCGAAGCTCCAGTGGATTGAAAAATCGGACTGGGAATACCGCGCCATCGTGAAGGCCACGCCCGCGCTGCTGGCGCGCCGGAACATCGACGTTGTATTCAGCGGGTTGGATACCTATTGCGATGTGTATCTGAACGGGCGGAAGGTGCTCACGGCCGACAACATGTTCAGGTGCTGGCGCGTGCACGCGAAACCGTATCTGCACCCTGGCGACAACGATCTGACGATCGTCTTCCCGGCCCCGGCCAAACCGGCCGCCGCCGCGGCGGCCAGGGATCCATGGCGAGCCCGCATCGGGATCGAAGACAAGACCTACGTGCGCAAGGCGGCCTACGAGTACGGATGGGATTGGGGTCCGCGTTTTGTGACGAGCGGGATCTGGCGGCCGGCCCGGATCGAGGCCTGGGACGAGGCCCGCATCTCCAATCTCTTCATCGAGCAGCGCGACATCACGCCTGCGGTTGCGCGGGTCACCGCGCGGGTCGAGGTGCGAGCCGCGGCGGCGGCCGACGCCGAGGTGGTGGTGCGGTACGTGCGCGGCGGAAAGCCGGTCGAGAAATCGAGGATCATGCGGCTGCACGAAGGCGTGAACCGGGTCGATATCCCGATCGAGATCGAGAAGCCGGCATTGTGGTATCCCAATGGATACGGTGCGCAGGCGCTCACGACCTTCAGGGCCTTTGTCCGAGTGGGGAACACCCTGGTCGACGAACGGTCGGCCCGCGTGGGTCTGCGGTCCGTCGTGCTCCGGCGGGAGCCGGACAAGTGGGGCCGGTCCTTCGAGTTCGTGGTGAACGGGATCCCGGTGTTTGCGAAGGGGGCGAACGTCATCCCGTTCGACAGTTTTCCCAGCCGGGTGACCAAGGAGGACTATCGCCGTGTGCTGGAGTCGGCACGCGAGGCGCACATGAACATGATCCGGCTGTGGGGCGGCGGTTATTACGAGACCCAGGAGTTTTACGCGCTTTGCGATCAGCTCGGCATCATGGTCTGGCAGGACTTCATGTTTGGGAACGACTGGCAGCCAGGCACCTATGCGCAGAAGCGGAATGTCGGGCGGGAGGTGCGCGATCAGGTGCGCCGCCTCCGGAATCATCCCTGCATCGTTCTATGGTGTGGGAACAACGAGACCGAGAGCGCCTTCGACTGGGCGATCAAGCGGCGCACCATCGATCCCGAGGCGCAGATCCAGATGTGGAAGGACTATCTGACGCTGTTTTACGGGGTGGTGGGGCAGACGGTCCGCGAGCTCGATCCGGAGGTTCCTTACTGGTCCAGCTCTCCGACATCGGATTTCGAGGCAACGTCCGCCGCCTATGCGTCGGGCGACACTCACGACTGGAATGTCTGGCACGGTGGCGCCCCGTTTGACGAATACACGACGCAGAAGAAACGATTTTTCTCCGAGTTCGGCTTCCAGTCATTTCCCGACCTGAAGACGGTCGAGGAGTTCACGGCCCCCGGGGATCGGACGAGCATTTTCACGCCCGTCATGCTTGCCCATCAGAAGAACACGGCCGGCAACTCGATCATCGAGGACTACATGCTGAAGTACTACGGGCAGCCCAAGGATTTTGCGTCGTTTCTGTACGCAAGCCGGGTGCTGCAGGCCGAGGGCATCAAGGTCGGGGCGGAGTCCATGCGAAGAAATAGGCCTTGCACGATGGGCTCTTTGTATTGGCAGCTCAACGACTGCTGGCCGGTGGCGTCGTGGTCGAGCATCGACTACTATGGCCGGTGGAAGGCGCTGCAGTATTATGCGCGGCGGTTTTACGCGCCGCTGCTCGTGTCTCCGACGGTCGAGAATGGAGCGGTGGCCGTGTACATCGTCTCGGATCGCACGGCGGCGGTGGGCGGGACGCTGCGCCTGCGGGTGATGGATTTTTCGGGCAAGGTGCTCGAAGAGCAGACAGTGCCGGTAACCGTGCCCGCGTTGTCGAGCAAGGTGTACCTGAGCGCGAGCCTGGGTTCTCTTGCCGCCAAAGTGCCCGACTTCAGAAAAGCCTTTGTGAGCACGACTCTGGCGGTCGGGGAAAGGACGGTTTCGAGCAACGTCCTCTACCTGGTCCCGACCAGGGAGATTCAGTTGCCGGAGGCCCGGATTGCGGCCGACTGGGCCCGTGAGGAGGGCGGATATCGGCTCCGCCTCACGAGTCCGGTGCTTGCGCGCAGCGTACGCGTCTCCTTCGCCTCGGTGGAGGCCAGTGTATCGGACAATTACTTCGACCTGCTGCCCGGGGAGCCGGTGGCGATCGAGGTGAAGAGTTCGGCCGATCCGGAGCAGCTCAAGGCGGCGTTGAGGATTGTTTCGCTGGTCGACGCGTTTGTTCCTGTCGCAGGAAAACCATGACGCGGGGGCCGGGCCGAAGAAAAACGAGCGCGCTCTCTGGGGCGCGCTTTTTTGTTTTTGAGGCACGAACCGAAGCCCGGGGGCGCTTGGGGGGCGCTGCCGGGCTGTTTTGAGCTGCGTCGACACGGGTTGCTTAAGTTAGTGTTAAGCCGGGCCTCGCTGGTCACGTAAGATAATTTTTAATAATGACTAATATTAACCTGTTAACATGAGGACCGCTGGGATTCGAGTATTTGCTATAAGTAAAACTGAACAAAAACGTAGGCTAATTGATAGATTTTCTTATGGGTAGACACACGAGCTCCATCGATAGATAGACATATACCCAAGTATGAAAATTACCCTTACCCGTAGAACCGCTTATCTCTCCGTGCTGTGCGGGGTCCTGGCCCTTAGCGAGGGGCCAGCTCTGCGTGCGACAGATGGAATGAACATGGAGGGCTACGGACCGGTGGCGACGGCGTTGGGTGGGGCATCGATGGCGTTCGACAACGGGACGGCGGCGATCGCGAACAATCCGGCCACGCTGGGGCTGCAGCAGCAGAAGAACCGTCTGGACCTCGCGCTCGGGATTCTCGGACCGGACGTTCACGCGATCAGCCCGAGCGGTCAGTCGGCGAAATCGGAGTCGACGGCCTTCTATATGCCCGCGATTGGCTACATCCGCCGCTCGGGCGATTTAGCCTATGGGGTCGGCGTGTTCGGCCAGGGAGGGATGGGCTGCCAGTACAACGGGAGCTCGTGGATGGGCTCGGGTTCCGGGCTTGAGAATCGCAGCGAGGTATCGGTCGGCCGGGTGATTGCTCCGCTGGCTTGGAACATCACGGACAAGCTGACGATTGCTGCGACCGCGGATTTTGTCTGGGCGGGGATGGACCTGAAGATGGCGATGAGCGGGGCGCAGTTCAACGATCTGGTGAACCCGCAGTCGCAGCAGTTCGGCTACGCCTCGGGGTCGATCGTGCAGTCCTTTGGGCAGATCATGCAGACAATGCCTGCGGGCACTTCCGTCAATTACGCCTACTTCGATTTTTCCAACAGCAATCCGTTCACGGGCCGGGCCAGGGGGTATGGATATGCCGGCAAGATCGGCATCCTCTATCGTCCGCTTAGTTCCCTGCACATCGGCCTCACCTACCACACGGAGACGGAGCTTGCGGACCTCACGACCAACAGCGGCTCCCTTTCGTTTCAGTTGAACGTTCCGGGAATGGGTGCTGTTCCGCAGACCCTGCTGGGATCGTTCCGGGTGCGCGACTTTGAATGGCCGGCGATGCTGGCCGGTGGCGTTGCCTGGTATCCCCATCCCAAGTGGATGCTCACGGCCGACGTCCGCGAGGTCTACTGGGCCTCGGTGATGAGGCAGTTCTCGATGTCGTTCCACGCGTTCGCGAACGCCTCCAACGGCTCCTTCGCGGGCCAGACGCTGGACGCGAGCCTGTATCAGGAATGGAAGGACCAAACGATTGTCATGCTCGGCGCCGCCTACCAGGCCAGCGACCGCCTCACACTGCGTGTCGGCGGCAATATGACGTCCAATCCCATCCCGGACAAGTATCTCAATCCGATGTTTCCGGCGACCGTCGAGAACCACCTGACCGTGGGCTTTGGCTGGCGCATCTCGCCGACCGCCACCTTCGACATGTCGCTCACGCGCGGCTTCAAGTCCACCGACACCAATGGGGCGGGCGTGACGATGACCCACAGCCAGTTCAACGGCCAGGCGATGGTGTCGCTCTTTTTCTGATCCGGCTCTCCGCCAAGCTTTCCGCCTCCCGATCCTGGAACCCAGTCCCCTCGTCATCATGAGCACCTATACCCGGAGAAACTTCCTGAAGATTTCCGCGGCGACGATCGCCGCCGCCAGTGTTGGCGGAAAAGTTGCCTCGTATGCGGCGGAGAACCTGGGCGGCGCGCGTCCTCCCGAGCGGGGCGAGAGGCGGGTGCCGACCTTCTGCGACATCTGCTTCTGGAAGTGCGGCGCGATTGCCACTGTGCGCGACGGGAAGCTCTGGAAAATCGAGGGCAATCCCGAGGATCCGATCAGCCGGGGCCGGTTGTGCCCGCGCGGCACGGGCGGGATCGGGCATGCGCTCGATCCCGACCGGCTTCGCACGCCGCTCATCCGGACGGGCGAGCGCGGCGCCGAGCAGTGGAAGGCGGTGAGCTGGGACGAGGCCTTCGGTGTGATCGCCTCGAAGCTGGCGCATCTCAAGGCCGAGCACGGGCCGGAATCGCTCGCGCTCTTCAGCCACGGCATTGGCGGCGCGCATTTCCACCACCTTGCCAAGGCATTTGGAACGCCGAACATGGCGGCCCCTTCGTTCGCGCAGTGTCGCGGCCCGCGCGACACCGGCTTCACGCTCACCTTCGGCGACGGCGTGGGAGGGATCGAACGCACCGACATGCGCAACAGCGACTGCCTGGTACTGATAGGGACGCACCTCGGCGAGAATATGCACAACACCCAGGTGCAGGAGTTCTCTGAGGCGGTGGGACGGGGGGCGAGCATCATCGTGGTCGACCCGCGGTTCTCCGTCGCGGCGAGCAAGGCCAAGTACTACCTTCCCATCAAGCCCGGCACGGATACGGCCCTGCTGCTTGCGTGGATGAACGTGCTGGTGTCGGAGAAGCTGTACGACACCGAGTATGTGTCGAAATACGGGTTTGGATTCGAGCAGTTTGCCGCGTCGATTCGCAGCTACACGCCCGAGTGGGCGTTTCCCGAGACGGGCATCGAGCCGGAGCTGATCCGTGCGACGGCGCGCGAGATGGCGCGGCACCGACCGGCGAGCCTGGTCCACCCGGGGCGCCACTCCAACTGGTATGGCAACGATTCCCAGCGCAGCAGGGCCGTGGCGCTGCTCAACGCGCTGCTCGGCAGCTGGGGAAGGAAGGGCGGCATTTACGTGGCGTCGAGCGTCGACATCCCTGCGTATCCGCACATTCCCTACCCAAAGCCGGCACGCGCCGCGCTCGACAATCCGGGCAACCGCTATCCGTTCGCGGGTGAGGCCATCACGACGGGCATCCGCGAAGCCACGATCACGGGGAAGCCCTATCCCATCAAGGCGTGGATGGTGTACGCCACGAATCTGCTCTACTCGCTGCCCAACCAGCAGGAGACGATCCAGGCCATTCAGAATCTCGATTTCCTCGTGGTGGTCGACGCGCTTCCCAGCGAGATCGCGGGTTGGGCCGACGTCGTGCTGCCGGAATCGGTTTACCTCGAGCGCTACGACGAACTCAGCTCGGACCCGTTTCGCGACCCCTTCGTGTCGCTTCGGCAGCCGGTGGTGGAGTCGCCTCACGACCAGAAGCCGGGCTGGTGGATCGCCAAGAACCTTGGCGAGAAGATGGGCCTGGGCGCGTATTTTCCCTGGAAGGACATGGAGGACTACCTCGACCACCGCCTTCGCGGGGCAGGGTACACGCTCGACCAGCTCAAGCGCGTGGGAGTCGTCCGAGGGCCGAAGCAGCCCCTGTATTTTGAGGAGGGGGCCACGCCGGAGTTCGACACGCCCTCGGGCAAGATCGAGTTCTATTCGCTGCAGCTTCAGAAGGCGGGATTCGATCCGGTGCCCGTCTACACGCCTCCCGAAGCCCCACCGCCGGGGTATTACCGGCTCCTGTTTGGCCGGGCCTCGGTGCACACCTTCAGCCGCACCGAGAACAACCGCATCCTCGCCGACGTCATGCCGGAGAACGCGTTATGGGTGAACACGGCGGTCGCCCGCGGACTCGGATTCAAGGACGGCGACTACGTGGTGGTGCGCAACCTGGACGGTGTGCGCAGCAATCGGATACAGGTGCGGGCCACCGAGCGCATCCGCCCCGACTGCGTGTACATGGTGCACGGCTTCGGCCACACATCGAAGGCGCTCACCAAGGCTTTCGGCCATGGGGCGAGCGACTCCCAGCTGCTCACGCGTTACAAGACGGATCCGCTCATGGGCGGGACCGGATTGAACGTCAATTTCGTCACCCTCGAATCGGAGGTCTAATCATGTCCCGTTACGTCATGGTCATCGACACGCACAAGTGCGTGGGTTGCAAGGACTGCGTGGTTGCCTGCAAGACGGAGAATTCGGTTCCCGAGGGGTATTGCCGGGATTGGATCACGGAGGAGGCGCGCGGCGCGTTTCCGACGATCCAGCTCGAGCTGCGCTCGGAGCGCTGCAACCACTGCGAGAATCCGCCGTGCGTGCACTGCTGTCCGACGGGTGCGAGCCACGTGCACGAGCCGGGTGGGGTCGTGCTGGTGACCCATGAGAAATGCATTGGCTGCAAGGCCTGCCTGGGCGCCTGCCCCTACGACGCGCGTTTCATCAATCCCGAGGGTTATGCGGACAAGTGCACGTTCTGCATCCATCGCGTGGAGAAGGGCCTCGATCCTGCCTGTGTGTCGGTTTGCCCGACCCACTGCATGACCTTCGGCGACATCGACGACCCGCTGAGCAAGGTCAACCAGCTGCTTGCCTCGCGACGTCACCACACGCTCCTGCCCGAGGCGGGGACGAAACCGAAAATCTATTATCTCACCTGACAGGAGGCCGTCATGACCGAACTTTTCACACTGAAGCACAATCCACTCGTCGACCCGGCGATGCACATCTGGGCGTGGCAGATTCCGGTGTACCTGTTTCTCGGCGGGCTGGTCGCGGGCCTGATGATCCTCTCCGGGTATCATATCATCCGCGATCGCTACGACACGGACCGGCCGCATGGGCACTACGTGACGGCTCCGATGCTCAGCGTTGCCCTGCTGAGCCTGGGCATGTTGGCGTTGTTTTTCGACCTGGAGCACAAGATCGAGGTATGGCGCCTGTACATGACGTTCGAGGTGACCTCGCCGATGTCGTGGGGCTCCTGGATCCTGCTGCTGGTGTATCCGGTGCTGATCGCATCGGCGCTGTTGAATTTCCAGGAGGCACAGCCGCGGCTGGCAGCCCGATATCCGACAGTGGCCGGGGTGGCGGAGGCGATGCGTTCGCGCCCGGGCGTGGCGAGCCTGATCGGATTTGCGAACATCGCCCTGGGCGCGGGGCTGGGCATCTACACGGGCATCCTACTGAGTTCGCTCGCGGCGCGGCCCCTTTGGAGCAGCGCACTGCTCGGCCCGCTGTTCCTGTTCTCCGGACTGTCGACCGGTGCGGCGACTCTGCACATGCTCACCCACATCGAGAAGGGCGAGGACAACAGCTACGGCGACTTCCTGGTGGCTTCGATGGTGGGGTGGATCCGTCCGAAGCACGGCGAGCACGAGGGCGCGGTGAAGCTGGCGCACGCGGACAACGGCTTCCTGACGATCGAGCTGTCGATCCTGATGCTTTTCCTGATCAACCTCTCCGGCTCGTCGGCCGCGGGGCACGACGCGGCGGCGCTGCTGCTGACCGGGCCGTACGCCGCGGTGTTCTGGGTGTTCGTGGTGGGATCGGGTCTGGTGATTCCGCTGATCCTGCAGGGTCTGCAGGCGGCGAACCGCATCCGTCCGACGATGATTCCCGCGCTGCTGGTGTTGGTGGGCGGTCTCGTGCTCCGGTTCGTGCTGGTTTACGCGGGCCAGGCGAGTCACTGGCCGAGGATCGCTGGCTTTTGAAACACTTTCCCATGAACTCAGCTCCTGAAACACATCCTCCGAAACCCTACTGGAATCCGTATGTGGCGGGTTTCCTGCTCGGGCTCGTTCTTCTCGCCTCGTTTGTCGTGATGGGCCGCGGGCTCGGCGCATCGGGCGCCTTTGGCAGCGTGACGGCCGTCGCAATGCATGCCGTGGCCCCGGCGCACGTGCAGAACAACCCGTTTTATTCCGAATATTTCGGGGACGGGAGTTCCAATCCGCTGAAGGACTGGCTGGTCTTCGAGGTTCTCGGCGTGTGCGTCGGCGGCCTTATCTCAGGGGCGCTTGCGAACCGGATCTCGGTGAAGATCGAGAAGGGCCCGCACGTCTCCAACGGTTGGAGACTGGTGGGCGCCTTCGTCGGCGGCGCGATGATGATGATTG
Organism: bacterium; assembly: GCA_021782105.1. GTDB lineage: Bacteria > Verrucomicrobiota > Verrucomicrobiia > Opitutales > Opitutaceae > MWDT01. Next base: position 14,658 of record JAJXVO010000052.1, read on the forward strand.
GCGCCAAACTCGCGCTCGGCTGCACGAGCGGGCAGGCGCTGACGGGAGGGGCCGTGCTTAACCTGGGCAGCTGGGCATTCATGATCTGCGTATTCGCCGGCGCCTATGCGCTGGCCTACTTCTTCAGGAGGCAGTGGCTATGATCGCACCATTCTTCAAGTTCGGCATGTTCGGCACCGAGGCCAGCCTCGTGGTCGCCTTCGTCATCGGCATCGGCTTCGGATTCATGCTGGAGCGGGCCGGCTTCGGCAATGCGCGCAAGCTCGCCGCGCAGTTCTACTTCCAGGACCTGCGGGTGCTGAAGGTCATGTTCATGGCGATCATCACGGCGATGGTCGGCCTGTACGCACTCTCCCGCGTCGGGTTTCTCGACCTCTCCAAGGTCTATCTCGTGCCGACCCTGCTGGTGCCCGACATCGTGGGCGGACTGCTCTTGGGCATGGGCTTCGTGATCGGCGGCTATTGTCCGGGGACCTCGTGCGTGTCGGCGTCGACAGGGCGCGTCGACGGCATGGTCTATGTCGCGGGCATGTTTGCCGGCCTGGTCGGGTTCGGCGAGGTGTATCCAAAAATCAAGTCTTTCGCGACGATGACCCCTATGGGCCACCTGACGATCGCGAAGTATTTCGACATACCCTACGGGCTGCTCGTCTTCGCCGTGGTGGTGATGGCTCTTGGTGCGTTTGTCGCGGCCGAGTGGGCCGAGCGTAAATTCGGCGACGGGAGCGCGGGCATGACGGGCGGACTGCTGGAGTCGACGCGCCGCCTGACTCCGGTGCGGATCCTGGCGCTCGGCTTGTTGGTGCTCGGTCTGTTTGCGCTAGTGGGCGGGGATCCCTACCGGGGCAATACCGTCTCGATCGATCCCAGGGCCCTGGCGCTCAGCGCGGGACGCGGGGTGGTGAAGGTGTCGCCCGGCGACCTGGCCGATTCCATCGTCAAGGGGACGGAGGAATTTCGGATCATCGATCTGCGGCCGGCGGCGGCGTATGCGACGTATCATATCCCGACGGCCGAGAACATCCCGCTTGCGGCGCTTGCCCCCGATTCGGTGTCGAGCGACGACAAGGTCGTGTTGTACTCCGACTCTGACATGCAGGCAGCGCAGGCCTGGTTCATTCTCCGGGCGTCCGGCGACCGGGCCGCCTACATCCTGGCCGGAGGACTCGACGCTTGGAAGGATCAGGTTCTCTATCCGGTGAGGCCTGCCAAACCGACCGGACTCGAGGCGGCCGCATTCGAGAAACGGGCGGCGGTGAGCCGCTACCTGGGTGGGACCCCGCGAGCGGCAGGAGCCTCGTCGGCGCAGCCGGTGGAGCCTGCGCCGGCCCTTATCACGCCGGTGGCGCCGCCTTCGGCCCCGGACATGGCGCGTCCCAAGAAGCGCGCGGCCAGAGAGGGTTGCTGATAGCTAGCCGGCCCGCTTGAAACCCGGTGCATGATGACCGTTATTCGGTCTCATGCACCCGAAGCGAGGCGCGGACAAGCCGCACGTGGTTGTGCTCGGGGCCGGTTTTGCCGGCCTCACGTTCTGCAAGCGCCTCACGTCCGGCCTGGCCCGAGTGACCCTGCTGGACCGGCAGAACCACCACCTTTTCCAGCCTCTGCTCTACCAAGTTGCGACCGCGGGCCTCGCAGCCCCGGACATTGCGCAGCCGGTGCGTTCCATCCTGAGGGACAGGAGGGATGTGACGGTGCTCATGTCGGACGTGACGGGTGTGGACCTTGCCCGCCGGGAGGTGAGCCACACGGGTGGCGTGCTCGGGTACGACTATCTGGTGATCGCGCTGGGCGGTCGCACGAGCTACTTCGGACACGAGGAATGGGCCAGGCACGCGCCTGGACTCAAGTCGATCGACGATGCGCTTGCGATCCGTCGGCGGGTGCTGAGCGCGTTTGAGGACGCGGAGGTGGAGGACGACGAGGCGCGGAGGGGGAAGCTCATGACGATCGTGGTGGTGGGCGGCGGCCCGACGGGTGTGGAGATGGCGGGGGCCCTTGCCGAGCTGTCGCGCACGGTGCTCCGCAGGGATTTTCGGCGTATCGATCCTGCGAAGGCGCGGGTGATCCTCGTGGAGGGCGGACCCCGCGTGCTGGGGGCCTTTCCCGCAAACCTTTCGGCGAAGGCGGAGCGGCAACTGAGGAGGCTCGGCGTGGAAGTGCGGACGGGGGTGGCCGTGCGGGAGATCCATGAGGATGGGCTCGAACTGGCCTCGGGCGAGCGGCTTGCCGCGGCCAACGTGATTTGGGGTGCCGGCGTGTCGGCGGTGCCGCTCGCGGGCACCCTGGGCGTTCCGACCGATCGGGCGGGTCGACTGCGCGTTGAGCCGGACCTGAGCCTGCCGGGATGGCCGTCGGTGTTCGCCGCGGGGGACATAGTCTCGCTGACCGATCCCTCGGGGCGTGTCGTCCCCGGGGTTTCACCTGCGGCGATGCAGATGGGGCGGTACATTGCGCGGACGATCGCCGGGGAACTCGGGACGGTAACGCCTCCTCGGCGCAAGCCTTTCTGCTATTTCGACAAGGGCACAATGGCCACGATCGGGCGTTCTGCGGCGGTCGCGAAGATCGGGTGGGCGGAATTCTGCGGCTGGCCTGCCTGGGCCGCCTGGCTTGTGGTCCACATCCTGTTCCTGATCGGATTCCGGAACAGGATCTCGGTGCTCCTGCAGTGGACGTATTCCTATTTCACCTACCGAAGGGGGGCCAGGCTGATCACCGGGCTCGATCCAGAGAGGGAGGCTCAGGGTGCGGCGCCAGCGGCCGGCCCAGAAAACCGGATGACGTAGGCGGTCTCGGCCGCGAGCGAGGCGAGGGGGCTCCAGTCCCGGAATCCGCCCCCGGGCGTGACGGCGGGCGTCGTCACCGGCACGCCCTGCAGCACCTCGGTGGCGTGCACGCCCGTGCAGAGGCCGCTCGAGGCGAGGGAGAGAACGGGGCACTCGACGGGCTTGGA
>JAJXVO010000053.1 GCA_021782105.1 bacterium
GATCGGGAACGCCTGCGGGAGCGCCGACATAGACGGCTTCGACGCAACGGATCGCCTTGAGGGACTCCACGCCGCGGCGGAATTCGGCGCGCTGGGCGTCGGTGAGTTCGGGTTTCAGCCAGAAGAAGACGGAGTGAACGAGCATGGGGAAAGCAGGCAGGATTGGCGGCATGCGGCCGGATTCAAGGACACAAAATGACGATCCCGGCGCAAATTTGCGGCCTCCTGTCCCGGCGAAGGCAGCGTGTCAAAGAGCAGCACAAGATTTTAGCAGTTAGGAGATTTACGGAATCGCGATCCCGGACAAATCTGGTTCGGATAAATTTGCCGGCAGGGCTTTCCGAAAGAAATTCTTCGCGCCCCCCCTTGCAATTTTCTCGGCACGGGCCGTAGTTAGGGTACATCCGAATTATTCACTTCCTGATATGACCACCTGTTTCCAGATCATGACGCCTGCCGCCCTCATCTCCGCGATGTGGCGCCGCGCCATGATTTCCACGGTGGTCGCAGCCAATCACACGGCTCTTCGCGCGGTCGTTTCCACGTCTAAAAACGACCGCCGCGTCCGCCAACCAGGAAGTGGTTCACTTTGAGCGATAATCCCATGTAACGCCCAAAACCCACTTCCAACCGGAAGTGGGTTTTTTGTTACCGACCAAGAAGCCGCTTCCGGAGACCGAGTTCCAAGGAACTCGTTTCCATTTCCGAGCGGCTTCAACGCTGAGCCCAGGCAGATCAGCCAAGGTCCGATTCAAATCCCCGGCCGTCCAATCCGGGTGCCTATTACAGGCGCCCGACAGGGACGAAGGTGCGCGACGGCGTTGCGAGGTCAGCGTCGCCATCCGGGCACGCCTTAGACCCACGGTCACTGAGGGCGGACGGGGGAGAAATCTTCCCCCGCCGAGCGACCTGAGCCGTGGTTTCAATTTTGAGCCAGGGGATGGCACCGCACGTCGTCGCGCACCACCGGGGTCAACAGACAACTCATTTACACTTTTCACCCGATGAATGCGCCCACCCAAACCTACGAAACTCCCGACGAGATAGAAGAAGTGTTGCCGGTCGTCGACGCCGTCATGGCCTCGCTCGCCCGGCGTCTTCCTGTCCATATTTCACGAGACGACCTGGCCAGTGCAGGCAAGCTAGCGCTCATCGAGGCGTTGCGCCGGTTTGAGGGGCCCACGCACGAGGCACGGGCCTACTGCTTCACCCGGGTGAGGGGGGCGGTCTACGACGAACTGCGGAGATTGGATCCGCTGTCGCGGCGGACTCGTGCGCAGGTGACGCTCGTCCAGCAGGCGCGCACTCAGCTTGAGACGCATCTGGGACGCACGCCCACGGCAGGCGAAATCTCGCAGGCCACGGGCATGGCGCCGGAGAAGCTGAGGCAGCTCGAACGGATCACCACGGCGACGGCATTGCGCTCGCTACAGGAGGAGAATGCCGAGGGCGTGCCCATCCACCAGGTGGCCGACACCGGCGCCCTGGGACCCGCGCAAATCGCCGAGGAGGAGGACCTCGCGGCGACCGTGCAGGATTCGCTGGAACGTCTACCGAAGACCCAGGCCTACGTGGTGCGCAGGTATCATTTCGAGGATGCCACGCTCGACGAGATCGCCGGCGAGGTGGGGATCTCGCGCGAGCGTGTCCGGCAGCTCAAGGTGGCCGCGGAAAAGAAGCTCCGGGGCGACCTGCTCCTGATGGGGCTGTGGCACGCGAGAAGCGCTGCGGCCTGAGCGTCGTATCCATCAGGGATATTACACGGCCGGTTGGAGCAATCCAGCCGGCCGCATGCTTTCCCGGCGTCCCGCAGGAGGGGCTCAACGCACCTGCTCGAGCGGAAGGTCGTGCAGGTGCAGGTCGGGATTTTTCTCCACGAAGTAGCGCATCGTCCATTCGTTGGGGAAGAGCGCCACCGTGTGGCCATGGCGGTCGGTGCCGAAACTGACGCCGCTTGCGACCACGAGTGAGGAAAGATTTTCGAGGGAGGGGTGGGCCTCGATCCACTTGAGCAAGGTCCAGGGCGCCATCTCCAGGCGGGATTCGGCGTTGTACTCGCTTTTGAGGCGGTATTGCACGACTTCGAACTGGAGGGGACCGACTGCCGCCAGCAGCGTCGATCCCGGGGGGGCGTGGCGGGCTGTGAACGATTGGACGACTCCCTCCTGGAGGAGCTGCTCCAGGCCGGCGCGGTATTTTTTCGAGTCCGAGGGATTCGGATTCGAAATGTACGCGAACACCTCGGGCGGAAAACGCGGGATCTCGTTGAAATGGATCGTGCGGTCCTCCGTAAGTGTATCGCCGATACCGAAGGCGTCGTGGCCGACCAGCCCGATCACGTCGCCCGGCCAGGCTTCGTCGACGGTCTCGCGTTCCTGTCCGAAGAGTTTGTGGGAGGACGACAGACGCACGGATTTTCCGGAGCGCTGGTGGGTGACGACCATGTCGCGTGAAAAGTGCCCGGAGCAGACGCGCAGGAACGCGATGCGGTCGCGGTGCTTCGGGTCCATGTTGGCCTGGATCTTGAAGATGAAGCCGGAGAACTTCTCGTGCGTAACGGGAATCTCGCGCATGTCGGACGGGGCGGCCTGGCCGGTGACCGGGGACGCGGAGGCCTGTCGGGAAGTGGGAGGCACGGAGTCGCGCAGGAAACCGTCGAGCAGGAGCTGGACGCCGAAATTGTTCACCGCGCTCCCGAAGTACACCGGAGTCTGGCGGCCGGCGTGCACGGCGGCGGGATCGAAGGGGTGTCCGGCGCCGTCGAGCATAGCGATCTGCTCGGTGACGGACTCGTAGACGTCGGCATCGAGTTTTTCGCGTACGAGCGGATCGTCGAGGCCCGTGACATTGACGGGGGCTCGGTAGGCGCCGCCGGGGACACGTTCGAAGAGATGCACCTGGCGGGTGCGCCGGTCGTACACGCCGCGAAAAGAGGGACCATTGCCGAGGGGCCAGGTGACCGGGCAGGTCTGAAGGCCGAGCACGGTCTCGAGCTCATCGAGCAGGGCGAGCGGGTCCCGGGTGGGGCGGTCGCACTTGTTCATGAACGTGAGAATGGGGATGCCCCGGCGGCGGCAGACCTCGAACAGCTTGCGGGTTTGCGGCTCGATGCCCTTGGCGGCGTCGATCACCATGAGCGCCGCATCGACCGCCGTGAGAACGCGATAGGTATCTTCCGAAAAATCCTTGTGGCCAGGGGTGTCGAGCAGGTTGACCGCGTAGCCCTGATAATCGAATTGAAGGACGGTGGAGCTGACGGAGATGCCGCGTTGCTTTTCGAGCTCCATCCAGTCGCTGGTCGTGGCCCGCTGGTTCTTGCGGTCCTTCACCGCACCGGCCAGGTGGATGGCGTTGCCGTAGAGCAGGAACTTCTCGGTGAGCGTGGTCTTGCCCGCATCAGGATGGGAGATGATGGCGAAGGTGCGGCGTCGAGCGATTTCCGTTGCGGCAGACATGGTGAAAGGGTGACCAAAGCGGGGTGTACGGAGAGTGGAAAGAACAAAGTCGGCCCCGCCTGCCGGCCTTAAAACTGCAAAGGGCTGGCAGCGGCGGGCTTTTACCAGTCATTTTACACTTTCTTCGTAATATTCCCTATTGCGAAGGGGAACTAGTGCCGATGCTCTCTGCGAGTCGTTAAGCTATTGTGATCATGACAGCCCCCGTTATGACCCATCCTCTACTAGTTATTTCAGCAAGCGTGTACGCCATGGGCGCACTCGTGTTCGGGTTTGGTCTCCTCCGAGCCCGCAAAGGACGTCGCATTCGGATTCGTTCAACTGAAGCGGATCTCAACCCGTGATCGGGCGCACTGAATAGCACGATCGGTCGCAATCGATACGAATTCTGGAGTAACGGTGATGATCAGCAACGCCTCGATGACCTCGACCGCCAACCTGTATTCGGCCCCGCTGGCCGGCGTGGAGCGTGGGATGAGTCAATTTAACAAGGCGGGGGACAAGATCGCGAGTGGCGACCTGAGTCCCACAAACATCGGATCCGAGATGGAAGCGGCCGAGTTCGTCAAAGCGAATGCGGTCTCGCTGCGCACCGCCGACCAGATGGTTGGCACGCTGATCAACACGCTGGCCTGAGGGCCGAGCGGTCGAGCGCATTCGGCTGGTCTGAGCGCAAGCCGATGCATTGACGGCGAACGGTTTGAATCTCTGCCGCAAACGATGCGCTGCGTATGCCTATGGCCATGACGCATCGTCCTCGCGATGAATTTTGGGGAAGCAGGTGATCCGGGGACGCGATGGAAAATCGTGGGGGTGGGGGTATCGATTTCGATCAATCTCCAGGTGAGGCGTGGGCTGGAGTCGAAGGGGCATCGCTGGATTTTGGGAGAAACCGGACCCAGTAGCTCCTGAGGAAGCGCTTGCGTAATTGCCGCATGGAGACGTGGCCGGATTTGGCACGGCTCTTGCCTGAACGCGGCAGTCATGCACGAACCTCCCGACCCTGCCGAAACCGCTCCCGGGATTGCCGCCGAGGACGGGCTTTGGCCCTCTTCGTTGGATCGATTTCGGAGCATCGTTCAGAACGCGGTGGAGGGGATTTTCCAGTCCACGCCAGACGGGCATTACCTGTTGGTAAATCCAGCCTTGGCCAAAATGTACGGCTATGCGTCGCCGGAGGAATTATTGGCTGAGGTGCGCGACATCTCGCGGATGATCTACGTGGATGCGTCGGCACGGCAGAAATTCAAACGATTGATGGAGGAGCACGGCGAGGTCCGTGGCCTCGAGTATCAGGTGAGGCGACGGGATGGGCAGTTGATTTGGATTTCCGAACATGCGCGGGCCGTGCGCAACGAGTTGGGGCGCGTGATCTACTACGAGGGGTTCGTTCAGGACATCAGCAAACGCAAGGAGGACGAGGTGACGCTGCTGGCTGCCAAGGAGGCGGCGGAAGTGGCCAGCAAGGCGAAGAGCCAGTTTCTGGCGATGATGAGCCACGAGATTCGCACGCCGATGAACGGGGTCATCGGTATGGCGTCCCTATTGTTGGAGACGGCTCTGTCCGAAGAGCAGCGGGAGTTTGTGGATACCATCCGGCGCAGTGGTGATTCCCTGCTGTCGGTCATCAACGACATCTTGGATTTTTCGAAGATCGAGGCGGGCCGGCTCGACCTTGAGACGGAGGAGTTCTCGGTGCGTGAGTGTGTGGAGGGGGCGATCGAACCCATCGCGTTGAAGGCGGCCCAGAAGCGCCTGGATCTTCTGTTCGAAATCGACGACTCGGTTCCTCCGTATGTGCGCGGCGACACGACGCGATTGCGCCAAGTATTGGTGAATCTCCTCGGCAACGCGGTGAAATTCACGGAGACCGGCGAAGTGATGCTGACCGTCGGGCTGCGTCGGATTCCTGAGAACTCGTCAGCGAAGGGGGGAGGGGCGGATCGGCTGGTTCTGGAGTTTGCGGTGGCGGACACTGGGATCGGGATACCGCGTGAGGGGCAGGCGCGCCTATTCGATGCGTTCACCCAGGCTGACTCGTCCACCACGCGCCGTTATGGAGGGACGGGGCTGGGGCTTGCCATCAGTCGTCGGCTCGTCGAGCTGATGGGAGGAGCCCTGTGTTTTGAAAGTGAGGAGGGCAGGGGCTCGGTCTTTCGCTTTTCCGTGGTCGTCGAACCTGCGGAGCCGCCGCGATCCGTCCTCGCAGATCGGCGCGGCAGGCTGGAGGGATTGAAGATTCTGATCGTGGACGACAACGTCACCAACCTTCGCATCCTTTCCCGAATGGTGGAAAACTGGGGCATGGAATCGCTGTGCGCGGAGTCGGGAGAGGCGGCGTTGGAAGTGGTTGCAGGGGGGGCCGAATTGGACCTTGCGATCGTGGACCTGCAGATGCCGGGAATGGATGGCGCCATGCTCGGTTGGGCGCTGCGTGCGCAGCCGCGAGGAATGCGCCTGCCGTTGGTGTTACTCTCGTCGCAGGGAGCGGTGAAAACGGAAACTCACGGGAGGTTGTTCGCGGCATCCATTTTGAAACCAGTGAAACCCGCGCAGCTCCAAGAGGTGCTGGCAAAGCTGGCATCAGGGGGTTCCGCACGACTGAAGGAAGCGCCTGTGCAGCAAACGGCAACCCCGAGTTTACTCGCCAACGTTCGGATCCTGCTGGCCGAGGACAACCCCGTGAACCAGCGCGTCGTCCTGCACATGCTATCGCATTTGGGATACCATGCCGACCTGGCGGGTAATGGGCGGGAGGCGCTGGGGGCGCTGATGCGTCAGCATTACGATATCGTCCTCATGGACGTGCAAATGCCGGAGATGGACGGGCGCGAAGCGACGGCACGGCTGCGTGCGGACCGACTGGGACCGCAGCCGTGGGTGATCGCGCTGACCGCAAACGCCATGCAGGGAGACAGGGAGAAATGCATGGATGCGGGGATGGACGATTATGTGAGCAAACCGATCACGCTCGCCGCGCTGGAGGAGGTTGTGGGGCGGGCGATCGTGCAGATCGGCGCCGGGGAGACGGGGTGGAGAACGGAATGCAAACGTTGACGCACTGCGGGCGCCTGACTCACTAACGCGGCAATGAGTGAGAATCCCTTTCTCGATACAGCGTTTGAGCTGCCGTGGAGTAAATTGACCGCCGATCTAGTCCGGCCGGGAATAGCCGAGGCCCTTATCCGGGCCCAAGCCGCGGTCGATGCGATCGCGACGCGCGACCTTGGAACGCTGACGTTTGAAAACACCTTCCTCGCGCTGGAACGAGCGACGGAAACGCTGGGAGTGGCGTGGGGGAAGGTCTCCCACCTGCAATCGGTCGCCGATTCGCCTGCACTGCGCGAAGCCCACAACGCGGTGCTGCCCGACATATCGGCGTTTTATGCGCGTATCCCGCTCAACACGGCGCTCTGGGAGCGTCTGCGCCGCTTCTCGGAATCGCCCGAGGCGCGTGGGCTCACCGGAGTGCGCAAGCGGTTCCTGGACGAGACGGTGGCCGATTTTCGCCAATCGGGCGCCGATCTGCCCTCCGAAAAACGCGCTCGTCTCGAGGCGATCCAGGCGGAGCTTTCGCAGCTCACCCAGCGGTATTCGGAAAACGTCCTCGATGCCACCAATGCGTGGCAGCTGATCGTCGACGATCCTGAGCGCCTGCGGGGACTGCCTGAGCGCGCCAAGGAGGCAGCCCGGCATGCGGCCCGGCAAAAAGGCTATGGAACGGAAGACCGCCCGGTCTGGCGCTTTTCGCTCCAGGGGCCCTCGCTCGAACCTCTGATGAGCTACGGCGAGGACGGCGAACTGCGCCGGCTCGCGTGGCAGGGCGCCTCGCGCATCGGGGCGCTCGACCCCTACGCCAACATCCCGCTCATGCGGCGCATCCTCGCCCTTCGCTCGGAAAAGGCGGAAATCCTGGGGTATCAAAACTTCGGCGATATGGTGACCGAGCGGCGCATGGCCAAGAGCGCCGGAGCCGCCCTGGCCTTCATCGAGGACATCGAGCGCCGCGCCCGCGACGCCTTTGTGCGCGAGTGCCGCGAGCTTGAGCAGTTCAAGGCTTCGCAGACCGGAGGCGAACCCGGGAGTCTGCTCGCCTGGGAGGTCGGCTTCTGGGCCGAGCGCCTGCGCAAGGCCAGCTACGACTTCGACGAGGAGGCGCTGCGTCCGTACTTCCCCATGGATCGGGTGCTCAGCGGCCTGTACGAACTTGCCGCCCGCGTCTTCGGGCTTCGCATCCTCGAGCGCACGCCCGGCACGGTGGAGGTGTGGCACCCGGAGGTCCGTTTCTACGACGTGCACGACCGCCGCGGGCGTCATGTCGGCTCGTTCTACGCGGACTGGCATCCGCGCGAGTCGAAACGCGGCGGGGCATGGATGAACTACCTGATCACCGGCGGCCCGACTGCCGACGGCGGCCGTGCGCCGCACCTGGGGCTGATCTGCGGAAACCTCACTCCGCCGGTCGACGGCAAGCCGGCGCTGCTCACGCATCGCGAGGTGGAGACGGTCTTTCACGAATTCGGACATCTGCTTCACCATCTGCTCGGCGAAGTGGAGATTCACTCGCTCAACGGAGTGAACGTCGCCTGGGATTTCGTCGAACTGCCGTCCCAGATCATGGAAAACTGGTGCTGGGAGCGGGAAAGCCTGGACCTCTTCGCCCGGCATCACGTCACCGGCGATCCGATACCGGAGGAGCTGTTCTCCCGCATGAGGGCCGCGCGCCGGTTCCGGGCGGGCTGCTCGACGATGCGGCAGGTGCAGTACGCCAAGATGGATCTGCTCATGCACCTTCGCGCCCGCGAATTTGTGGAGGGCGACCTGGAGGCGAAGCTTCGCGCCGCGGTGGCTGATACCATGATCCCAACCGAACCGCCGGCCCAGACGATTGCGCGCCGTTTCACCCATATCTTCGCGGATCCGGTTGGCTACGCGTCGGGGTATTATTCGTACAAGTGGGCGGAGGTTCTGGATGCCGACGCCTTCACGCGTTTCCTCAACGAGGGGCTGTTCAGCGAACGCGTGGGCGGAGAGTTCGTGGAGCACATCCTGAGCAAGGGGAACTCTGAGGACCCCGCCGACCTGTTCCGACGGTTCATGGGCCGCGATCCGAATCCGCAGGCGCTGCTGCTGCGGGCCGGTCTGGCCTGAGCCGCGGGGGGCCGATTCGCGCGCCTGGGCGTCTACGCGCTTGAGCGTGCGGCGGCGACCCACACAGTGGCGCCAAGGCATGCCTCGCGAGTCGCACATCATTCCCTGGACGGAGCCCCTGTTGCCCCAGGCGGCGGACTGGCTCTGCAGGGGCCTCACCGGATTTCCCTGGGATCTCTCGGCGACGGCAGTCGTCGTTCCCTCGCGGCAATCGGGGCGCCGGCTGCGGGCTGCGCTGGCTGAGCGGGCACGGGCACAGGGCACGGGCGTCCTGACGCCGCGAATCGGGACCCCCGAGTGGTTCGAGTCCGTGGTGCTGCAGTCCTCGGCTCCGGCGCAAGCGGAACTCATAACGATCTGGGCCGAGATTTTGCTCGGGTTGGACCTCGACGAGGTCCGGGCCCTGGTGCCGATCGATCCTCCCCGGCGGGACGCGGCGTGGGCACTCGGATTTGCCGAGCAACTCGCGCGGCTGAAAGGGGAACTAGGCAGGGCGCTTTTCGATTTTGAGGAGGTTGGGCGACGCACCGTCGGCACTGAGTGCGAGCCCCTGCGATGGGAGGCTCTTGCGCGGATCGAGCGTCGCTGGCGGGAGCGTCTTGCCGAGCGCGGCCTCGGCGATCCTGCCGCGCTTCTCCGGGGCGGTTTGGAGACCACGCCTCCTCCGCACGGGCTGCGGAGGATCGTCGTGGCGGGGGTCGCGGATCTCTCTGGGGCTGCGGAGCAGCTTTTGGCGCGCTGGTCGGAATCCATCGAGATTCAGATACTTGTGCACGGTGATCCGGCGCTGGCGCTGCACGACGCGTGGGGCAGGCCCCTGGCGGAAGCGGCGGCCCGTCCCCTGAGCCTGGCTGGAGAACGTTGTGCCGTTCGTTCGGTGAAGGACCCCGCGGAACTCTCCGAGCGGCTGGCCGAACTCGCAGTGGCCTACGCGAAAAATCCCACGGCGCTATCGATCACGCTGGCGGATCCGATGCTCGTGCCGGACGTCGCGGCGGCGTTCGACGCCCGGGAGCTTGCGCATCACGACCCGGCCGGCGAACCCCTGGGTCGCGGTGCGGTGGGCCGTATGATCCGCCTTCTTGCCGGATTGGCCGGGGAGGACCGTCTGGGGGCTGCGGAGCAGCTCGCGCGATGCCCGAGCTTCTGCGCCTTTGCAGTGGAGCGGCGCGCATGGTTTGCCCGGCCGGCGGATTTCTCGCTCGAACTTGATCGCGTGCTGGAGTCGCGGATACCGTCGGGACTCGAGGCCGCGCTGGAGAGCGCCGTGGCCGAGGACAGGCAGGGGCTGCGGCAGGCGCTCGAATGGCTCTCCGCGGCCGCGTCGCGCTTTCGGCGGGAGCCTTTTGCGCGCACGCTCGCCGGGCTGGTCGGGGAAGTGCTCGAGGGCGTGTCGGGAGATCGGCTCGGACCGGAAGAGACGCAGGCCGCGGATGCCATCGCGGATGAGATCTCGGCGGTTGCGTCGGTGGAATCGCGTCATGCCACGCTTCCGCGCGAGTTCTGGCCCGCGCTCCTGGGGCGGATAATCGATGCGGGGCGCCTCTATCCGGCCAAGCCGGACGAGGCGTGGGATCTCCAGGGATGGATCGAGCTCTCCTTCGATGGGTCCGCCCATGCGGTCATCGCCGGCCTCAACGAGGGTTGCGTGCCCGAGACCGTGAAGGGCGACGCTTTCATGCCGGACAGTCTGCGCCGCCATCTCGGTCTCGACTCGAACGAGCGGCGATACGCCCGCGACCGCCTGTTGTTGGAGGCCGCCGTGCGCTCCCGTTCGCGAGCGGGTCGCGTCGACATTCTCGTGGCGAAACTCGGTTCCGAGGGGGATCCGCTCCAGCCCTCCCGGCTGCTGTTCGCGTGCTCGGACGACGAACTCGTGGCCACGGCCCGCTATTTGTTCGAACCGCTTCCACCTCCGAGGCCCAAGCCTCCGAGAGTGCTGCCCTGGCGCCTGCATCCCCTGCCTGTGCCGCTGCCGCCCAGTCTCTCCGCAAGCGCCATCCGCAGCTACCTGGACTGCCCATTCCGCTACTACCTCGAATACGGACTCCGGGCGCGACCGTTGGAATCCGACAAGCGGGACCTCGACGCCCGGGACTTCGGCACGCTGTGCCACACGGCCTTCGAAGCGATGGCGAAGGATCCCGTCATGCGGGAGGTCGAGGATGGAGCAATGCTGGCCGACTATCTCGTGTCCCAGTTGAACGCGGCGGTGGCGGAGAAATTTGGGCGTATTCGCTCCTTTGCCATCAAGCTTCAGCTTGAGGCGGCTGCAGCCCGTCTGCGCGCGGCGGCCGCGGTCGAGGTTGCCCAGCGCGCGGAAGGCTGGCGGACCGTCGAGACGGAACGCTCGTGGAACCTGAGCATCGGCGGCCATCGCTTCAGCGGCGTGATCGATCGCATTGACCGACATGAGGACGGACGTATCCGCGTGGTGGATTACAAGACGGCGGACAAGGCCCGGTCGCCGCGCGATACGCACTGGGGAACGGTGCCAGTCTCGTCGGACCACATCCTGCCGGAGGCGAGGATAGAGGTCGATGGGCGTCCCAGGCGCTGGACCGATCTCCAATTGCCGCTCTACATGCTCGCGACCAAAGCCATGACCGGCGAGGATGCGGGTGCGGGCTATTTCATCCTTCCGAAGACCAAGGAGGAGACGGAACTGCGAATCTGGGAGGAGCTTGGACCCGACCGCCTGCGCGAGGCCGAGACCTGCGCCGTCGCGGTGGCAGAGGCAATCCGCTCGGGAAGGTTCTGGCCGCCGGCACCCAGGCCCGGCTGGGACGATGCCTATGCGGCCCTATTCCCCGAGGGCGTGGCGGCGTCCTTGGAGCCGGGACCGTTCACGGTTGAAGAAGGAGGGGCGCGATGAACCGTTTTGAACACGAGTTGATCGCCGCCAGCGCGGGCACCGGCAAGACGTACCAGCTTACCGTGCGCTACCTGCGGCTTCTTTTTGCGACGGGAGAACCCGAGAGGATCATCGCGCTCACCTTCACGCGCAAGGCGGCCGGCGAGTTTTTCGAGAAGATCTTCCACCGACTCGCGTGTGCAGCCGCCGACCGGTCGGAAGCCTCGGCGCTCTCGAAGGATCTGGGCATCCGAGTGGACTGCCCGGACTGCCTTGCACGTCTCCGACTGCTGCTCGACAGGCTCCACCGCCTCCAGCTTTCCACCTACGACAGCTTCTTTTCGCGCGTCGTGCAGAGTTTCCCCTTTGAACTCGGCCTGGGCGCCCCGCCGGAACTGATCGACGATCATCAAAGGTCCGAGGCCGTCCGCCGCGCCGAGGAGGAACTTCTCGCGGTTGAGGAAGGCGATGAGGAGCGGCTGCAGGAATTCTGGCACGCCTTCAAGCGCGCCACCATGGGCCGCGAGGAAAAGCGAACCACCGACCTTCTCGACGCATTCATCGAAGAGCATCAGTCGCTCTATCTGGAGGAGCCCGACCCCTTGCGCTGGGGCAACCCGGCGGCCATCTGGCCCGAGGGGTGTCCGTGGAGGGACACAGGGGAGGCCCCCTTAACGCTTTCCGCAGCCTTTTCCGAAGTTCTGCCCTGGGCTTCCCTCACACCCACGCAGTCGACGGACTGGAAGACCTTTCTCGACGAGTTGGCCGGATGGCATCCGCCGTCCGACATGCCGGTGGCCGTTCGGAAATTCGTGGTGAAATTCCTGGAAGTGCTTCCGGACCTCGACCGACGGAGCGCCCAGATCACAGTTCGCAGGAAGATGGTATTATCGGTGGAGCTGTGCGAACTCGGCGCACGTCTGGCCCGCACTGGCGTGTGGATGGAGTTGGCGCCGCGGCTGGTCGCCACGCGGGGCATCCAGGAACTGGTGGCGCTTTTCGAGGGGATCTACCGCAACGAGGTCAGGGGGAGGGGCTGGTTGACGATTGAGGACATGACCCGCCTGCTCTCGGGGGGAGGGGAGGGCGGGGGGCTCGGAGCCCCGGAGTTGCGGCAGCAGATGAACTACAGGCTCGATGGCGCTTTCGATCACTGGCTGCTCGACGAATTCCAGGACACGAGCCACGCCCAGTGGCGGGCGATCGAAGGTCTCATCGACGAGGTTCTGCAGGATCCGGAGGGCAGGCGCAGTCTCTTTGCCGTGGGCGACACGAAGCAGTGCCTGTACATGTGGCGCGGGAGCGACGACAAGCTGTTCGAGCGCGTCGCTGGCCTGTACGAGTCTGCGCTGCATCAGCGCAAACTGTCGGAGTCCTACCGCTCGACCGCGCCGGTGCTTGCCATGGTCAACGGCGTTTTTGGCGCCTCCGCCGCGATTGCCGGCGTCTGCGGAGAGGAAGTATCCGATCGCTGGGCACGGATGTGGACCGAACATCGCTGCGCCGCACGACTGGCCTCGGTCCCCGGCTACGCATGCTGGCTGCACTCCGAGAGCGAGGACGAGCCGCGGATGCGCGACCTATTGCGCCTCATCCAGGGGCTGGTGCCTCTCAGCCGGGGGTTGTCGGTCGCGGTGCTCACGCAGACCAATGCCGAAGCCGAGACGATTGTGGACTATCTCAGGAGCGAGGGGGCCGTGTCCTGTTCGCTCGCGGCCGATGTGCATCCGGGCCGGGACAATGCGGCGTCCGCCGCACTCCGCTCCTACCTTCGAGTGGCCGCTCATCCCGGAGACAAGCTGGCGTGGACCCACCTCCGGATGTCGCCGCTCGGC
Source organism: bacterium (assembly GCA_021782105.1). GTDB lineage: Bacteria > Verrucomicrobiota > Verrucomicrobiia > Opitutales > Opitutaceae > MWDT01. The sequence continues at coordinate 13,296 of JAJXVO010000053.1, forward strand.
GAGCAGCTCGCGTTCAGTCACGGCGATCCCGCCGGACTCGCGGACCACGTGCGGCACACGATTCACGAGAGGGGAATGCAGGGGGCCGTGACGGAGTGGGAGAGGTTGGCCGCACCCTACATCGCGGAATCCAACCGATTTTCCCGCGACCGCATCGCACAGTGCGCCGCCGCGGCGCGGGATTTCGATGCCCGGGGCGGGGTCGACATCGATGACTTTCTTCGTGGCCTCGACGCGCTTGCGCTCCGCGAGTCGGATGTCCCGGGGCAGATCGCCGTGATGACCGTTCATAAGGCCAAGGGACTGGACTGGGACCTCGTGATATTGCCGGACCTGGAAGGGAATAGCCTGCGCGAACGGCGCGGTGGCCTCGCCGTAAAACGCTCACCCCATGGCGCCGTGGAGTGGATTCTGCAGGCTCCGAGGAAGGATATCGCGTCCTGCGACCCGGTGCTTGGGGAACAGATCGAAGAGGCGGAGTGCGATGCCGCCTTTGAGCAGCTCTGCGTGCTGTACGTGGCGATGACCCGCGCCCGCCTCGGGCTCATCGCGTTCACCTCCGATCCCTTGCGGACGAAGTCGGCGAATTTCGTGACCCTGCTGGCGCAATCCCTCGGGGCGCAACCGAGGGACAGGATTCTGGGAGGACAAACCTTCACCTGTCTGTGGGAACACGGAGACCCTCGGACGCTTGAAACGGCCTTGCCGTCGCGCGCGGCCGTGGCTGCCTCATCCTGGAGGCTGAGCGAACTCCCGGAGGCACAGCACGCACGGGCCCCGCGCATCTCGGCAATGCGGCCCTCTGACGATGCCGAAACGCCGATTCGGCGGCCGCTTTGGAGGCCCGATGGCGGGGCGCTTCTTTTTGGCGTTTCGGTACACGCCGCCCTGGCCCGCATCGAGTGGCTTCCTGAAGGGGAGGAGGCACGTCGAGCGGCGCTCGGCGCGTTGCTGGCCGGTTGTGAGGATTCGGTGCGCAGCGCGGTCCTTCGCATCGTGGCTCAGGCTCCGGAGGTCTTCACCCGGCCCGCGGTCAGTGTTGAACTCTGGCGCGAACGGGCCTTCGAGGTGATGACGGGGGCTTCCTGGATCAGCGGGCAATTTGACCGCGTGATACTCCATCGCGACGCCGCCGGACGGGCTGTGTCCGCCCAGCTAGTCGATTTCAAGAGCGGGGCAGGGACGAGTCCCACGCGCTATTCCCGCCAAATGGAACTCTACCGAGCGGCTCTCTCCACACTCGTGAATCTGCCGACCGGAGCGGTCGAACTCCGTCTGCTCGTTCCCGCCTGAGCTCCGGCTCGCCTTCGCCGACCGGACATCTATTTCTTCTCCGCATTTAATTCGAATGAACCACGCCGGCATGCCCCCGTCCGCTCCAGAGCTCCCGAGGGAGATAACGATCCCCATTCGGTATGACGACGGAGCGGGTCGGCCCAAAAACCAGGGAATGAAGGGGGAAGGGCACCTCGTGATACGCCCGGCGGGGCCCACCTATGTTTTTGAGGGGTCCGTGCGGGCTGCGTTCTCGACCCAGCGCCGCTCGCTCGAATTCAAGTCCTCCGACATCTGGAATGTCGCCGTGTTGGGGTCGCGCGTCCAGTTCATGCCCTCCCGGAGCGATCCGCGGGGAAAGGGCCTGTTTGTGTTTTACTGCGCGAATCCCGAGGAGGCGCTGCTGGTCGCGAGGATGATGCCTGCGAACGTCGAGCCCGATTTTGCGGCCTCGGTCAATTTCAGCCGGAAGCTCTGGTCGCGCCAATCCACGGGCGTCGCTCGCTGGGCCACGGTCACCAACGGGATCATCGCACTGAATGTGGCCGTGTACGTTGTGATGGCCGGATTTTTGGGGGCAGGCTGGCTACAGCCCACGAGCCTGCGGCCCTATGTGCTTTACGGGGCGAACAACGGCGGCGCCACGACCGACGGGGAATGGTGGCGGCTGCTGACCTCGATGTTCATGCATTTCGGCCTGCTGCACATCGCCTTCAACATGTGGGCGTACTATCAGGCCGGACACCTGACCGAGCGGCTCTTCGGGAAACGGCTGTACCTGCTCGGCTATCTCGCGGCGGGCCTCGCGGGCGGCTTCGCGAGCATCTTCTGGAATGGCGACAAAGTGTGGAGCGCCGGTGCGTCGGGGGCGATCTTCGGAGTCTACGGGATGATTATGGGCTACCTGCTGCGCGAGAAGGGAGCGTTTCCGCCTGGTGTATTCAAGCCGATGATTCGCAGCACCGTCGGCTTCGCGGTGTACAATCTCGTGTTCGGCTCCGTGTATCAGGGCATCGACAATTCCGCGCACGTCGGGGGCCTGGTCATGGGGGTTCTCCTCGGCTGGTTCATGGCGTTGCCTCTCGACGGACCGGAGCGCAGCCGCTTGTTCCCGCGGCGCCTCGCGACCGGCCTGTTTCTGACTGCCGTCCTCATCGTCGCCGGCGTGTCACTGACCCCGCGTTTCGACTACCATTTCCGGGAGGAACTCGCCTGGAGCGACGTCGTGACGCCCTTCATAAAGCAGGAACCCGCGTTCGAGCGCCGATTTCATCAGGACCTCTCCGACCTCCAGAGTGGCAGTCTCAAGGCGGGCGAACTGCGGTGGGTGTCGGAAACCTGCATTCCATTCTACGAGCGCTGGCTCGATTCTGCCCGCGCCCTGCATCTCACTCCGGGTCTGGCGACCGCCCGCCGTCGCGCAAAGCTCGAACGCATGCTCGACGAGCAACTGGCGATGTGCCGGCGGTGGGTGCGCCAAGCCGGCGGGCAAACCGGAGCCCAGCCGCCCGAGATCTGAACCATCCGCCGCTCAGCCCAGCACGGCCTTCAGCACGCGGGCGAGGTCGCCCACACGGTAGGGCTTTGTCAGATACGCGCAGAACCCCATGTCGAGGTAGCGGCGCGCCATGTCGTCGTTGTCGTAGCCGCTCGCGGCGATCGCGCGGACGTCGGGGTCGATCTCCAACATGGCCTTGAAGGCATCCTCGCCGCCCATGCCGCCGATCACGGTCAGGTCCATGATGACCACGTCGTAGGGGCGGTTGATGTTGAAATAGGAGCGATACAGCTTGACCGCATCTTCGCCGTTGCGGGCGATGTCATGGGTGTACTCCAGGCTCGTCAGCATGGAGGCGGTGATGGCGCAGATTTTCGGATCGTCATCCATGAACAGAATGCGGCCTGTCCCATATCGAAGCGTGGGGGCCCGGCGGGGCTGGGTTTCGACCGGCGTGCCGGCGACCGGGAGATAGACGGTGAACACGGTGCCGACGCCGGTTGCGGTGGACAGACCGATCTGCCCTCCATGTTTGCGCACGATCGAAAGGACCGTGGCGAGACCGAGGCCGGTGCCCTGTTTTTTCGTGGTGAAAAACGGATCCCAGATCCGTTCCAGATGCTCGGGTTTGATTCCGCTGCCGTTGTCGCGGACCTCGAAGCGCACGTAGTCGCCCGCGGGAAGCCCCTCGAGTTCGCCCTCGCCGAGCGTGGCCGCCGCCGCAGACACGGCCACGACGCCCCTGTGCGGCGCGGGCGGCATGGCCTGGATCGAGTTGACGATGAGATTCTGGAAGACCTGCAGGATCTGCGTGCGATCGACCTGGACCGCCGGCACGTCGTCCCCCGCCTCAAGTGTGGTCTGCACCGAGGAGCCTGCAGCCGCGATGCGCAGCGAGTCCGCGAGGATCTCGCGCGAATCGGCGACAACGCGCACGCCTGCGCTCCCTTTCGCAAAGCTCAGGAGCTGCTTCGCAAGAGCCTTCGCGGCCATGCATGCCTTTTCGCTGTCGTCCAATCCCTCGAGATCCCGGTTCGTTTTCGCGAGCGAAATGCCTCCCAGGATCGTGGTGAGCAGGTTGTTGAAATCATGGGTGATTCCCCCCGCGAGCATTGCCAGCGCCTCGAAGCGGTTCGCCTTCACGAGTTCCTCGGGCGTGAGGCTCATCTCGTCGGGGTTTCGGAAGACGATCACGACGCCTTCCGCGCGCGGCCCCTCGCCGTACACCGCCCGCGCCGTCCAGGCGAGGGGTGTCGCAGGCGTCCCGTCCTTTGCTGGCGCCAGCGCGTGTTGGACCGAGAGGGGCAGGGGACCCTCGGTTGCCAGCGCCATCTCGCAGGGGTCATCGGGAAGCAGCCTTCCGGTCGCGGCGTGGACCAACCGGAATACGTCCGGCACCGTCTTCCCGTCGATCTCCTCCCGTGGCCGGCCCAGCAGTCGCTCGGCCGCCAGGTTCGAGAGGACAATGCGGCCGCGTGGATCGGTCGCGAGCACACCCTCGGCCAGGGTGT
>JAJXVO010000054.1 GCA_021782105.1 bacterium
CCTCTTCCGCATCGTCCAGTCCCCCGAAGGCGCCACCTACTTCGTCTATGGCGAGCCCTTCCACCGCAGTTCCCGTTCGGTCGGCTTCGATCCCGATTGGCGCAGTTTCAAAACCCCGCTCGCACGGACCCGGGGCACCGTCGTCTGGAGCTTCCAGCCCGAGGTTTGGGAATCCGAACTGTTCAACGTGAGCTTCGGCCGCCTCACGCACCTGATTCCCCTGCTTCCAATCGATCACTATTGGCGGAATTTCCTGATCGATTCCCCCTACGCCCCCTCCCTCCCCCTTCCCGGCTACCTGCTCGTCAACCGTCATTTCTGGGGTGATACGCTTCAACCCGGCCAGACGATCGTCCACCAGACCCCGCACACCCGGCTTCTCCGACTCCCTTCCGATCAATGGCGCCGCCCCTTCCTCTTCGGCGTGTTCTCCCCCTCCTCGGCGTCGTTGCACCGCACTCCCAACGAGGGCAACGTCTCCCTCCCCTGCGAGATCTGGGTCTATTCACCCCAGCCCGCAGACCTGCAACTGGCTCTCTCCAGCCAATCCCCCCAACTCATCGTCGCAAGGTCCCCGCGCTCGGCCCGGGAGCTCTGGCGCGGACAGGTCACCCCCGACCACCAGCCCGTCATCCCGCTCGTTCGCGGTCTCAACGTAATCCAGCTCGCCCTCCCGCACCCCGCCGCCCTCCAGGTGCTGCTGAAGGACGTTCGATGGAGCCAGTCCGCCCGCTCCGAGGTCCTCTACTGAGGCCGGCGAAGCCCCGTCACCGCGCCAATGCCCCAAGCCCGAGTTTCGGCTTTTCGGTGAGTGGTTCCAGCGTAGCGTGAGCCGCATGGGACTGACCCTTCATATCGGCTTCGACTTCTGGGGCGCCGGCAATCTCGGCGACGATCTGATGCTGGCCGGCTTCCAGTCCTGGATCGAAACACATCTCCCCGAATGGAGCCTCTCGGCCCTCTGCGCCCATGACATCGCCGCAATGCGCCTCCGCTTCCCCCGCATCCGGTGGTTTCCCGCCGACCCCGCCTCGCGAGCGGAAGCCCTGCGCGGTGCCAACGTCTGGGTCGGCCTCGGCGGCGGCGTCTTCCAGATCGAAGTCGGCACCTGGATCCTCGACCAGATGCTCGCCGACATGTCCGCCGCAAAACGCCACGGTCTCAAAACCTTTCTCGTCGGCGTCGGCGTCAACAACCGCGCCGCCCTCCAAACCGATCAGGCCCGTCACATCCACGAGGTCGCCGACGCCCTGTGGCTGCGCGACACCGCCTGCCTCGAGATGGCACTGTCCTGCGGCTTCTCCGCCGAAAAAACCCGCCTCGGCGCCGACACGGGTCACCTTTTCTGCGCGGCCGCTCACATTCGTCCAGCCCGCCCAGAAACCGCCCTGGTGATTCATGCACGCCCGAGCGATCTCGCCGATGCCGCCCTTCTCGAACTCCACCGCCGCATTCGCTCCGGCTTCTCATGGGTCTGCCAGGAAGTCCGCCCGATTCCCGACTCGGAATTTCTCCTCCACTCCGCCGGCTCGCCCGAGTTTCGCCGCGCATTTCCCCTCGTCCTCCCCGACTATCCCACCGCGTCCATCGCCGGCCTCCACTCCGCCGTCGCCGACTGGCAGCGCGTGCTCAGCAGCCGCTTTCACACGAGCCTCGCCGCCGCGTGGAGCGGAGCCGCTCTCGCGGTCTTCGAGCGCAACGACAAGCTCCGCGCTATCCGCGAGGACTTGGATTGCGAGCGCTGCACCCGCCTCGATTCCGCCGATGAACTCGCCCGCGCCCTCGGAGCCGCCCGCCCCGTCGAACGCCGGCGGCTCGACGCCTGCCTCGCACGAGCCGACCGCATGATGAGCGACTTCATCTCAGCCCTCTGATTGAGCCGCACTGGCCGGGATAACCGAGGAGAATCAACAGGGATGAAGGGGATGGAAGGGATTGGGAAGTCCGCCATCCCTTGCATCCCTTTTATCCCTGCTAAACAACCCTGCGCCTTCGCGCGCTGAATTCTTCTCGATTCCCGCTTCCCGCTTCTCGATTCTTCGCTCGGAATGAAGCTCTATAGCTCCAAGCCACAGGCCTCCATCACCATGGGGATCTCCCCTCCCCTCAGGGAGCTGCTGCGCGAGACGCTTTCGGCCTTCCGCCCAGGCGTGGTCGTCGAGAGCGGCACCTATCTCGGACTGGGTTCGACCACACTTCTTGCCGAGCTGCTGCGCGACGGGTTTGCCCCGCGCCCGCCCCGCCTGTTCACGATCGAGGTGAGCTTCGCCCACTGGCAGCAGGCCGCCCGCAACCTGCGGCGTTTTCGCCATGTCCGCTGCCTGTGGGGCTTGAGCGTGGACCGCCAGGAGGCCCGTCACTTCATTCTCCACGATCCCGTGCTCAACGCCCCCGAGTCCGAGCCCGACGTCTACATCGACAACCTCGAAAATCCGGTGCGTTTCTACCTCGACGAGGTCGACGGAAAACTTCTCGACCCCGAAGCCGTACCCGGCGACTTCATACGCAAGACCCTGTTCCGGGAACGCTGGCTCCAGCGCCTGCTCGGCCGCTACGGAGCGAAGCGTCCGCTGGTCGTCCTCGACTCCGCCGGAGGCATCGGCTTCCTCGAATTCACCACCGTCACCCGCCTGCTCCGCGACCATCCCTATCTGCTGCTGCTCGACGATATCGACCACCTGAAACATTTCCGCAGCCGCCGCGCCGTGCACGCCGACCCCTGTTTCGAGGTCCTCGGCGAGGAGCCCGAAACCGGCTGGCTGCTCGCCAGACACAATCCCTCGATCGGGGCATGAGTGCCGAGGTGGTCATATTCGATCCGCATGAACTCCTGCCGGCGGCCTGGCAGACGCTGGCCGGCGACGGCCCAGTCTACACATTCAACCCGACGCTGATCAATGCCGGCAACGGCTGGCTCATGGCCTATCGCGTCGTCCTGGCGGACGGGCTGCGCCGCATCGCCCTCTGCAGGCTGGATCGCGACCTGAAACCGGTGCCCGGCTCGACGACGCCGTTCAGCGATCAGGTGCGGTTCCCCGCCCCTTCGACCCTGGCCCCGCAGGCCTCATCGTGGTTCGCCGATCCGAGACTCTACCGACTGGGAGGCCAGCTGCTGATCCACTGGAATTCCGGCTGGCATGAACCGCGCAATCACCAGTTCATTCAGCCACTCGACCCAGTTTCACTGGCGCCCCTGGCCGCCCCCCGGGAGATGGTTCTCGAAGGGGAACGTCAGTCGATCGAGAAGAACTGGGTCCTGTGGGGCGACGGCCCCTTTTACGCCACTTATAGCCCCAGCCCGCATCGCGTGCTTTCATTCACCGTGGATGGCATCGGCGACGTCCTTTTCCGGCCCGAGGCGACCCATGATTGGGCCAATCGACTCTACGAACGGCGCTTCGGCCGCCTGCGCGGTGGCTCGGCCCCTCAACGCGTCGGAGAGCTGTATTTTGCCCTCTGTCACTCGATGACAGGCACTCCGGAGAAGGGCTGCGACTACCATCCTGCCGTCTACGCCTTTTCGGCATCTGCCCCGTTTGAGCCCCGTCTGGTCCCCCATCGATCCTTGCCGCTCCCCGAGCCCCCTGCGCGCACGTTGCCCACGCTCAACCGAGCCGTGGCACGAGTCGTCTACCCGAGCGGCTTTATCCGCAACGACGACCATTGGCTCGTCAGCTACGGCATGAACGACGAACGCTGCGCCATCGCCCCGCTTTCGGATGCCCAGCTCCTCGGAAGCGTGATCCCACTGAATGCCCGCTGAAGGGCCTCAGGGTCGTTTTGCCAGCACCAAGTACTGACCGCCCAGAGGAAGCTTCGCCAGCGCCGGCTCCAGGCGCCTCAGCGGCTTCAATGCTGCTGGAAAGACGAAGAGATAGTCCGTCGAGATCACCTCGAAGCCCGCCCCGCGCAGGAGCCCTCGCGCCTGATGCGGAAAGAGCAATTGCGCGTCCCGATCGAATGACACCCGGGACATGATCAGATGAACCATCGGATTCCAGCGATTGTTCTCCCAAAAGGCAAAATGCCCGCCGGGAGCGAGTGCGGCGTGGATCAACGCCATCGCCTCGGCACGACGCCCCGGCTCGATGTGGTGGAACACTCCATTGGTGAACACCAGGTCGAAGCGCCGGCCACGCAACGCGGAGGCCTCGTGCACGAACTCGGCGTCACCAAGATTAGAATACCTCGCTCGGGCCACCTCGATCGACGCCCTGGAGGGATCGTAGCCCAGATACTTGACGGCGGGATAGGTTTTCCGCAGCCACGGCAACAGGGAGCCGGTGCCACAGCCAAAATCCATGACGCTGAGCGGCACCGCGTTTTCGGCTCGAAGGCGGCGTTCAACCCAGGCGATCCGCCCCTCCGCGAAAAAATCCTTCCCCGACCCCGTGAGCTTCAGCCCTTGATTCAGCGCCTGGTCGTACTCCTCCGCGACGGCGTCGAAAGGATCATGGGGATCGGGCATGCTCATGGTCCGACAAGCGAAACGGTTCCCGGACCCGCCGCAACAGGTTCGTCACTCCCCCATCGAAATCGCCTTGGATTTGAACGACAGAGGCAAGGAGGACACAGAGAAATGCATTTATGGAAAAAACCCACATCCATGACGATTCAACTGTGAGGCGTGAGCCATGTTAGCACCTGATCCTAGGGCTTCCGATTCCGTGCCCTCTGCCTGTTCCGACGTAGCCTTGGCGAAGTCGGAGATCTCCGCGGTTCAATCGCGGTTTTTCGGTACAAAGAGTGACCTCGACCCTGACACTATGGGCAAAAGCCTGGACTGCTTACGTCCGAACAAAAAATAAGGGGCGACCGGCCTCGCCAGTCGCCCCTTAGCGGCGTAATATCGGATCAGAAACTATCTTACGGATTCAGACCGTCCGTGCCGGCGGCAACCGCAGTACCATTCCACATGGGCTTGTTGGTATTGAGATTACCGAGGAGGCTCAGACCGCTGAGGTCGAGGGTCGCTGCCGTCGGCGTCGTGATGTACAGGGTACCCGCGACATTCCACGGAGCGTCGACAGCGACGTTGCCGTGCGAGTAGAGGCGGACGCTGCCGGTGAAGGCGCTCGTGCTGCCCGCGGTGGAGTCGGTGGAGATTCCACCATTCACGCTCTGGAGCACGGTGTCCGCGTTGCCCGCACCACCCGCGCCGTTACCGGCCATCAGCACCATGTTAGTGCCCTGGGTGATCGAAGCAGCACCACCCGCCTGGAAGGCGAGCATGCCGAACTGGTTGTTCGTGCCGAGCACGCTGATCGAACCATGCTTCGCATCGAGGGTCAACGTGCCACCGACCGTGATCGCCGAGGCGGAAGCCTCATTGATCGCCGGGGTCGCAACCGCTGAATCGGTTAGCGAGAAGTTGCCTCCGATGCTGGAACCATCGGACAGCGTGACAGCACTGCTATCGACCAACGTCACGTTCTGGGTCGCGCCCGGAGCCGTGATCTTGAGGGTGGCAATCGAATTGCCCGAGTTGGTGAGAATCACATTGCCACTCGGAGCGAGGGTCGTCGTGCCGGTCGCGTTGATGGTCTGGGTGGCGACCGAAGAACCAAGGATGTCGCCCGCGCTCGTGACCGTGAGGTCGGTCGCGCTGACGCTGAGGAGACGGGTCGAGCCATTCTCAGTGATCTTGATGGCCTTGCCACCGAGGTTCATGCCGCCGAACTCGTTGTCCGTGCCGGTCGACATGTCGATGTTGTTGGCGCCATTCGTGATAGAGTTGGTCGTCGCATCGATCGTCACCGTGCCCTTGGCGCGGAGGCGATTGGTGTCCTGCGAGACGGCACCGCCCGAGTAAACACTCAGGGCACCGCCGGCGTAGAAGTCACCGGTGAGGGCGTTGCCACCACCGAGCTTCACAGCCTGCTTGTCACCACTGGCGATGAGAACATCACCGCTGGCGATCGCATCGATCACACCTGTGACGTTGACCGTGGAGGTCGAGGGTGTTCCAGGAGCGCCCCAGGTGGCCGCGTTACCGAGGGTCACCACGCTCGGCGCGAGGCTCGCATCGGTGTTGGCGAGGGCATAGAGGTAACCCTTGGCGGTCACGGTCTGGCCGACCGCATTCAAGATCACGCTGTTGCGCGCATTGAGGGTAATGTTGTTACCCACCAACGTCGTGCCAGCAGCCGTCGAGACGATGTCGCTCGGGTTCGAGGCGAACTCGGTGTCCGCGCAGGTCGCCGTGAGGCTGATATTGCCGCCCGTGCCCGCGTTGACGGAAGCGATACGGATCGTTCCGCCTTCAAAGACGTTGATGTTAGCGCCAGCCGCAACGGCACCCGCATTCGTGGTGTCGAAGGTGTAGCCGCCGAACCGGGAAGCCGTCGTCGTGGCCGTCGTGATGCCGTTGGGGGCATTGTTGATGAGGTTGATCGCACCACCTGCCGTCGTGATCGCGAGACCGCCGTAGATATTGGCGCGTGAGCCAGCGACGTCGTCGACGCCTTCGCCGGCAGTGCCGGTGGTGTCGATCATGATCCCGCCAGCAGCGCTGTAGTAGCTGCCGAGGTGAACCATGCCGTCCTTAGCCGTAGCGGTCAGCAGGCCGTTGCCCGTGGTGGAACCGTTGACGGTGATGTCACCCGCCTTGGACGAAGCGACACCCGCGGTGAGGCTCACCGTGCTGTTGTCGGTGACCGCCGCATTGTAGGTGAGGTTACCCGCACCAGCGTTGGTGACGGTCAGCGCACCGCCCATAGTGGTGCCGCCGACGGTCAGGTTGCCCGTGGAGTTGGTGAGCGAGACGATGCCGTTGGTGGCCAGCGTCACGGTGCCCAGCTGGTTGGCTGCGCTGGTCGTGAGATTTGTGGCCACACCCGTGATCGACAGCGTCGGGGCGGTGATGCCCGTAGCAGTCTGACTGATCGCACCGGTGCTGTTAAGGGTGACGCTCGTGGTGGCGATCACCTTGTCGACCTGGAGAGCGCCAGCGCTCTTGATGGTGACATTGCCGACCTTGCCGCCCGCGCCGACACTGACCGCGCCCGTGAAGGCATTGGCCGTGTTGAGATTGACATCGCCCGCGGCAGTCAGGTCGAAGGCGGAAGTGCCCGTGACCGTCAGAACGCCGCTCGTGCTGATGCCCGTGTTGCTGGTCAGCGAGAGGTTGCCGCCCACCGTTATCGCACCAGCGTTGATCGCGGTGTTCTGAACGAGGGTCGCATTGTTAGCGATCGTTCCGGTGACCTTGCCGAACATGTTGTTCGTGCTCTCGACATCCAACACGCCTGCAGTGATAGAAACATCACCAGTCGTCAGAGAGAGGGTCTTGTTACCTTCCAGGACGCTGCCTGAGCCAGCCGTCAACGTCAGACCGGCGAAGGTCAGCGTATCGGAGGCTCCGGCGCCGAAGGTGATGTTAGCGTTGGCGGCGCTGGTGTCGATCGTGGTCGCACCGGCAACATTAGTTCCGTTGGCGAGGACGAGGGCGCTTCCGTTCGTGACGGCCACGGCCTTGGTGCTTGAGTCGACCAGCTTCAGGCTGGCGATCGCATTGGCGGAGCCGAGGGTGATTGCATCACCACCCGTGATCGACGCGGAGGTCGAGGCAGTGAGAGCACCAGTCTGCGTAATCGCGCCGGTGTCGGAGATCGTGACGGTCGGAGCGGTGATCGCAGGAAGCGCGAGGGCCGCGCCCGTGATGCTCAGCGTGGCCGAGTTGGCCGCGGTGACCGCACCCAGAGTGGCCGTGCCAGCGGTGGTCGTGACCGTCAGATCCTTGGAGTTGATCGTGCCCGTGTTGACGGTCGAGCCGGTCAGCTTCGTCGTGCCCGTGGCGGAATCGTCGATGGCCAGCGTCGTGAGCGCGCCGGTCGCATTGAGCGTGAGGCTCGTGACTGAATTCGGTACCGCGCCATTGAGCGTCAGGGCACCCGAACTCCAGATACTGACGGTAGGAGCCAAGGTGCTGGCGGCGTCGATGACGGTGGCGCCACTGCCGCTAAAGGTGATCGACTTGCCAGCGGTATTCGCGTCCAGCGTCGCCGTGCCGGTGACGGCCGCGGAGGTGCCAGAAACATTATTGATGTTGCCGGCCGTGGACATCAGGGTCAGGCCACCGCCAACTTTGGCCGTGCCGAGGGTGATGTCGCCGGTCGTCGCCGTAACCGAAAGGCTGCCAGCGGTCGTGCCGCTGACGGTGATGCCAGTGGCATTGGTGACGCTCACCGCGTTACCACTGGTGATCGAGAGGGCGTCGAGGTCGCCATTGATCGTGACATTGTTGGCGGAACCCGCATCGACGGTGGTCGTGGACTTGCCGGAATTCGTGTTATTGAACGTGCCGTTCGTGGTGACGGCGCCGCTCGAGGTCAGGGTCACATTGCCCGTGACCGCGGTTGTCGAGGCGGCGGCGGCGAGCTCGATGCTCGTAGCCTGCTTGACCTCGAGGTTGCCGGAGACGCTGGCGCCCTGGAGGGTCACCGCGCCGGTGGTGGCGCGAACCTTGAGATCGCCGGTGATGACGTTGGTCGCGTCGCCGTTGACGGTAACCGTCGTGCCAGCGAGATAGACATTGCCGGTGATCTTGCCGGCTTCGGTGACACCATTGGTGGCCGTGCCGGAGTAGCTGAGATCGCCCGTGGCGAGGAAGGATTGAGCGGCGTCGGTGTCATTCAGCGTGGTCGCGACGAAAGAGGCGGCGCTGATCTGGGCACCTGCAGAAATGGTGATGCCGTTAGGATTGAGGACATAGACGCGACCGTTGGAGCTGATTGCTCCAGCGATCGTGGTGGAACCGGTCGACACCATGTTAAGGATGCCGGCGGTGGTCGAAGGAAGATTGTAGTTGATCGTTCCGCCAGCGCCGAGGCCGAAGTTGGTCCACTGCAGAACCGTGTTGGCCGAAGTCGAAGTGATGTTCAGCGTGCTATTCAGCGTGCTGGTCGTGACCGAACTCGGAGCCGTCAGATTTGCGGAGCTTGTATCCGGCAAAACCGAGATTGCACGGAGCGTCGGGACTAGCGCAACAGGTCCCGCAGCGAGGCTAGCCAGGACGAGCTTGCGCAGTAGTGATTTTGTGATCGAGGATTTCTTCATCGGAGTATGATAGTGCTGATGTTTTTACGGTATTACGCCGTTATCTCGGGGGAGGAAGAGAGAGATGAATGCGATTGGCAAGCATTTTTCGAGAAGGGAATCTCAAATCCTGCAGCGCGGTAACAGCCATGGGAAGTGGCTAGGTGGATACGCTCGAGTTGGAGCTTCAACAAGATATGGCAGACCTAGTTGGACCGTCAAACAATTCCGCGGCGGACCCCATGCCCGCGGCTCCCGAAGACGGCGACGGACCGAGTTTAGGCGCGGGCTTGAACGGCTTCTTGAGACTCCCTCTGCGTTGAGAGGAAGAACGTCTTGGATACGTCTCCGAACGCGCGAAGGCGCGCCTTTGAGCTTGAGTTGCGGGCTTCGAATTGACTTGAACCCGGAGACCCGCGCACGGTCAACGCGCATACCTTTGATGAAGCAACCCGTTCCCTTTCTGTCTTTCGTGATCTGCTGCCTGGCCCTATTTGGGCCCTCGCCTTGCGGGGCGGCGCAGCCTGCAGCGCCAGCCGCCAACGTCGTGGTGCTCAAACGCCTGCTGCTCGCCGACACTGAAGCCAAGGCCGCGGCGATGAAGGATCCCGGCAAAGGATCCCTGATCGTATTTGAAGATCTCCCGGTTTTCGACACGAAGGAATTCAGGGACAAAATGACGCCGTTCATCGGTCAGCCGATTTCGAACGCGCTCATCCGGAAGATGGCGCCGGTGATTTCCACCTATGTCCGCGAAAAGGATCTGCTGACGGTCAACATCGCGATCCCGAAACAGAATGCTGACAACGGCGTGCTGCGTCTGGCCCTCCGGATCGGGCGCTACAAAGACATCGTGGTGCGAGGCAATCGCTGGTTCAGCGCCAAATTGATCGAGGAAAGCCTTGGCGTGAAACCGGGCGACGAGATCCGGATCTCGAAGCTCGATCAGGCGATCAGCTGGATCAACACGAATCCCTTCCGCTACACCAAGGCCGTGATCAACAACCGCACCGGGGATCCTACCGAGGCGGACCTCATCATTGCCGTCGCGGACACGGCGCCGTTCCGGCTGGTGGGCACCTACGACAACTCGGGGGTGGCGGTGCTCGGCGAAAACCGCTACACGGCGGCCTTCCAGTGGGGCAATGTCCTGGGGCTCGGGCACCAGCTCACCTACCAGTACAGCCGGTCCGACATTCCAAGATACTTCCAGGCACACAGCCTCGACTACCGCATCCCCCTGCCCTGGCACCACGTGATCCAGATTGACGGCGCGTATGCCACGCTGGCGCCGACCTTTGGCGACGGGCACTTCACGGAGCGCGGCTCGAACATCATCGGCGACGTGCACTACATCATCCCGGTCACCAAGGGCGAATGGTCGATGGAGTATTCGTTCGGCGTGGATTTCAAGCGGACCAACAACAACCTGGAGTTCGGCGGATTCTCCGTATTTGGCACGAAGGTCGACACGCTGCAGGCGAACCTCGGGGCGACCGTCGTGCACCACGACAGTCTGGGTGGCTGGTCGGTCAATCTGCAGGCAAATCTCAGTCCGGGCAACTGGACCCCGTACCAAAGCGAAGCGGTCTACCAGAAGGTCCGCACGGACTCGAATCCCCGCTATATCTACGCGACGCTGGGCATCCAGCGTGTGACCTCGCTGGGCGGCGGGTGGCAGGACGTGTTCCGATTCAACGGGCAGACGGCGTCCACGAACCTCCAGGGCAGCGAGCAGATGTCGATCGGCGGCGCCGAAACGGTACGCGGCTATGAGGAGCGCATCTACTCTGCGGATGTCGGCTTCTATGCAAACAACGAGCTCCAGACGCCCGTGATCACCGCTAAAGCTCCGGGACTGCCCGCGTTCATGAGGACGGGGGGAACGATCCAGGTCCGCGGCCTGGCGTTCGTGGATTGTGGCGACGTGAAGTACCTGCACCGGCAGCCCAGCGACATCGCACTGGATCCGATGCTGAGCGCGGGACTGGGCGTGAGCTGCACGTTCAGCAAATACATGTCGGCCAGTTTCGATTACGGATGGCGGATCCGAAAGATCAGGGCACCCGAACCCGGCGCGGGCCGCGGCGATATCCGAATCTCGGTTACGTACTGACGGAAGCCTGCGAGACTGAAGGCGGACGGATTTTCTCGACCGATGCCGCGGCGGTGCGGATAAGATCGGGCCGATGGCAGGCCCGCTCCCCCCCGTGCTCAGACGACTGGCTGCGTGTGCGCTCGCGGTGTGCACGTTCGCGGTGGCGCGGGCCCTCCTGCGGCCGGTGCCGGAGCGCGCCATCGATTGTGTCGTCACCTTTCCCCTGCGCGAGCCCGGGACGGTGGAGCCGCTTCTCGTGGCGGGGCAGGCCCACGCCCCGGACCGCCTCGAAGTGCGGTACCTCGCAGGCGGGAGAATACAAATTTCCTGGGATTGTTACGGACTCGGCGGACCCTCGTCGGCGCCGCTCGACCTGCCCGCCGACCGGAAGGTCGCATTGGGCATCGACGCTCCGTCGCTCTACGGACGCTTCGAGCGGCGGATGCTGGAGGACCGACCTGAGGACTTCCTGGCGGTCACCGTGAATGGAAAGCCCGTGCTCGAGGGGCGCGTCGCGTTCCGTCGCTCGTCGAGCAGGGACAGGCATCTGGGCGACGACCCTGCGCTGGGGCTTCGCGATGAAGGGTCGGAACGCTTCGGCGGCTCGCTCGAAGTCTCGCCGGCCGTGCGTCGCCGGGTCGCCCTGCGCAGGCTGCCTTGGGCGCTGGCCTGGACTTTGACGAACTCCGCGGGCACCTGGCTGGCGCTCGGGTGGGTGTTGTTCGCCGCTGCGGACTGGCGCGCCGCGCGGCGCAATCCGAATGCCGCGCTCGGGCCGGACGCGCGGCTTCTTTCGGGAATCGGACTGGCTGCGGTGCTGGCCACGTTTTTGATCGGATCGGCCGGGCAGCCCTTCGACCTCGGGGAGAACCTGAACGTTTACCCGGAGGGCTATGCGATGATGACTCACGCCTTCGCGCACGGGCAGCTCTCGCTGCTTCAGAAGCCCTCCCCCGCCCTGCTGGCTCTGCCCGATCCCTACGATGCACGGCAGAACGAGGGGCTGCGGCTGCACGACGCGATCCTGTATCACGACAAATACTACTTCTATTACTCCCCCGTGCCGGCCGTGCTGATGAACCTGCCGGTGCTCTGGCTGACGGGCACGGACGTGCCGCAGGCGCTGGCGGTGACGCTGTGGACGGCGGCGGGCACCGTGCTGATGCTGGCGGCGCTGCTCGGCTTCAAGCGACTGTGGCATCCGAACCTCCCCCTGTGGGCGTTGGGGGCGCTTGGCCTGAGCATCGCGTTCGCGGCGCCGGTGATCTACCTTGTCGGGAGGCCGACGATGTACGAACAACCCGTGGCCGCGGCGTACGCGTTTCTGGGACTGGGGCTGTTCGCGCTGGCGAAGGCGCTGTCGGAGGGCGGGGCCCGGAGGGCGGAGATCGGAGGGCGGAAATCGGTCTTTCGGGGCATGACCTGGCCGGTGATTTCGGCGTGTGGATTTGCCCTGGCGGCCGCGTGCCGGCCGAACATCGCGATGGCGTGTCCGGGACTGGGTTTGATGTGGCTGATCCTCGCGGCACCGGAAGCCGGAGGGTCGAGGGGCGCCTCCGGTCCGAGGTCCGATCTCGGACGTCCGACCTCCCGCATTTTTCTGCGGGTGTTTCTGCTCTGCCTGCCGTTCCTGGCGGTGGGGGCGGGGCTGGGATACCTGAACTGGAAGCGGTTCGGTGCGCCGCTGGATTTTGGCTGGCGGTGGCAGCTGTGGGGGCGCGCGCAGCTGGCGTCGCAGGCCACGAATTTCTCGGTGAGGAACATCCCGCCGAACGCGCAGCAGTACCTTTATGGTCCGCCCAAATTCAGCGCGGCCTTTCCGTACGTCGAGGCGAACGCGCGCAAGGTGTATTTTCGTTCCCCCTACACCATCGGTGCCGAGCCGCTCGTCGGGATAGCGTGGGCACTGCCCCTCGAGACGTTTGCGCTCCTGGCCTGGGCGGCGGGCCTGCGTGGGCGCCGCCTGGCCGACCCCGGTTGTGCGGACGCGTGGATCGGCGCGCTGCTGGTGGCTGGCGGAGGCGTGCTCCTCTTCAACATGATGTATTCGGCGTTCGCGATGCGGTACATGCCGGATTTTCTGCCCTTCCTCGAAATCGCGGGCGCGCTGGCATTCATGGATTGGGCCGGCCGCCTGAGACGTCCCGCCCCGGCCTCCGCGTTGGTAGCGATCGTGGTCGTGGCGGCGCTTGCGGCGCTGGCCATGTCGCTGGACACCGGCTATCTCGGCTTCTCGTGGCGCAACCCGGAACTGAGGGCCCACATTGCGGCGTGCTTCCCCTGAGCGCGGTTATCCAAGGAATACAGCATGGAGAATTCAGAATCCAAAAGATGGATGCGCCGCCCGGAGCCTTTCGAATTTCGAAAGGCAAAAGCGGAGCCGAGGCTCCGCACTCAAAACAAGGGAACAGGCGTCACGCCGGGCTGGCCGGCTCCGCGCGAATGGGTCGTGGCGGGGGCGGTCCTGGCCTTCGCCTGCTACGTGGCGCATTTCCTGTACGTGCGGCGCTTCGGGCTCTACGAGGACGACTACATCTACACGCTGGGCTGCTTCAACTGGAGCGTGGGGCACTGGTGGGGCGAGGCGGTGAAGGCGATCGTGCACCCGGTCCAGGGGCGTCCGCTGAACCATCTGCTGCGGCGCACGATCGACTTCGTGCTGCTGCGCGGGGACACGCTGCTGTACGCGCATCTGGCGAGCTGGGCGATGCTCAGCGCGAACGCGGCGCTGCTTTATGCGCTGGCGCGGCGGCACCTTGGCCGGCTGGCGGCGCTGGCGGCGGCGCTGGTCTACGTGCTGTATCCGGCGGATACGTCCAGGCAGATTTTGATGCACCAGACGGACCTGTTGTTGGGCACCACGCTGTGCCTGGGCGGCCTGCTGGCGTTCGCGCGCGGCCGCGCGTGGCTTGGCTGGCTGTTCGGCGTGTGCTGCCTGCTCAACTACGAATCGTTCTACCTGCCGCTGATCGTGGCGCCGCTGCTTGCGGAGTCGTTTGAATTTCGACGGGACTGGAAGCGCCTGGTGCGGCATGCGCTCGCGTTTTTTGGGATCGCGGTGGCGGTCGTGGCGGCGCGCGGGCTGTTGGGCGACGACCGGGCGAAGGACCTGGCCGGAGGGGGGGCGGGGGCGGCGGCCTGGAGGGCAATTCGGGCGCTTTGGCTAGGACCGCTGGCCTCGCTGAGGGCGGGCGTGGTGGAGCCGATTCGGGCCATGGCCGTGGCGGCGCCGGCGGATCTGCTGGCGGGGGCGGTGGCGGCCCTTGGCATCGGGGCCGGCCTGGCGTGGGCGCTGCGTTCGGGAGGCGCGGAGGATGCGGTTGGCGGAAGACGGCGGCGGGCGGCGGTGCGCGTGGCGGCGGCGGGGGTGCTGGCGTGGACGGCGGCGTACGCCCTGTGCATCCGCCCGGACAATTTTCCGCCGATGATCGTGCTCGGCAGGCTGAGCGGTGTGCACGTGGCGGGCTCGGTCGGAGCCGCGCTTCTGGCGGGGGCTCTCATCGAGGGTCTGGGGAAGAGGCTGCATGCGCGCGGCGCCCGGATGGCGCTGGTCGGGATATTGGCCGCGGCCTGCGGCCTGATGGCTGTGCGAGGAGTCCGGATACAGCGGACCGAATATGTGGCGCACTGGCGGGAGCAGCAGCGGTTCTGGACGAAGCTGGTGACGCTGATCCCGGATCTGCGCGACGGCGAGCCGGTGCTGCTGGACATCCGGGGACCGAGGGGGGTCTTTCCCGAGACACCGGGCTTTCCGCGCTTTGGCCTGGTGAACTACGCCCCGGTGACGCTGCATCGGATCATCCGCTATCCGGCGGACTGGAAGACGGTGCCGCGGGTATTTTGCCTTTACGACGGTGTCCCGGCGTATGCGCAGCCGGACGGGGTGCTGCTCAAGACACCGGAATGGTTCTGGACGGGGTTATGGCCGGTGGTACGGGACGGGCACTTCATTTCGCTACGCGAGCGCCGGGGCAGGCTGGTGCGAAGCGATGCGCCGATCGAATTGGCGGGCAAGGTGCTGCGGCCGCGGCCGCAGGACCGGGGCGTCGAGACGGTGGAACCAAACCGCCTCATGCGGGCGCTATTCGAACGTTGAGGGCAGCGGAAACTTCCTAGTGCCCCGCCGCCGAGGCGTCCTTCTTCAATAGATACGCGTATTGGGGGCCCGAATGGGCGAGTTCGCGAGCGCTCCAGCCAGCGGGGACATGGATTGCACCGCGCTGCTCTAGAGACGGCAACGGCTCGGAGCCGATGAAGAGGAGTTCTTCGTGCTGCGCGAACACGCGGGCGGGTTCGACATAGGCGCTGTAGGTTTCGAACAGACCGTTGAAAATGTTGAAAAACAGCGCTCCGGGATAGAGGGTCGAGAGGTCCTTCGCGAAAAAATGTCTCGAGTAACCATTCGCGAACTGGAGCCCGAACGGCACACCCGACGAGCGATAAAAATAGACCCGCACGGCCGCTGCAGGCGCGCGGCGGTCCACCATTTGGTCAAAGGCTTCCAACTGGTCCCTGACGTCCGCCGAGTACCTGGAGAACGTGCGGTATTGCCCATTGAACACATAGGCGCCGTAAGCCACGCACAGGAGGCACAGGGCCGCTCCAAGCCGGTGCCAGACGCGGCCGCCCAGCCGGCCGAGGCAATCGAGGGCCAGCATCAGGTTGACCCCCGACAAAAGGGCGGTCGGCAAGAAGTAGTGTTTATTTGGATGCTTCGCGACGAACAGCAGTCCGAACACCTCGATCGCAAGCACCCACGCAAAATCGAACCGGCGGCCCTTCTCGGAGGGCTGGCGGGTGGCGCGCAGGGAGGCGAGCCCGGCGGCCAGAAGCAGCAGTGCGGAGACTGTGAATGCCGAGTAGTATTCGAGGAGGGTGCTGACAGCAGGCTCGATGCGGGCCTCGTCGATGAATCCGGGCGCTCCTGAGCCGTAGAGTCCCTTGTGCGTGGACAGCACATAGAACCACCGCATGGTCCTCGGCAGCTGCGAGTAGATCGGGATCAGACAGATCGCCAACGCACTCAGAAAGACGCCATAGCGCGCAAGCACCGAACGAACCGACACGGGCCTCAGCAGGAGCAACAGAACGAGGGGAAAAATCGTGATTTTCGTGGCCATGCCCGCACCCGCCACGGCCGCCGCGCAGAGCATCCACCGTTGTCCTGCGCGATCACCTGTGTCGGCGAGCGCCAGGTATACAAACACGGCCAACAGGGCCGAAAGACCGACAAGCATCACCTCCGGCCACAGCCACATGGCAGCCTTGCAAGAGTCGAACAGGAAGCAGACGGACAATACAAAGAGCGAGGTCCTGAGCGGTGACCGGGTGCGCGCATACAACAGCCAGGCGGCGAGGATAACGGCCAACGAGGCCAGCACCGCATTGCAGTCCACAAGGTAGTTGATCTCCGAAACAGGATCCGAAAGGACTTTCCGCGCGATCGCCTCGCCCTGCAGACCCCAGTGATGCAGCCGAAGGAAGAGCGAGTCGACGACCTGCACGGTGGTGCCCGGATGGTCGGTGTGATACGGAGGCTGGCCCTCGACCACCAGCAGGGCATTCAGGAGGTACTGGAAGGCCGGATCGATGTTATCCGACAGGGCGGGCGATCCGCGTGCCGTGCGGAGTCCCGAGGCGCCCCGGATGAGGCAGACCGGCACAAGCGCCATGCAAAACACGACCGACGCGACACGGAGGATCCTTTGCATGGTGCTAGACGAATTTCAGTTTCCTTGCGGCGAAGGCCACCATGCGAAGCAGCAGCCAACCGTGCCGCCACCGCTGGATGTTGGTCACCCCGTAGGTTCGTTCTCGATACCGAATCGGAACATCGGCCATTTTCAGGTTCATGCGTCCTGCGCCGAAGAGCAGATCGAAATCGCCGAACGGGTCGAAATCGCCGAAATAGGCGCGATTCGCGGCTATCTTGTCGTAGTTGGCCCGCGACAGCACCTTGGTACCGCAGAGAGTGTCCTTCAGGGCCTGCCCCAGGAGCCAGGTGAACAGCAGCCCGAAAAACTTGTTGGCGCAAAGATTCAGGAACTGCATGGCACGCTCCTCCATCGGGTAGACCAGCCGTACGCCGTTCGCGAATTCGGCGCGGTTGTCCGCCAGTACTGCGTAGAACTTCGGCAGTTCCTCGGGCGGCATCGTAAGGTCAGCGTCCAGGATCACGAGAATGTCCCCTTCGGCGGCGGCGAAACCCTCGCGCACGGCGTTGCCCTTCCCTCGGCCGGTCTGCCGCAGGGCCTTGATGCGTCTCGACGGATAGGCCGCCTTCACGCGCTCGATTTCGGCCCAGGTGTCGTCGCGCGAGTGGCCCTCCACGAAGATGAGCTCGGTTCATGCGCCCATGTCCGGAGTGCGAAGCACCGCGGCCTCGCTGTTA
>JAJXVO010000055.1 GCA_021782105.1 bacterium
CCTGGCGCGCGACGTTCGGCCCCGTCTTCCCTGCGTGGTGGACGATCGACCCAATCGGCCCGAGGCTGCCGTCGGCGAGCACGGGAAACGACGACACGATGGCCTCGTTGTACTGCGCCGCGAGTACGGCGCGTCCGCTCGGGTCGACAATCACGTGGCACGGCGCGCTTTTCCCCGCGATCGTCCTCTGATCGAGAGGACGCAGATCGCCCGTCGCAGGGTTCATCGCGAGCGCCGTAAGGCCGCCGATGGGCGAACCGTCGGGCCCCGCCAGTTCACAGGTGGCATAGATCACCGGCTTGACCGGATTGAGCGCGAGAAAACTGGGATTCCTGAGTTCGGCAACCGGCACGGCCTTCGAGAGCGCGCCGCTGCTGGTGTCGAGCGTCAGGGTGTACACGCCCAGGCTGGGGCCATTGTTCGTGTAGGTGCCAATGTAGATACGTTCCGAGGCGGCGCGGGCTTGGACTAGAGTCATGGCAAATAGCGTGCTGAGAAGGATGCGGGGGGGGATGTTCATCGGAGGAAGACGCGGCGCAGGCCAGCCGGTCGACCTTCGAGCAGGAAGTGATTATCCGAAAAGAGCAAAAATCAAATCGCTCCGGGCTCACGCCACGGATGCTCATAATCGAGCTGCGAGATCCGCGCCTGTGGAATGGGTCATGCCTTTGGGTGATAACCGAGAGAACAACGAAGCATTTCCGTCCGGGAACGCCTTGAGGTATTCTAAACGAGGCGCCGAGCCAGCCGGGTACTCCGCCCCCCCGGTCCTGCGGTTGGCGCCTCTCTCCGATGTTCGAACGCGGAAGCCTCATCCATCTCACTCTCCTTTCCGTGGCGCGCCAGCGCCCCGGCCTGGACGAGTCGCGCTGCAGGGCTGTCCTTGAGTTGCTCGCCGCTGCGGACGTTGTCCGGCGCCGTGCCTGGCCTGCAAAGGTGCGCGCCGATCTCTGCGAATCCCAATTCCTGATCCTCGTCGTCCTCTTCTCCCTCCACCCGTGCCCGAGCACGCCGGGCGCCCTCGCGGACTATGCCGGATACACCCGCGCCGTGATCGCACGAAGTCTGCGATGCCTTGAAAGGCGCGGCTGGATCGCGCGGACCCCGAGCCGTGCAGACCGCCGGATGACCCACGTGCGGCTCACCACCCCGGGCCGCGGCGCAAGCGACCGCCGCCTGTATTCAATCCTACGCGACATTTCCACGCTCGGCGAGGTCCTGCCTGCAGGCGAACTCGCCCGGCTCACCCGCTGCTGCACCCGACTCTCAGCCCAAAGCCCCAACGTTTCCCCTTCCTCCGCTTAACATGAACAAACGCGCAATCATTCTCGTCGCCGCCGGCGTCCTTGTCTTCGCCGCGATCTTCGGCGTCAAATTCCTCCAGGTCCGTGCCGCCATGGCGGCGCGCGCGTCCATGGCACCGCCTCCTCCTGCGGTCAGCACCGCGATCGCCCATCGCGAGACCTGGGCTGTGCGGCTGCATGCTGTGGCATCCCTGCAGAGCGAAGAGGGCATTGTAGTCAGCAACGAGGTCGCGGGCGTCGTCCAGAAAATTACCTTCGAATCGGGCCAGTCGGTGCACGAGGGAGCACCTTTGCTCGTGCTCGACGACTCAAGCGAGCAGGCCCAACTCGCCGGCCTCCGGGCGAGCCTCAAGCTGGCCGCCATCAGTCTCGCCCGCAGCGAAGACCTCCGCTCCAAGGGCTCCAATACCCAGGCCGAGCTCGACGCCGCCAAGGCTGCGGGCGATCAGGCCCAGGCCGCCGTCGACGAAGTCCAGGCGCACATTGCCAAAAAACACCTCACCGCCCCCTTCGGCGGCAAACTCGGTCTGCGCCTCGTCAGCCTCGGCCAATATCTCGCCGCCGGATCCCAGATCGTGCAACTCGAGTCCCTCGACCCGATCTACGCGGACTTCGGACTCCCCCAGCAACAACTCTCCCGCGTAAAGCCCGGCATGGAGGCCATCGTCACCGTCGATGCCTACCCGGGGCGCACGTTTCAGGGACAGATCGAGGCAATCGACCCGCGCGTGTCCACCGACACCCTGAACCTTCGGCTGCGCGCCCGGCTTCCCAATCCCGATCACCTGCTCAGGCCCGGCATGTTCGCCTCGGTCGACGTCACCCTGCCGGAATCCCTCCCGGTCATTTCCATCCCCGGCACCGCGCTCACCCACAGCCCCTACGGCGACTACGTCTACTTGATCGATCACACCCCAGCGGGCCCCATCGTGCACCAATGTTTCGTCCACGCGGGGCCTTGGCGAGGCGACCAGGTCTCCATACTGGAAGGACTCAAGGAAGGCGCCGAGGTCGTGTCCACTGGCCAGATGAAGCTGCGCAATAACATCGCGGTGCAGATCAACAACAGCGTCCTGCCCGACAATAATCCCGCTCCCAAGCCCGTCGAAAGCTGAGGCGCGCCATGAACCTCACCGACCTGTTCATCCGGCGCCCTGTCCTCGCGACCGTCGTCAACATCTTCCTCCTCGTCGCAGGCTTCGAGGCCATCCGTACCCTCAACATCCGTCAGTATCCCGAGACCAGGGACTCCGTCATCACGGTCACCACCGTTTACCCGGGAGCCAGCGCCGACCTGGTCCGCGGTTTCATCACGACGCCCCTCGAGCGCGAAATCGCCTCCTCCGACGGTATCGACTATCTGGAGTCGGTGAGCGGTTCGAGCGTGTCGATCATCCGGGCCAAGCTGCGCCTCAACTACGATCCCAATACGGCGCTCACGCAGATCACCTCGAAGGTCAACCGCGTGCGCACGGAGTTGCCCTCCGGCGCCGAAGATCCCGTGTTCGACGTGTCCATCGGCGCCACCACCGCCGCCATGTATCTCAATTTTTCCAGCGACACCATGGATGCCGCCCAGATCTCCGATTTTCTCCTGCGGGTGGTGCAGCCCAAAATCGCCACGGCGGCCGGCGTACAAAGCGCCGAGATCCTGGGAGGCCGAACCTTCGCCGTGCGTATCTGGCTGAAACCCGATCGTATGGCCGCGCTCGGCCTGAGTCCCGCCGTGGTGCGCGACATCGTGGGCCGCCAGAGCACCCTGTCCGCGGTCGGCAAGACCAAGGGCGCCATGATCTCCGTCAACCTGACCGCCAACACCGACCTCCGCACGCCGGCCGAATTCGGCGACATCATCGTCCGGCAGCACGCAGGCGAGACAGTCAGGCTGAAGGACATCGCAGACGTCAGCCTCGGTGCCGAGGACTACGACACCACGCTCAAGTTCAACGGGCGCGCCACCACATTCATCGCAGTCAATGTGCTTCCGACCGCCAACGCCCTCGACGTCGTAAAAAACGTCCGGGCCCTGTTCCCCGAGATCAGGAACCTGCTGCCCGGTGGCATGACCATGACCGTGCCCTACGACTCCACCGGATACATACGCGAATCGATCAACGAAGTGGTGAAAACGCTCATCGCCGCGACGCTCATCGTGATCATCGTCGTCTACCTCTTCCTGGGCACCGTGCGCTCGGTGATCGTTCCAATCGTCGCCATTCCGCTGTCGCTCGTCGGGGTGTGCGTGCTGATGCTGGCGCTCGGTTTTTCGATCAACCTTCTGACCCTTCTGGCGATGGTGTTGGCGATAGGGCTCGTGGTCGACGATGCCATAGTCGTGGTGGAAAACATACACCGCCACATCGAGGAGGGGCTGTCGCCAATGGACGCCGCATTCAAGGGCGCGCGGGAGCTGGTGGGCGCGGTGATTGCGATGACGCTCACGCTCGCCGCGGTCTACGCGCCGATCGGCTTCCAATCCGGCCTCACGGGCGCGCTGTTCAGGGAATTTGCGTTCACGCTGGCCGGCTCCGTGCTGATTTCCGGATTCGTCGCGCTCACCCTCTCGCCCATGCTCTCCTCGCGGCTCCTTCCAGCCGCGGAAAATCCCAGGGGCATGGCCGCCTTTCTGGACCGGGCCTTCGGTCACCTTCAGAATGCGTATGAACACCTGCTCGACCAGGCGCTCAACGCACGTGGAGCGGTCTATCTGTTTGCCGGCATCGTCCTGGTCGCCCTGGTGTTGTTCGCCCGCGGCTCCCGGTCCGAACTAGCGCCCGCCGAGGATCGGGGGTTCATCATCGGCATGGGATTTGCCGCACCCGACGCGTCGATTGAACATTCGCTGCGCTACACCGACGAGATGTATCGGACGATTCGAACGCTGCCCGAAACCGGCGCCATGTTTGCCGCAGTCGGTTTCGATCCCTCCGGCGGCCCTCCCACGCCTTCGGCCGCGTTCATGGGCTGGGTGCTCAAACCCTGGAGCCAGCGCCAGCGCTCGACGACTCAGATGCTCGGAGTCTTTCAAGGCATCGCATCCACGGTGGCAGGCGCGAACATCGTGGGATTCCTCCCTCCCGCACTGCCCGGGGCTCCCGCCGGCATGCCCGTCCAATTCATCGTCGCTTCAACCGAAAACCACGACCGCGTCCTCGAAGCCTCCAACCAGCTCCTGGGCCGCGCGCTCGGAAGCGGACTCTTCGTCTACGGTGACAATAATCTGAAATTCGACCAGCCCCAGGGCGACATCACCATCGATCGCGATAAGGCAGCCGCGCTCGGCATCGACATGCAGCTTCTTTCGGCGGACCTCGGTTCCATGCTCAGCGGTGGCTACGTCAGCCGCTTCTCCATGGACGGACGCGCCTACAAGGTCACGCCCCAGGTGTCCCGCGCTTTCCGCCTCAACGTCTCACAGCTCGACACCTATTATGTCGCCACCAGGAGCGGCGCCTTGGTGCCGCTGTCCACGATCGCCCACGTCGAGTCGTCGGTCCAACCCAGGAACCTGCGGCGTTTCCAGCAACTCAACGCCGCGACGCTTTCCCTTCTGCCCGCTCCGGGTGTAACGCTCGGACAGGCCCTGGACTGGCTCAATCGAGCCGCCGACCAGACCCTTCCCCAGGGTTTCACGCGCGACTACGGTGGGGAACTCCGGCAATTCGTCCAGGAGGGCGGCACGCTCATGACGACCTTCCTGCTCGCCCTGCTCGTGATCTACCTGGTGCTGAGCGCACTCTACGAAAGTTTCCGCGATCCGCTGATCATCATGGTCTCCGTCCCGCTTTCCCTGGCTGGAGCCATGAGCTTCATCTATCTCAGCGCCGCCACCCTCAACATCTATACCGAGGTCGGTCTCATCACGCTGGTGGGTTTGATCACCAAGCACGGCATCCTGATCGTCGAGTTTGCCAACCAGCTCCGCGAGCAGAACGGGCTCGGCGCACGCGAGGCCGTCGAACACGCGGCAGGCGTCCGTCTCAGGCCGATCCTGATGACGACGGCCGCCATGGTCCTGGGCGTCCTTCCGCTCGTGTTCGCCACGGGCGCCGGTGCGGAAGCGCGCTTCAGCATCGGCCTGGTGGTCGCCACCGGCATGTCGATCGGCACTCTGTTCACCCTCTTCGTGGTGCCTGCCTTCTACGTGCTGATCGCCGCCAGGAAGCGTGGAGCAGCTAAGCCCGGCATCGCTTGAAATCGCCTGCCGGTTCGGCATCATGAACCGGTGTGGAACTCCGGCATCTGCGCTATTTCTCCACTGTCGCGAAGACACTCAGCTTCAGTCGCGCGGCGGAGTTGCTGCATGTCGTGCAACCCGCGGTCAGCCGGCAGATCCGGGACCTTGAAGACGAACTCGGAGCCGTGCTGCTCGACCGCAATCGCGCGCACGTGCGCCTGACGGACTCAGGCCGGCTCTTCCTCCGGCATTGCACAAAGGTGCTCGCCCAGGTGGATCGCGCGGTGTGCTGCGTTCACGAGGCCGAGGATGGCGCAGGCGGAACCCTGGTGATCTGCACCGACTGGAGACTGCCCGTCGATTTGATTCCCGGGGCTGTCACCGCTTTTCGGCGACGTTTTCCCAGGGTCGAGATCGACCTGCGCGAGTCGCCTATGCAGGACCACATCAGCGCCCTGCGGTCGCGCAAGGCTCACCTCGGGTTCGTGGCGCAGGAAGCCATACCTCCTCACGCGGATTTCGCACATCTCGAAGTCCTGCGCGCCGATGTATTCGTCGTGACGGCCGCCAGCCACCGGCTCGCCTCCTCCCCCCAGGTGAAGCTCACGAGTCTGAAGAAGGAAACCTGGATCTGCGCCGAGAGCCCCGATCACGGTCATCGCCAGTTCGTCACCCACTCCTGTCGAATCGCCGGTTTCGCTCCGAGCTTTGGACGAAGCGCCGCCACCCTCGAGGGAGCGCTCGGCCGGGTTTCTTCGGGCTACGGTATCGCCCTGGTTCCCTCCGTCGTGACTCTTCCCGAGCAGCTTCGCCTGCACGCTTCCGCCACAGACTGTTCGCCGCTTGCGATCTGTGCCGTCTGGAACCGGCACGAGAAATCCATTCTTCTCAGGAACTTCCTGGGGATTCTACGCAGGCTTCTGGAATCCCGAAACCCGGCGCACAAGCCATCCCCCAAGCCGCCACCTGACGCCGACTACGCGCGTCGCCCCCGGCGAACAGGAACGGGGATCTCGAGCGTGATCACGAGGCGCTCCTGAGCGTCCAATTTTGCGCCCAGCCTCCACCCCATCGCCTCGGCAAAGGTCGAAGCAAGGCTTAATCCGAGCCCAAGGTGCCGGCCACCGCTGCGCGAGGCGTCCTTTCTCCAAAATCGATCGAATAGCCTGCCGATATCCTCCGCCGAAAGATCGCCGGCAGGGTTTGCCACATGCAAGCGATACCCGTCGTCAGCCGCCTCTCCCCAGACGTCTATCGACGATCCCGCAGGCGAGTAGCTAACGGCGTTCTCGTAGAGGTTCGAGAGTATCGAGCGGAAGAGGGTCCGGTCGGCATCGATGGTCCCATCGGCCACGGCGAACCGGGTGTTGAGTCTCCGGGCCTCGGCTGGCGCCTCATGCACCCTCCAGCACTCTGCCGCAAAGGGCCGCATGGCGATGCTTTCTTTCGTCAACGTCAGCCCCCCCCGCTCCCCTCTCGCCAGCGCAAGCATCCGGCCCACAAGAATCTCGAGCTCGCGCGCGATTTCGAGCGCCTCCCTGTCCGTCGAGGGATCCCTCGACTCCGGCCATTTCAACGCACACTCGAGCAGGCTCCGCAGCTCGGCAAGGGGTGTTCGTAATTCGTGCGCAATGTCTGCGCTGAATCGCCGCTCGCGTTCAAACGAAGCCTCCAGGCGCGCAAGCAGTTCGTTGAGCCGTTCCGCGATGGGACGCAGTTCGATGGGTAGCCCCGTCTGGGCGAACCGAAACGAAAGGGTGTGCGCGTCGATCGTGGCGGCGTCGGCGCCAAGGCGTTCGAGAGGCGACAGCCCGCGGGCAAGCAAACGCGGCACCAGGGCCAGAACCGCCACAATCATCAGCACGCCGATTCCCGCCACGGCCGCCATGAGCCCGCTGAGCGTTTCGTCGAGTTTGCCGCGATCCGCCGCCATGATGAGAACGATTCCCAGGGACTGCCGTTTTACAGCCGCTGCTCCCCCATCCGTCTCCCGGAGCCTGAGCGGCAGGTAAACCGCACGTCCACGCCGCCTGTTCGGGAGGGCCAGGTCGTAAAACGTCGGCTCCCCAACCCTGACCTTCCGCGGTTTCGCCAGATCGGCCGCACCCAGCGCCGGCGAACGGGTGACCACCCTTCCAGCGTCGGTCCACAATTCGAAAAAATGGCGCGCCCGGAGCCCCCCGAAACCACGCAGAAAATCGGCCGAAAAATCGAACTGAATTCGACCGGCCTCGAGCTCCGTGAGCGCACCCACCGCATGCGCCTGCGCCAGCAAAGCCGCATCAAATGCCCTGTCGAGCAGGGTCCTGACGGTCAGGCCGATTGCAAATAATCCGGCGCCCAGCAGCAACGCCAGCGTCGCCAGCGTCTCTCGTGTCAGTTGCCGACGGATCGATTTCATCGCCCGTCGGTCTCGCCCAGAATGTAGCCCAGGCCCCTGCGCGTGTGGATGAGCGGAGCGCTCGACTCGTCGACGGCGATCTTCTTCCGCAGGACGCAGACCGCAGAATCAACGACGTTGCTCATGGGATCCACGTGTCCGTCGTAGATGTGTTCCTCGATTTCCGCGCGCGACACCACCTCTCCTTTTCGGCGCATGAGGTATTCCAAGAGCTGATACTCGCGCGCCGTCAATTCGACCCCCTCGGTGGCGCGCCGCACGGTACGCGCCGCAGTGTCGATCTCGAGGTCCGACACCCGAAGCACCGGCTGTTTGCTGCCATAGGCGCGGCGACAAAGCGCCTCGACGCGGGCAATGAGCTCCTCCAGCGCGAAGGGCTTGGGCAGATAGTCGTCGGCACCGGCCCTCAGGCCCGCAACGCGGTCCTCCACGGCATCCAGTGCGGTCAGGATCAGGATATGCGTGGTGCTCCCCGCGCGCCTCAATTCGCGCACGATGTCGAGCCCGCTCCGTTTCGGAAGAAGCAGATCGAGGACGATGGCGTCGTACCCGTGCGAGTTCGCAAGCCAAAGCCCCTCCTCTCCGTCCGCAGCCGTGTCGACCGAATACCCGGACCTACGCAGGGCCAAGCCCACGGTCTTCCTCAATCGGGCCGAATCTTCGACAAGCAGGACGCGCATGAATGCAAGGTGCGTAGACCAGAGGCGTCGCTCAAGGGCTCAATTCGGCCACCAGGATCTCGAAGGTCCCGGGCTCGATGTTCTTCCAGCCCGGCTTGCCGTCCTTGAATTTCGCCGTGGCCAGGTAGACTTTGTGCGAGGCCGGATCGACCGCCAGCGTCCGTGCGCCCACGGCTGTTTTGAGAGTCTGAATGACCGTATAGCTGTCGGGCCCGTCCTCGTGGGCGATGGTCAGCGTGCCGTCGCGCCCGTTCGATGCGAACACCAGGCCGGTGCCTGGATCGAACCCCACCGCATCGATGCCATGGCCCGCGGGGATCGTCGCGACCACTTTCCCGGTGCTCGCATCGACGACTTCCACGCATCCGTTGGCGCACCCGGAGAACAGGCGTCCGTGCTCGGCATCAAAGGCCAACCCAGTCGGATGTTCGCCAGGAGCGAGCGGCCAGCGCGCGATCACCTCGTGCCGGCGCGCTTCGATGACGGCCAGCTCCGATTTGTCCTCAAGATTCACATACAGACGGGCCCGCACGGGGTCCGGCTGCGCAAACTCAGGCCGCCCGGGGAGCGGAATGGTCGCCGTCACCCGCCCCGATGCCGCATCGATCACCGTGGCGGATCCGCTGCGTCCGTTGAACGCATAAACCTCGTCGGTCGGAGGCGCATACTGAATGCAGTCGGGATTCATCCCAGCCGCGGCACGCGAGCCGATTTTGAGAGTCTTGAGGTCCACGATGCCAACCGTGTTCTCCCGTCCGTTGCTCGTGAAGCCCTTGCCAAGCGCCGCGTCGATCGCGATGCCATGTACGCCGGGCGTGTCGTCGATGCGTCCGATGACGCGGTCGTTCTGCGTGTCGATGACAACCATGTGCGTGGCGTGAGCAACGAAGAGCCGATGCGAGCCGGGATCGACCGCCAGATAGTCCCAGCCACCTTGCCCTCCCACGGAAATTGTTTTGGCAATGTGATAGCTGGCGGCATCCAGGGCGGGGATGCCAAGCGCGAAGGCGAGGGCGGCGGAGAAAAGAACACGGCGGATAGTCACCGGAGTCTTGTGGGTTATAGAAACGTGATGGGGGTGCATGGCGCCGCGGAGCCTACAACAATCGGGATTATCCGAACATTACGAAATCAACTCGGGGCGGCCTTTCTCGACTTCATGGAATCCCTAATTTTCCCTCTCACAGGAGGATTTTGAATCGCGCATAACCTATCGGTAATCTTGATCCTGCTAGGTTCCCCTCCAGTAATGTTGACAATGACGTTCGAGCATCCGGTCCGCCGCCTTTCCCTCCTGGCCGCAGGCGGCTTCGCAGTACTTCTGCTGTCGTCCTGTGCCACCTACCATTCCCTGCCGCTCGCCCATGCCGCAGCACGGGCCGGCACACCCGCACGGTGGAACGCCCTCGCCAAGGCGGCTTCCGAGCTCAAACATCCGCTCCTGAAACCCCTCGTGATTACAGGCACGGGCGGATTCTCTCCGGATGAGATCGCCGTGCTCGCAGTGGTCGCCAGCCCCGACTTGCGCGCCCTGCGCGATCAGCGCGGGCTCGCCCAGGCTCAGGTGATCCAGGCCGGCATCCTCCCAAATCCGCAACTGGGCTTCTCGCTCGACAAGCCCCACGGCAATTCCGACCCCACGCTCGTCACGGGACGCACCCTGGGCCTCGATTGGGATGTCTATTCTCTCCTGACCCGCAACAATCGCATGGCCGCTGCGAAGGCCGCTGCGAAGGCCGTCGATCTGGACGTTGCCTGGCAGGAATGGCAAACCGCCCAGGCAGCGCGTTTGGACGCGTTCCGCATACTTTCGATCCAACGCCAACTTCCTCTCGCACGGAAGATCGAGCACATGCTCGATGATACCACCCATATTTTGGAGGTCGCGGCCGGGCAGCACGAGGTTACCGACTCGGACGTGGCAGCCGCGGTCGACAGTGCCCAGCGGGCCCGCATGGACCGGCAAGACCTGGAGCGCCAGCTTCGCCTTGAACGCGCCCAGCTGAACCTGATTCTCGGAGTGCCCGTGGGAGAGAATGTGCCGCTCAAGCCAGCTCCCGCCTTCCCTGCGTTCCCGGCCGAAGAAGCCGGGCTTGCCACGCTTCTCCACGGGCTCACGTCCCGCCGCCTCGATCTGCTCGCGCTCAAAGCCGGTTATGCAAGCCAGGACGCCGCCCTCCGCGCCGAGATCAAAAACCAATTCCCTCGTTTTGCCCTCGGCATCCACCGGGGCCGAGACACCAGCGACATCAAGTCGGTCGGCTTCAGCGTGAGCATCGAACTTCCTCTCTTCGACCGCAACCAGGCCGGCGTCGCAGCAGCCGAGGCCAGTCGCCGCCAGCTCTTTGACGAATACACCGCCCGGGTCGCCCAGGCCCGCGCTGAAGTCGCGACCATCGCGGCAGACCTCGATGCGACGAACCGCCAGGTCGCCGAACTCCGCTCCACGCTTCCGAGCTATGCGCGCCTCGCCTCCTCCTCAACCCACGCGTTTCTCGAACATGAACTCAACGCTCCGAGCGAACACGAGGCATCCATCCAACTCGCGCAGCACCTGCTCGACCTCGATCGGCTCGACGAGAGTCGCATCGAGCTCGCCGTTGCTCTCGAAACAGTTTCAGCCCGCCCTCTGCTCAATCGGGATCTCTGACCCGACCTCGCCATGAAAGTACTCCCAACCCTCTCCGCCCTGGCCGTCGTCGCCGCCGTCGCCGTCACCGTGGCCTACCGCATCGAACACCGCAGTTCCGACGAGGACGCCAGCGGCTCCACTGTGACCACCGTGGCGCCCGTCGTGACCGAGCGCCTCCAGCGCAGCTCGATCACCCGCCCGCTGGACGCCTACGGCACCGTGACCGCGATCCCCTCCGACGACCACAGCATCAGCGCCGCCTACGAGTGCCGCGTGGTTGACCTGCCGCTCGCAAACGGTGCCCAGGTGGCGAAGGGCGAACGGCTCCTCCGAATCGCCCCATCGCCCGACGCCGCGCTCCTGTATCAAAACGATGTCGGCACTCTCGCCATTGCCAACAAAACCCTCGCGGGCGTCAAATCCCGCTACGCCCTTCGTCTCGCAACCAAATCCGAGCTGCTGGCTGCTCAACAGGCCGACCAGGACGCGGCTCGCAGGGTCCAAAGCGACCGCGTTCGCGGTCTCGGGGGCGATGGCTGGCTGCTCGCCCCGGTCGACGGCGTGGTAACCCAGCTGAATCTGACCGCCGGGTCCCTGGTCGCTGCGGGCACGCCCCTTTGCTTCGTGTCCGACTCAAAGGCAACCGAGGTCCGCCTCGGTATCGAGGTGGGTAATCTCGGCGACGTCCACCCCGGGCTGAGCGTCGAGCTTCGCTCCCTAACCTCGCCCGAGCGCTCGACAACGGGTGTCGTGTCGAGCGTCGCGTCCGTAATCGATCCTGTCTCGGGAAAAGCCGACGTCCACGTGAAACTGCCGCACGACTCCCCTTTCGTCGTTGGGCAACACGTCCATGCTTCGATCAACCTTGAAACACAAACGGCGTTTGTCGTGCCGCGCTCTGCCGTCCTGCCAGGAGCCTCCGGCGGAATCATCTTTCTGGACCGCGCGGGCAAGGCCATGCGCTGCCTTGTGAAAATCGGCATCTCCTCCGGTGACCGCATCGCAATCGCCTCCCCCGAATTGCACGAGGGCGATGCAGTGGTGATCCAGGGCAATTACGAACTCAGCGACGGCATGGCCGTCCAGGCCGCTTCGGTCGCTTCCAAGGAGGTCGCGCCGTGAAGTTTGTCGCCTGGATGCAGGCTCACCGCCGCTCAATCCTCTTTCTGCTGGCTCTCCTCGCCCTCGGGGGGATCCTTGCATCCCTGACCCTCCCCGTCGCCCTGTTCCCACAGGTCGAATTTCCCCGCATCGTCATCAATATCGACGCTGGCGACCGCCCCGCCGAGCGCATGGTCAAACAGGTGACGATTCCCGTCGAGGAAGCCGTCCGCTCCGTGCCCGGTCTCAAAGGGCTGCGTTCCACCACGAGCCGCGGAAGCGCCGACATCGCCGTCAATTTCGGCTGGGGCCTCGACATGGTGTCCGCGATGCTTCAGGTCGAATCGGCGGTCAACCAGGTGCTCCCCACCCTTCCCGCCGGCACCTCCTTCCAGGTCCGCCGCATGGATCCGACGGTCTTCCCCGTGATGGCCTACAGCCTCACCTCCGACCGGCTGTCGCTCGTCCAATTGCGGGACCTCGCCTATTATCAGCTGCGCCCGCTGCTCTCCACGATCGCTGGGGTCGCCCGCGTCAAAGTTCAAGGGGGCGAAAAATCCGAATTCCGCATCGATCTCGATCCAGGCCTGCTGCAGGCGCGCGGCCTCACCGTCACCGACGTGTCCGATGCCGTCTCCAATGCCATCAATCTCCGCGCCGTAGGCCGCATCGAGGACCATTACAAACTCTACCTCGCAATCTCAGATAGTCAGACGCGCACCATCGACGACATCAAAAATATCGTCGTCGCACACGACGGATCCAGTCTCACCCGCGTCGCCGATCTCGGCAAGGTCGTCATGTCCACCGTCCCCCAATGGACGCGTGTGACGGCAGACGGCCACGATGCGGTGCTGCTCCAGGTTTATCAGCAGCCCAGCGGCAACACCGTGCAGATCGCCAACGACGTGAAGGCAGCCCTCAAATCAGGCGCCAAACTGGTTCCCCCGGGCGTAAAGATCTCCAATTGGTACGATCAGAGCGAACTGATCATGGCCTCCGCCACGAACGTCCGCGATTCAGTGATCGTCGGCGTCGTGCTCGCCGCCGCCGTGCTCCTGCTGTTCCTGAGAAACCGCAAGATCACGCTGATCGCCATCATCTGCGTCCCCGCATCGCTCGCGGCGACAGTGCTGCTTCTGAAGCTCCTTCACCGCAGTTTCAACATCATGACTCTCGGAGGCATGGCGGCTGCCGTGGGCCTCGTGATCGACGATGCCATCGTGATGGTCGAACACATCATGCGCCGCCTGCGCGGCCTCAATGGCGCACACTCGGGGCGCGTGTGGTCTGCCGCAGCGGAGTTCACAGGTCCGCTCGTCGGCTCCTCTTGCTCCACCATTATTGTCTTCGCCCCCCTCGCCTTCCTGTCCGGCGTCACAGGCGCTTTCTTCAAGACTCTTTCCCTGACGATGGTCGCCTGCCTCGTCGTGTCCTTCCTGGTTTCATGGCTGGCGGTGCCAATCATGGCCGACCACCTTCTCGGCGAAAAGGACGCCAATCAGAAGGAAGGGGGCGCCCTCACCGAACGCGCCCATAAAGGCTACCGTTCGCTGATGTCCCGACTGCTCGCGCGTCCCTGGCTCGTCCTCGCGGTGATCATTCCTTTGCTCGCCGTGGCCTGGC
Organism: bacterium; assembly: GCA_021782105.1. Taxonomy (GTDB): domain Bacteria; phylum Verrucomicrobiota; class Verrucomicrobiia; order Opitutales; family Opitutaceae; genus MWDT01. Next base: position 13,922 of record JAJXVO010000055.1, read on the forward strand.
TCTGCTACCGCGACCTGGGATCCGGCTTCATGCCCACCATGGATGAAGGCGGCTTCATTCTCGACTACCGCGCACGCTCCGGCACCTCGCTTTCCGAAACCGACCGCGAACTCCGCCAAGTCGAGCACATCCTCACAACCACCCCCGATATCGCCACCTACTCGCGCCGCACGGGACTCCAACTCGGAGGCGGAGTGACGGAGGCCAACGAGGGCGACTTTTTCGTGCGCCTGAAGCCCTTTCCTCGCCGCCCCATCGACGAGGTGATCTCCGACGTGCGTGCTCGGATACAACGCCATGTGCCCGGGCTCGATATCGAGATGACGCAGCTCATGGAGGACCTCATCGGCGATCTGACCGCCGTGCCCCAGCCCATCGAGGTAAAACTTTTCTCCGACAACGAGGCCAAGCTTTTGTCCTCAGCTCCCGCCGTCGCCAAGGCGATCGGCGCCGTATCCGGCGTGGTCGACGTGCAGGATGGGATCGTGCCCGCAGGCGATGCCGTCAGCATCCGCGTCAACGACGCTCGGGCCGCCCTCGAAGGCATGAGTCCCAGGGCCGTGACCGACGCCGCCGAGGCGCTGCTCAATGGGTCCACGGCATCCGAACAAATCGAGGAGGGCCCCAAGATGGTCGGCATCCGCGCCTGGATCCCCCTGCGCGATCGCCGCAACCTCGACGATCTCGGCAAACTACTTATTCGAGCCCCCGACGGTCATAGCTTCCCCCTCGCCCGCGTCGCCTCCTTCGTCCTGGAAACCGGACAACCCCAGATCACCCGCGACAATCTCAAGCGGATGGTCCCCGTTACCGGCCGCATCAGCGGCCGCGATCTCGGCTCGACCATCGCCGATGTGAAGCGCGTGCTCGACAGGCCGGGACTGCTTCCGCAGGGCGTCTACTACACGCTCGGCGGCACCTACGCCCAACAGCAGCAGGCCTTCGCCGGCCTGATCGCCGTCTTTGGCGGTGCGGTCGCACTCGTGTTCCTGCTGCTCCTGTTTCTCTACGAGCGCTTTCGCACGGCCCTCTCGATGCTGCTCACTTCGCTGCTCGCACTGTGCGCCGTCATGATCGGACTCTGGCTTTCCGGCACCGAGCTGAACATTTCCTCGATGATGGGCATGACCATGATCGTCGGTATCGCCACGGAGGTCGCCATCTTTTACGTCTCCGAGCTCGTCGGCCAACCCGGCGAAACCGATCCCCATGATGCCCTGATCCAGGCAGGCATCAACCGGATGAGGCCGATTGCCATGACCACCTTCGCCGCGATTCTCGCCCTCTCACCGCTCGCGCTCGGCATCGGCCAGGGGGCCGCCATGCAGCAGCCTCTCGCAATCGCGATTGTGTCCGGCCTCGTGGCCCAGCTCCCGCTGGTGCTGATCGTCCTGCCCGTGCTACTGTCCCTCAGTTCGCACCGCCGCAAAGCCGCCATCTGAGTCCCCAGGTTTCCCGGCGGCAGCGTCATAAACGGGCGCGGCGCCGACACGAACCGTCCCCCCGGGGCGGCCGTCAGCCCAAGGAAGCCCTGGACCCGGCGAAACGTCCGCGGGCCTTCAAGCCGCGGACGCAACGATGCCCCGTCGGGGGCCCGCACCGCTCACCATCCGTACCGGGCGCCAAGCATCCACGCCCGGCGCGCCGAGGGCACCGACGGCACTTCCTGGTAGTTCGTGTTCCAGAGGTTGTCCACCTGCGCCGTCAGCTCAAGGCCGGCCATCCACACCGGATGGTAGACCAGGCCCACCGCGCTTAAAACCACGTCGCTCGGCGAGGTGCGCAGTTCATTCGGCTCCTGGATACGCGCCTCGTTGTCCAGACGCACCTCGAAACCGCCGCCCAGTTTGGCGACCACCGCCGCGGTGAGCCGCTGCCGCGCATAATTCAGCGCATAGAAACTCGCATCCACCGCGGCCGCCCCGTAGTTCGCATCCTTCGTGAGCGCCGTGTACCCCATGTTCAGATCCACCCAACGCCACGAACGGCTCGCTACGAGCTCCACGCCCGTCGTCTTCACGTCCACCGCATTTGCCGTGCGCGCCATGACGCCCTGCGTGTAGGTCCAGTCCACGAGATTGTGATCGTCGCGCCAGAAGACCGCGCCCCGCACCAACCACCCGCCCGTAGGCAGACTCACGCCCAGCTCGTAGTTGTCCGTGCGTGTCCGGCCCAGGTTCGGATTGCCCAGAAATAGCCCCGAGGTCGGACTCGAATCGAGCGCGGTGTAGGACGGAACCTGAGACGATCCCGACACGCTGGCGTACACACGGGTCACGCCCCGACCCGAATCCCGGCTCGTGCGCGAAATCTCCACGATCGGCGAGACTGCCGAACCGTCCTTGTTCGTCCCGTCATAGGTCCCGCCCGCCTTCACGCCGAGCACGCTGCCGTCTGTCAGCGTCCAGGTCTTCTCCGGCACCAGCACGAGCTTGAGCGTGTCGCGGTGTCGGAAACGTCCGAATACAAGCGAGGTCGATTCGAGGCTGTCGGTCATCGCCTGCGCCGCGTAACTGACCACCACACCGCCCGCGCCCAACGTCGAGCGGCCGGTCAGGCCAAGCCCCGTCACCCACGTCGTGTGCTGGTAGGGGTTGTAGAGTCCTGGGATGAAGCGATCGAATTCGTAGTTGTCCTTGTTTCGGCGCCAGTAGGCCGCCGCCTCGAGATAATCGCCGCCTCCGAAATCGATCCGGTGGTTGAGGGTGGCAAACACCGTCTGCAGATCCTCCGTCTCATCGACGTTGAACGGTGTGTACAGATTGGGCCAGCCGAAGAACTTCGACTGATAACCGGCAAACAAGTCCGTCTGCCCAGCCCGGCTCCTCAGCTGCAGCCGCGCGTTGTAGCGGTAAAATTTGTGGTCCCCATAGGGAATCGAGCCATCCGAGGCCGAGTGCGCAAAGGCGACGTCCGCCCCGAGGGTGGCGCCACCGCCAATTGCCTTCGCAGCCCCCTGATAAATCTCCTCCTTGTCGCTCCTATACTCGCCGCCGGCAGCCGACATGAAGCCCGAATTCGAAATCGGACGCCAGTCGTACGCGATCGTGCCCACGTTCGCGTTGAGGCCCTGCTCCGCGTTGTCCACGCCTGTGAGCACCTCCGGCGCCGTCAACATGGCAGGAGCCACAGGAATCTCAGCCAGGTAATGGCCCGTCTGGGGATCGTAAACCGAAACCGCCCCAAGCTTGAAACCCGTGTTCTCGAAAATGCCGCCCCGGATCGTCACGTCCGCCTGCGTCTCCGCCCCGTTTCGCGCCTGCACGTCCACGCCCGGATCATATCTCAGCGCCGAAACCGGAGTAGCAAAGGTCCCCACCGGATCCTGGTTGGCGACTTGCATCGAATAGACTGATACAGGCTCCAGGCTCACGACCGGATCGCTTTGCCCAAGGGCTGCCGAAGCGGCTCCAGCCAGGGCGATGAAGGAATAAACGGATTTCATACGATCCGCGTTTGTAGAAAGTTTTCGACGCAAA
>JAJXVO010000325.1 GCA_021782105.1 bacterium
CTGGGGCGGCGACTGCTGGTCAAACTTCGAGTCCATGGCGGAAAGCCTGCGCGGCGGACTCTCCTTGAGCTTGTGCGGCTTCGGCTACTGGAGTCACGACATCGGAGGCTTCGAGGGCAATCCCCCACCCGAGGTCTACAAGCGCTGGCTGGCCTTCGGACTGCTCTCCTCCCACAGCCGACTGCACGGCAGCTCGAGTTATCGCGTGCCGTGGAGCATCGACGAGGAGTCCTGCGACGTGCTGCGGTTCTTCACCCGCCTGAAGTGCGGCCTGATGCCGTATCTGTACGGCGCAGCCGTGGAAGCTCACGCCAAGGGCGTCCCGATGATGCGCGCGATGATGCTGGAATTCCCGGACGATCCCGCATGCGAGACACTGGATCGCCAGTACATGCTGGGTTCCTCGCTGCTCGTCACGCCCGTGCTCACCGCGGACGGCGTCGCCGATTATTACCTGCCGGCGGGGCGTTGGACGCACGCCATCACAGGTGAAGTCCAGGAGGGAGGGCGCTGGCACAGGGCCAGGCACGGATTCCTGAGCCTCCCGCTCTTCGTGCGTCCCGGCTCCGTAATGGCGGTGGGCGCACGCGACGACAGACCCGACTACGATTTCGCCGAGGGCGTTTGCTTCCAAGTCTACGAATTGGCCGAGGGTGCCACCGCCTCGTGCACGGTGTATGCGGACCGCGGCGCCGAGGCGCTCCGTTTCAGCGTCATCCGCAAGGGTGCGGTCATCGAAGCCGAGTGCGCGGGCGCGAAGGTCGGCAACTGGTCCCTCAAACTCATGGGCGCCGCCGCGGCAAGTGCCTCGGACCGATCGATCAAGTTCGCGAAGACTGCAGACGGGATTGCCGCGACTCCGGCTTGCGGAGCGCACAGCATCCGTCTACTGCTCACGAACTAAGTCGAATCCATGGCCCGCCAACCGAGAAAAAAATCCGTCCGTGCCGCCACCCTCGCCGACGTCGGCCGCGCGGCTGGCGTCTCCGCCATGGCGGCCTCCGCCGTGCTCAACGGCGCACGCACCTCCTCGCGCATTTCTCCCGAGACGCGCACCAAGATCATGGCGGCGGCGGCGAAGCTGAAATACCGGCCCAACGTGGCCGCCCGTGCGCTGGCGAACCGGCGCATGAACACCCTGGGAGTCGCCGCCGTGGTCTATGGCGGCGACCTCAACCTCTATTTCCTCGAGGCGCTCAACGGCATCATCGAGGGCTGCGCCCGTCACAATCAAAACACCACGGTTTTCGCCCTGCACGACTGGACCCTGGACATGGCAAAGATCGTGGGATTTTGCGACGGGCGGATCGACGGACTGATCCTCCTCGGGCCGACAATCACCAAGGAGAGCGCGGCGATGCTGCCGGAGCACACCTTCTTTGCCGCGCTGCACCCAAACGTCCTGATGCCCAATATTGTCAACGTCGAGAGCGACGAAGAACACGGTGCCTACGACATGGTCCGACACCTGGTCTCGGTCGGACATCGGCGCATCATGCACATTTCAGGAAAGCAGGGCCTGCTGGGCGCGAAGCGACGCATCGACGGTTACCTGCGCGCGTTGAAGGACTCCGGTATTCCCTTCGATACCGAACTCCTGGTCGAGGGCGATTTCAGTGCCACAAACGGCCAAATTGCGGCCGAGGCATGGCTTGCGGGCCACGAGGGGCGGCCTCTGCCCACGGCGATATTTTGCGGAAACGACGCGATCGCCGTCGCCTGCATCGAAGTGCTCGCGAAACGCGGCATCCGCGTGCCAACCGACGTGTCGGTGTGCGGTTTTGACGACAGTCTGGCGGCACGTTCAACGGTGCCGCAACTGACGACCGTGCGCCAGCCGCTCCGGCAGATGGGCTCGCGGGCCGTGGACCTCCTGCTGGAGCGCATCCAGCAGGCACACTCGGCGACCCATGAGCTTCCGAAGTCGGTCGGCTCGGTGGTCTTCGCCACGGAACTCGCGCTGCGAGATTCGGTGGCCACTCCCGGCACGGGGAAGCTGGTCCCCCCCGCCACGAAGCGCTGAGCCGGATTTCTGGCGTGCGACCACGCCCCTCGTTTAGGCCTGGCGCGCGGGCGGTCAGTGTCCCTTGACGCCGACGCCTTTCAGTCCCTGGAAACCGCTCAGACGGGTCCAGCGGAAACCATAGATCGCGACCACCACGAAGCAGCCGAGCGGCACGATGAACCCGCGCGACATGTCCCAGCGGTCACCCACCCACCCCATGAGCTTGGGCAGAAGCGCTCCGCCCATGATCGCCATCACGATATAGGACGAGGCCTTCTTCGCCTGAACCCCGAGTCCGAAGATGCCGAGCGCGAAGATCGTGGGAAACATGATCGACATGAAAAAGAAACTCAGGAACAGCGCGGCCGCGGAGAACCAGCCGAGTTTCAGGAAGATGACGGCCATGAGAGCGACGTTGACGAGCGCGTACCACCCGAGCACACGATGGGCCTCGACTTTGCGCAGGAGCGCAGACCCCGAGAAACGCCCCAGCAGGAACAGCACAAATCCGATGTAGCTGAGCAGCTTCGTGGCGCCGATTTCGTTCACGTAATAGGCACCGTTCCTCAGCGTGGCACCGCCGTCCCCGACCATCCAACTATGGGCGAAGCCGGCGGAAATCGTCGGAATCTCACTCACCATGTAGTTGATGAAAAAGCTGAAGATGCCCGCCTGCGCCGCGACGTAGGCGAACTGCGCGACCACCGCGAAAACGAAATGGGGATGCGACCAGATGGAGGAGCCGTCGCCGGACGCCATGGGCTCGTTGAGCCTGTAGGCGTCCTCCGTGTTCAGCTCCGGCATCGGTGCAAACACAAACACGACGGCAAGCACCACCACGGCGACGGCAACACCCATGTAGGGAATATAGAGCGTCGCGTTCGAGTCGCCCCCCTTGGCATAGAAGAACAACCCGCCCACCAGGGGGCCAAGGATCCAGCCTATTCCATTGCAGGATTGAGCGATGTTGATTCGCACCGCCGCGCCGTCCTTGGATCCGAGGACCGTGGTGTAGGGATTCGCGGTCGTTTCGAGAAAGGTGAGGCCCATCGAAATCACCATCACGCCCAGCAGGAAGGCCCAGAACGCCTGAATGTGGGTGGCGGGTAGAAACCAGATCCCGCCTGCGGCAATGATCACCAGCCCGGTCAGAATGCCGCGCTTGTAGCCGATGCGACGGGCGAGCAGACCCGCAGGAAGCGACATGACGCAGTAGCCCAGGTAATGCGCAAACTGCACCCAGGCCGACTGCGCCTTGGAGAGATGCAGCAGGTCCTGGAAATGTTTGTCCATGACATCGATCATTCCGTTGCAGAAGCCCCACAACAGGAAGAGCGAGCAGACCAGGAGGAACGTGAAGGAGCAGTCGAGTCCGTCAGCAGTGCGAAACAGTTTTTTCATTGGGGATGGGTTTGGGAGCGGGGAGGAGGGGAGCCTGGGAACGTGCCGGAAGTTGGAGGTCGAAAATCAAGGGGAAGGCCGGAGGCATTCAGCGCGCCGTCAGCGCGGATTCATCGGACGGGCAATCGCCCGGCGCCGGTGTAATCGAAATATGGATTCGACCGGGGATCATGGGTTGGATTGCGCCATTCGGTTGGTCGAGGGCCGATAGACGACCGGCGGGCAATGTTTCAACCAGAGGCGCCGAAAATCGGCGATCGAATCGACGGCGCCGAGGGCGACCAGCTGGTAGGC
>JAJXVO010000056.1 GCA_021782105.1 bacterium
GAGGGTGTGCTCGCACGAGAACAAAAGGGTCACGTTGATCGGCACGCCCGCGAAGATCGCCTCCTCGATCGCGGGGAGGCCCTCCGGGGTGCCGGGGATCTTGATGTAGAGATTGGGCCGACCTGCCCGGGCATGCAGTTCCTTGGCCACTGCGAGCGTCGTCTTCGCGTCGCGTGCGAGCAACGGCGAGACCTCCAGCGAGACCCATCCGTCCACGCCGCTCGTGCGGTCGAAGACGGGACGGAACAGGTCGGCGGCGCGGTTGATGTCCTCAAGCGCGAGATCGAAAAACAGCGCCTCGTCCGCCCGTCCTTGCGCGAGGCCACGGATGATCGCGGCATCGTAGGCCGTGCTGTGATGGATCGCCTGCTCGAAGATGGTCGGGTTGGAGGTGAGGCCGGTGACCGACCAGTCGTCGACGTAGCGCTTGAGCGTGCCGGAATCCAGCAGGTCGCGGGTGATGTTGTCGAGCCAGAGACTCTGGCCCAGATCGTGGAGGCGTTGGGTGGGTTTCATTGCGTGCGAGTGCATTCGGACCATAGCCGCTCCTCGGCGTCATGCAACCGGAGTGCTGAGGATTGCCGAATGCCGTCGTCACTCCGCCGCCTGGACAAGCCGCCCCGATCCTTGTTTAAAGGCCGGGCCGGGTTAGGCCCGGCTCAACCAGCACCTCACCAGCATTCGGGGCGAAAGGTTTGCCCTGGATTATCCGTACCCGTCCATGACGTACCCCTTCTTGATTATGATTCTGGCCATGCCGTTCTACATGGTCGTCCTCATCGGCTCGTTCAAGTGGAGCGAACGACGGCGCAGGGCCCGATGGCCCTTCAAGACCTCCGATCGGCTTAGGCGCGCGGCGGGCGAGACCTTGAAGCGGCAGCATCAGGCTCTGAGCGAGGCTATATCGCTGGAGTTGGCCTTTGGCATGATGGCCGCTGCGGTGGTCGTCCTGTTGGCCCCTGCCGTCGGGAAGCTGGTTCGCCCGACACTGGTGTCCGAGATCGTGAGCACGACCTTTGGGGTGATTATTGTGTCGGCATTCAGCTCCTGGCGGATTCTGCGCAAGGTCCGCCGGCGTTCAAATCTGCGGCTCGGCTGGTTTGGAGAGCGCTATACGGCGGAGCGTCTCGAGAAGCTGCAGCAGGAAGGTTATCTGGTCTTCCATGATGTCCCCTGCGACGGAGCGCAGGGTCCGTTCAATCTTGACCACGTGGTCCTGGGGCCAAACGGGGTCTTTGTCGTGGAAACGAAGACGCGCAGAAAATTGAAGGGGGAAAAGGGCGACAAGAACCACGAGGTGTCCTTCGACGGGGAACGCCTGCTCTGGCCATGGGGCGCCGACAAACACGGCGTCGAACAAGCCAGGGCCGAGGCGAAATGGCTGCGGCACACCATTCGCGAGTCGCTTGGCGAGGATGTTCCCGTGGCTCCGATCCTCGCGCTCCCGGGATGGTACGTGCGCGAAAAACGAGTCCCCGGATTCCGTGTGGTCAATCCTGGATACCTGGGCGACGTCATTCGCGACTGGCCCAATCCGCCCCTTTCATCCGCTTTGCGCCTTCGCATCGCGGCCCTGCTTGAGACCCGTGTGCGGGACGTGGAGGATTGAGTGCTACGCCATGGCGCCCGGGCTGAAAGGGCAGGGTCCGGGTGGGAGGGGCTGGCATCCTTGACACCGCTCGGCTGCGGCGGGAGAAGAGGCCCGCGCTGTGCGGGGCCCGGGCGGGTCGGCGACACCAGCGCCATCACCCCTCATTGAGGATGTCGCGCGAAGACAATTGCTGCGGGTGATTTCGCAAAGTCCGGGGCAAATCGGCGCTCGACAAGGCGGGTTAGAAATTCGCTAAGGTTTTGTCGATTTCGCATCCACCCATGAGCACACTTGTTCGTCCCAGGAAAGTCGCCCTTCTCACAGCAGGCGGTCTCGCGCCGTGCCTGAGCTCCGCCGTCGGCGGGCTCATTGAGCGTTACACGGAGATCGCACCCGACATCGAAATCATCTGCTACCACGGCGGGTACAAGGGCCTGCTGCTGGGGGACAGTTACAAGGTTGGCGCGGCGGAGCGGGCGAATGCGGGGGTGCTGCACACCTATGGTGGCAGTCCGATCGGCAACAGCCGTGTGAAGCTGACGAACGTGAAGGACTGCGTGAAGCGCGGCCTGGTGAAGGAGGGGCAGGACCCCCAGAAGGTGGCGGCCGACCAGCTCGTGAAGGACGGCGTGGACGTGCTGCATACGATTGGCGGCGACGACACGAACACGGCGGCGGCGGATCTCGCGGCGTTTCTGGCGAAAAACGGATACGGTCTGACGGTGATCGGCCTGCCGAAGACGATCGACAACGATGTTTATCCGATCCGTCAGTCGCTCGGCGCCTACACGGCGGCGGAGCAGGGGGCGCGGTATTTCCAGAACGTGGTGGCCGAGAGTGGAGCGAATCCCCGGATGCTGATCATTCACGAGGTGATGGGCCGCAACTGCGGCTGGCTGACGGCGGCGACGGCGCGGTACTACCGCAGCATGCTCGACCGCCAGAGCTTCGTCCCGGGCCTGGGCCTGAGCCGGGCGAACCTCGACGTGCACGGCGTGTACGTGCCCGAGATGCACATCGACTTGGCGGCCGAGGCCGCTCGCCTGAAGGCATTGATGGAACGCGTGGACAACGTGAACATCTTCATCAGCGAAGGTGCGGGCGTGGAGTCAATCGTCGCCGAGCTGCAGTCGAAGGGCCTGGAGGTGCCGCGCGATGCGTTCGGTCACATCAAACTCGATGCGGTGAATCCGGGGAAATGGTTCGGCGAGCAGTTTGCCAAGATGCTGGGCGCCGAGAAGACGCTTGTGCAGAAAAGCGGCTACTATGCGCGCGCCGCGGCCGCCAACCAGCAGGATCTCACCCTGATCAAGAGCTGCGTCGACCTGGCGGTCGAGTGCTCGGTGCGTCGCGAAAGCGGCGTGATCGGCCACGACGAAGACCGTGGTGGCGTGCTTCGGGCGATCGAATTTCCGAGAATCAAGGGTGGAAAACCCTTTGATATCGACACCCCGTGGTTCTCGGAGATGCTCGCCGCGGTTGGCCAGGCCAAGGGGCCCAAGGCCTCGGTTAAACACTGACTTTAGCGAGGACGGAGCCGTTCGTCCTTTCATCGGAGAAGCCCGGATTGCGCGAGCAGTCCGGGCTTCTCGTTTCCGGGGAACCGCGCCGACGAAAAGCTTACACTAGAATTGCCGCGGTGAGCACCATGCCTGCCGTGACTGCCGCCACGATGCTCTCCCTTACTTTCCAGTCTGACAACCGCCCGAAATCCCGCACGGTTTACGCCCTTGCGTCGAAGTGTGCGCCGCGCAAGGTCTGGCCCGCCATGGAGGGAATACGAGCCAGTGTCATTTCGCTGACGATTGCCGTGATCGCCTGCTCGGCGGCGCCCCTGTGGGCCGACACGACGGACAGCAAGGCGAAGCACGAGAAGCCTCCGGCTGCGAAGGAGCCCTTCATCCGGGACGAGACCGTACGGGCGGCGCTTAAACCGGTGGCCACTGCGGCCAATGCGATTGTGCGGACCTCGGAGTTGGTCACCCAGAAGTTTCAGCAGGAATCGCTCAAGATGAACGAGTTTCTCGACGTGCGCCTGCCGGGCGGCACGGCGCGCAAGCACTTGGTTTTCAGCTTCGAGCCCAAACTGGGGGACTTTTTCCGGAGGGAGTATGTTCAGTATCCGTTTGAACTGCGTTACGGCGTGACCAATTCGCTGGAGGCGTATGCCGGCATGACTCCGATCATGGCCAATCCCTTCATCGCGGGGCCGGATCGGCGCTGGGGATTCGGGATGGCCAAGCTGGGCGTGCGTTACACGATTGCGCCGAAGCACTTCTATTTCTCGAAGATGACCTTTGGGGTCGAGGGGCTCGCCCCGCTGGGCCAGCCGCCGGTCAGTCTCATCGACCACTACACCCACGTGAAGCCCTATGTGACGGTGTCGCGGGAGCTGACGATGGTGCGGCACACGACGTTTTTCACGACGGTGAGCTACGACCGGGTGTTGCACACGCCGTTTCACAACGCGATCCCGCCGGGGGTGATCAAGAAGAACATTTTTGAGGTGGCGCCGGGGCTGCTCTACAAACCGTCGCAGTACGGTGCGTTTTTCGAATACGGCTGGCAGATCGTCGACCAGCACGAGGGTCAACATCTGGTGAACAGCTACGTGATCGGCGGGTTGTGGGACATCCCGATGGAGCGCAGCGAACGCTGGGGGCTGCCTGGAAAGTGGCAGTGCGAGTTGGGATATCGTTCGCGCAACGAGCAAGGGGTGGAGCCCGATCGCGGGCTGTATGCGCGGGTTCGCTGGAAGATCAATCTGAAGGCTGCGCCGCCGGCCAAGTCCTAGGGCGGGGGGCGGGCGAGGGAGAGATTGAAAAACGCGGTAACTCCTGAAAAGTGGCGGGCACTTGGGAGGCAGCCAGCCCCCCAGTTACTCCCTCTAGCACTGTGCCATGAAACGTCTTATTGGATGTCTTTCCCTCACCGCAGTCTTGGCGATGCCCCGCGTGGGCGCCGCGTCGAACCCCGAGCCGCCGCTTGCGGCGCCGGTCGTGGTGGTGGAGGGGGCAACCCCTGCGGGGGATCCGGCGACGACGAGCCTGACGGCGGTCGGTGCGACCTCGGTGTCGGGCCCAACGATGGCAGGGGTGGCCGGGGGCTTAGCGAATCTGACGCTCTCGACGAGCGGCGTCGGTTCGTTCAACGACACACTGGCGCTGCGGGGGTTTTCGAACACGCCGATCTTTGGGGATCCGGCGGTCACGGTGTACCTCGACGATGTGCCGCTGGGCAGTTATTTCACGGTGCCGACGGAACTGCCGGGCATCACGGCCGCGGAGCTGCACCGAGGACCGGGCCAGGGCATGCGCTTTGGGTCGGTGGGTTCGGCGGGCGTGCTCCAGCTTATGAGCTCGGAGGTGACGAGCGGAGGATCCGTAGGCGCGGCGTTTGGCAGCGACGGCATGCGGGCGGTATCGGCGAGTGCGGCGGGGTCGGGCGGACCGGTGCGGGCGGAGGTGTCGGCGGCGTACCGCCGGCAGGATGGATTTTTGCAGGACACGGTGCTTGGTCGCAGGGTGGACGGGCGCGAGACCAGCTCGGCGCTGGCGCACTTCGTGGTGAGGCCGGCAGGCGGGCCGTTTGAGGTGAGCGTAGTTGCGAACGTCTGGCGGGCGCGCGACGGGGAGCAGCCGCTGGTGCCGTTGGGCGGACCCTGGTTCGAGGTCGCGCGGGCCGTGGCGGGGGAGACGCACATCGACGCGGCGAACCTGGGGCTTACGGTGGCTTCGGACACGGCGTGGGGCCGGATGAGTGCTACGACGAGCTTCAACGACTGGCGTATGGGACCGTACCTCGAGGTGCTGGACTTCGGGCCGGCGGAGCTGCTCAACGACGCGAGGCTGACGCAGCGCGCGCTCAACGAGGAACTGCGGTTTTCCTCGGCGAAGGGGGCTGCGGTGGCCTGGCATGCGGGCGCGTTCTTTTCGGGTACGCGGACGGAGGGCGCGTTTACCCGCGCCTTTGGAAGCTATGTCGTGGAGCAGTCGGACTACGTCATCGATGGCGACCGGCTGGCGGCCTACGGCGAGGCCGAGCGAAATCTGGGAGCGGGATTCAAGGCGGGGCTGGGCCTGCGCGTGGAGACGGTGCGCAAGACCTTTGATCGTACCGAGCAGGCGCCCCAGACGGGAGAGATCGGGTTGGCGGGGCGCTCCTCGGCACTGCTCCCGAAGGCCACGCTGCGGTACTCGCCCGCCGCGGGCACGGAGCTGTTTGCCACGGCGGAGGCGGGCTATAAGCCGGGCGGCTACTCGGGGTTCACGGCGAACCGGGCGCTGGCGGCCTTTGGTCCCGAGCGCAGCTGGGGGGGCGAGGCGGGGGCGAGCGAAGGCACCCGCGACGGGACCTTCAAAACGACGCTGCGGGCCTTCGGGTATCAGATCACAGGATACCAGATCGAGCGTTCCTTTGCCACGCATGCGCTCTCGGACGACTACCTGGTCGTGAACGCCCCGCGGGCGCGCACGCTGGGGGCGGAGCTCGAGCTGGCGTGGACGCCGCGGCCGGGCCTGCGGCTGGAGGCCTCCGCGGGCCTGACGCAGGCCGAGTTGCAGCGATTCACGGATCCGTACACGGGCATCTCGTATTCTGGGAAGACGCCGCCGTACGTGGCGCCGTTCAATGGGCGGGTATCGGTCGCCTACGGTCGGGCGCGCGGATGGTTTGTGGGTGCGGACCTGATCGAGAAGGGGCGCACCTACTACACGGAGGGCGAGGACCTGCAGTTTGGCCAGCGTGCGACCGCGCTGGTGTCGGCGAGGGCCGGCTATGAGGCGGGGCGCTGGCGGGTGGCCGTGACGGGGGACAACCTGACGGACGTGCGCTACTACAGCCTGATTTCGCCGGGCACGGGGTACGGATCGCCTGGGGATCCGCGGACTTGGGCGATGGAGGCGACGTTACGCTACTGATTCAGGTTGATTTCGGGTGGGTGGCCAAACTGCTGGATGAAGGCCTGGACGAGCATCTCGCGTTGCTTGTCGTGGATGCGTGGCTGGAACGAAACTTGCCGCAGCCATTTCTGGGCCTCGGCCTCGTGGCCGAGCTTGATGTAGACCATGGTGATGGAGGTGAGCGCTGCCGGTTGGGCGGGCTGGGCCACGAGCGCCGCCTTCAGCTCGTCGACACCTTCGTTGATGCGGTTGAGTTTGAAGTAGAGGGCGGCGAGACTGATCTGCGCATCGGCCTCCTCGGGGCGGAGGCGCGCGGAGAGCCGGTATTGGGCGATGGCCTGTTCGATATGGCCGGCCTGGGCCAGGCGGTTGCCGAGCTCGAGGTGGAGCGCGGGGGAGTTGGGACATGCGTTCAAACCGGCCATCAGCGTCTGGTCGGCCGACGCGGAGTTGCCCGCGGCGCGCTGGAGCGCATAAAGCTGATACCAGGCGTCCGAGAATTGGGGGGAGGCGGCGATACAGGCCTTCATGGCGGCCATGGCCTTGAGCGGCTCGTTGGCCTCTTCGCAAAGGTTGCCCATTTGGTATTGCACCTGGCCGCTGCCCGGATCGAGGGAAACGGCCCGCTCAGCGATCTTGATGGCTGTCGGCACGTCGCCGCTATGGTCGGCCGCGCCCGAATACACCGTGAGCCGGTAGACGTCGTAACAATCCGAATACAGTCCATCGAGCCAGGAGTCGGGAGTGTCGTAGAAGGCGCCGGAGGCCTTCACGGCACCCCTCAGCACGAGGGCCCGTTCGGCGAAGCCGAGGTGTTCATACACGGTGACGAGCAGGTCTCCGCCGATGGCGTAGTCGGTCGAGCCGGCGGCTGCCTCGAGCAGGGTGCGGGCATGGGACCATTTCCCCTGCGAAATATCGATGCGGGCGAGGCCGAGTTCGGCGTAGGGGTTGCCCGGGGCGATCTTCAGGGCGCGGTTGTAGGCGACGGCGGCTTCGTTGAGATGATTGTCCTTGAGCAGGGCATCGCCCAGGCGGATGGACGCCGGAATATGCTTGGGGTCCTCCTTGACGACCCATCGCCACAGGGGGATCGCATGTTGGAGATCGCCGAACTGGGCGAGCAGGAAGGCGAGGCGATGGGCCCAAAGGGGTTTCGGGTCGACCTGGAGGAGTCCCTTGTAGCACTGGCTTGCCTCGGGATAAAAGCCGTTGGCGTGGTAGAGACGACTGAGCTCCGCGAGGGCGGCGAGGCGTCCGGGGCCGTGTTTGGCGTGGCGTTCGGCGGAGGCGATACGCTCCTTGAGCTCGGGGTTCCAGCCGTGGAGGTCGGGCTGGCGGGGCACGGCGGCTGCGATTTCCTGATTGCGCACGTGCAGATGCCACAAGGCAAAACCGCCGGAAACGGCGGCGAGCAGGACGATTGCGGAGAGAATCCAGATCAGACGTGTGCGTTTCATTCTAAATTCGGCGGTTAAATGGAGAGGCAACGAAGGGAACGAAGAACACGCCGCTTACCACGGAATAGAGAGCCCTGATTCGTTAAGGGGTTGGGTGAGTCGATTTCGGCTCGGCGATTTTGCATCATCACCTGGGGCTCCTTTCTTGGATACTCTCGTTTCCTTCTGTTAAATGCGTGTTGGGGTGTGTGGAAGAGAATGGGATCCTGCTCAAGGAGCTGTCGGGTGATCCGGGGCGGGTTTCGATCCGGTGTGCCTCCACAGGAGGATGCGGCTGATGCGGTCGTAGGGGGGGTTGCCGAAGAAGGCGCCGGTCACGAGCGAGGGCAGCCCCGACTTTCCGAAAACCCCGGCGTCCACGGTCAGCAGATGGGTGGGCGAATAGGCGAGCACGTGCGGGGTGAAGTTCTCATGGCCGTCGTTTCTGAACCATACCAGGGAGGTGGCGTTGGGTTTGTCCCACTCGTTGAAGGCGGAGACCGCGACGATGTCCATCTTGCCGTCTCCATCGAGGTCGACTCCGACGGGGCTGTAGGCGCCGGCGAGGTAGCCGACACGGTGGAAGCGGAAGTTGCCACCGCCGAGATTTTCGAGCCATTGGATACCGTGCCAGGGGCGGGGGCCGGGCACGGGCGATGGGCCAAATCCGTCGCCGTTGCTATAGAGCAAGTCGGGGCGGCCGTCCTGGTTGAGGTCGCAGACGCTGAGATTACTGCTGGCGAAGTCCTCATTGGTGGAGCCGAAGAGGACCTTGCTGGTGAAATTGCCGTGGCCATCGTTGGTGAAGAGGAAGACCTCCTCCCACTGCTGGGAGACGAGCGCAGCGATGTCCTGATGGCCGTTGCCGTTGAAATCGGCGACGCAGACATTGATGGCACCGGAGAGGTTCAGGAGGTTGTGGCTCTTGAACTCCCAGGGGCCGGTGCGCTCCATCCAGCGGATCTCACCCTGGTCGTAACCGAACTGGGCGACTGCGAGGTCGAGTTTGCCGTCGCCGTTGAAGTCGCCTGCCTGGACATCGGTGACGCGGGCGACGTGATCGATGATCAGGTGTTTGGTGAAGTGTTCGTGGCCGTCGTTTTCGAGGATGTAGATGGAGCCGATCTTGTCGTTGTTGGGGAAGACTTCGCCCATGCTGGCCACAAGCAGGTCGATGCGGCCGGGGTGGCTGAAGCCCATGACGGGCTGGACGTGCACGGGGGCTTCGAGGTTGTCGGCGAGCACATGCTCCTCGAATTTTCCCGAGGGGAGCTGGCGCAGCCAGATGACCTTGCTTTCCTTTGCCTCGCAGAAGACGACGTCCATGAGGCCGTCCTGGTCGAGGTCGACGCACTTCAGATTGGCGATCCAGGGGTAGCCGGTGGGCGGGTTGCCTATAGGCGTGGCTTGCATGTAATCGAGATCTGCAACCGGGGGGGCGTCGGCGGCGACAGTGGCGGCCGCGGGGGCATCGCCCCGGTAGCATCCCGCGGCGAAGAGGAGCAGGCCTGCGCTTGCGATGACGAGAAGAGCCTGGAAGGGGGAGCGTGCGGCGTAGGGCATCGGCGTGTGCGAATTTCTGAGGCGAGACAGTGGGATAGCCCACTTTGGGCTGATATTCAGCAAAAATGGTCGCGGAGGGACGGATCAGTCGTGCAAGGTACCCTCGAGGCGGCCGAGGTATTTTTTGGCGTACACGACGCAGCGGCTGCGGACGATGTCGATCTGGGGGCGCCGGTTCAGGCCGAGCGCCGGGAGCGTGTTGAACGTGCGTCCATCATGTGGATACAGGGCGACCCAGGCGAGGGCCTTGCGGAGTAACGCGGGCGGGAAGCGGGAGGTGAGACAGTCGAAGACGGCGCGTGCGATCTGGCCCTCGCGGGGATCCTCGCTGATGTCTGCAATGGCGGCGACGCACACGAGGCTGCGGACGGACTGGGGGTCTGTTTTGTCGAGTCCGGGAGGCCAGGCCCGGAGGCGTGCGACGAAAGGCGCGATGCGGGCGGACTGTTCCAAGGTGGTGAAAGGCGGGTCGAGCCGTCCTGCGAGTTCGTGATCGCCAGGCAGATCGCTGTAATCAATGCCAGCGATGTCCGCGGCGGTGATGGTGTCGAAGCTTGCGCCCGCGGAGGGCAGGGGGCGGAGCCGGCCTGTGAGGCCGGCGGCGGTGCCGACGAGCAGCCAGGAGCCGAGGGCGATGGGCACCCAGAGGCGGGCGGCGCGGGCGACGCGGTGGCCGGCTTCCCAGCGGAAGAGCAGGCTGCCTGCGAGCGCGGCGGCGACGCCGATGACAGCCAATGCCAGGAAATCGAAGCCGGTGCCGTGCAGCCCCGCCGGGGCGGCGTAGGTCTGCTGAAGGATGTGCACGGCGTAGCGCCCCGGCATGAAGCCGGCGATTTTCTGGGCGACGGCGGGCAGGACCGAGAGCGGCACGCCGACCCCGCCGATGAGGATCATGGGCAGGAACAGGCACTGGCCGAGCGCCTGGACGGCGGGCACGTCGTTGGCGAGCGCGGCGACGAGCAGGCCCAGTCCCAAAAAACTCGCCGTCACCGCGAGGGCCGCGACGGTGGTCAGGACCGGGTTGAGGGGCCAGGGCGTGCCGAAGACCCAGTGCGCCAGGGCGGTCTGTAGCGCGAGCGCCGAGGCGACGATCACCAGACGCGCGATGACCGTGCCCAGCACGAGTCCCGAGATTGGCACGGGGAGCAGCCGGTAACGGCGCCAGACGCCGCGCTCGCGCTCGGCGACGAGGGCCGTGGGCAACCCGAAACAGGCGCCGCCCAGGATCGTGATCACCAGGATCTGCCCCATCTCGTGTTTGAGCGCCGGGGTGTCGTCGCGAAACACCGCGCCGAAGGCCAACAGGAAGAATACGGGTACGGCGTAGCCGTAGATGAGCGCCTGCACGCTTCGCAGGTTGAGGCGAAGCACGAGCAGGAAGTGGCGCAAGAGACCGGTTTTCACGCCTCCACCTCCCTGGGCCCGTCCGCCGGGGCCTCGCCGGGCCAGGCCTTGCCCGTGAGACGGAGGAACACGTCTTCGAGCGTCGGGCGGGTCACGGTCAGTTCGGAAAGTCGAGCGCCGGTGCGTTGAAGCAAGGGGAGCAGGGCGGACACGGTCTGGTGGACGTCCGAAGAATGCAGGATGAAGGCATCGCCCGCCGCGTCGACGGCCGAGACGGCGGCGAGGGTGGCGTAGGCTTCTGGGTTCGGGGCGCCCGAGGCGGCGAAACGTATCCGTCCTCCGGATTCAACGGTTCTGACGAGCTCCGCGGGCGGCGCGTCGGCGATGGTGCGCCCCTCGTGCAGGATGACGATGTGGTCGCAGAGCGCCTCGGCCTCGGGCAGGTCGTGGGTGCTCAGGAGGACGGTGCAGCCATCGGAGCGCAGCGAGCGGATCAACTCGTGGAGCTCGTGCCGGCCCCGGGGGTCGAGGCCCGCGGTGGGCTCGTCGAGCACGACCAGGCGCGGGCGGTTGACGAAGGTGAGGGCGAGGAAGAGGCGGCGGCGCTGGCCACCGGACAGTGAGTCGAAGCTTGCGCGCGCCTTTTCGGCGAGGCCGAAACGCTCAAGGAGCCCATCGACGTCCGCGGCCCCGCGGTAAAAGGAGGCGAACAGGGCGAGCGCCTCGCGGGGCGTGATCTTGTCCTGAAGGGCGGCGTCCTGAAGCTGCGCGCCCACCAGACTGCGGACTGCTCGCGGATGCCGAAGGGCGTCGGTGCCGCCGATTTCGATGGAGCCCAAGTCGGGGGTGCGCAGGCCGAGCAGGCACTCGAGGGCGGTGGTTTTCCCGGCTCCGTTTGGGCCGAGGATGCCGAAGATTTTTCCCGGGGAGACCTCGAAGCTCAGGCCCCGGAGCGCCGGCGTGGCGCCATAACGTTTATGGAGGTCGATGACGCGAACCCCTACGGGGCGAGGGCGGGTGGCATCCATGGGGCGAAATTCGCCCGGGAGCTTCGCAGGCGCCCCTGCATTGTCAAATCGCCGCAGGAGTCCGGGGCGCGGTCAGGTGGCGCGTCCCGGACTGGGCGGCCGCGGCCGCCGGCGCGCTCACACGAGCGGGCGGTGATTGGGGACGCGCACGACGATGGTGCCGGCGAGCTTGTCGTGCCAGGCCTCGCGGTCTGAATCGATGGCGATCCAGAAAAAGCCGAGGCCGGCGAAGATCACCGACAGCAGGCAGCCGAGGCCGCGCACGATGCATGTGGTCCAGTCGAGCGGGCGTCCATCGGCGCGCACGACCTGAAGTTTCAGGATGATGCCGCCGACGGTGGTGCCGCGCAGCTTCCAGAAGATCGCCCCGTAGATGGCCATGCACAGCAGAAACCGTCCGGGGCCGCTGCTGGGCAGGAGGAATCCGGGCATGTTGTGAAAGAGCAGGCCTGCGACGACGGCGACGAGCACGACGTCGATGAGCAGGGCGCCCATGCGCTGGAAGAAGGTGGCGCGGGGCAGGGCGAGCGAGTTGAGGCGCTCGGTTGGGGACGTGACGGGCTGGGGGGCTGCCGGCGGGGGAATCAGGGGCGGCAGCGAGGGCGCCGGAGGAGCCACGAGCGTGACGTGCGGGGGTTCCTGGGACGGAGCCGGCGTCGGCGGGAGACTCTCAGTGCTGGGTTCGGAGTTGATCGCCAGAGGCAGGGCGGGGGCGGCCGGCGCGGGCGCGGGCGGCATCGGGGCGGGTGGCGGGACTGGCGCGGGAGTCGAAGACGTGCCGCCCTTGCGTTCGCGGGAAAGGGCTTGTGTGACCGTCAGGACGACGGCGCCCAGGCCGAAGAAGCCGATCAGGGCCTGCACCATCAGCCCGACGACGGGCACGCAGTACAGCAGGGCGATGATTACGCCGCCGACGAGCACGGAGAAGGCGACATGGCGGAGCGGGCCGGCGGGCAGGTAACGTGTCAGGGAACGGCCGACCCAGGCGTGCATCACGGCGCGTCCGAAGCGCATGCCGATGAACAGGGCGGCGAGCAGGAGTACGTCGACGACGGCGCCGATGCCGGTGATCGCCAGCAGGATGAGGACGAAGGGCAGCAGCAGCAGTGTGATGAAGAAGGCGGCGAGCGAGGTGAGGGGTTTTTCCTCGACGGTCGCCACGCAGCGTTCGACGCCGCTGCGGAAGATCAGCGCGATGAGAAAATAGAGCAGGAGGTTGGCGGCGGCAAAACACCACGCGAACTTGAGGTCGGGATGAAAGGCGAGCAGGCGGCCGCGCAACAGGCATTCGTGGACCCAGGTTCCGACGGCGCCGAGGGAGGGGATGCGTCCCTGGAAATTGGAGAGGTCGAAGCGGGACATCTGCTGGGCGCTGTCCTCGACGACGCGGCCGAACACCGAGACCCGCTGGCCGTGGATGACGGCCTTGGGGCCGAGGTGGAGGGTGCCGAAGACGACGACGGCATCGTGGCCGACGTCGCCGTTGATATAGAGGTCGGAGAAGACGGCGACGGCGTTGTGGCCGGTGCTTCCTGTGATGATGTTGTTGCCGAAGACGGCGACGGTGTCATGGCCGACGCGGCCCTTGACGAGATTGGTGCCGGCGATTGCGACGGAGTCCTGGTGAACCGTGCCCTCGACGAGGACATCGCCCGCGATGGCGACGGCCTGGCCGCGGTCCTGGCCTTTGAGGACGATGACATTGCTGAAGGGGGCGACGTCGTCGTGCTGGCCGGAATTCCAGTGATTGGAGTGCGCCGCAGAGTCGTCGCTGGTGGTGATCTCAGCCTTGACGGTGACCTCGGTGTGGTCGGGCTGGTCGGCGGGCTTGCTGACGGAGGGCGGTTGGGCGGGGACTGCAGCCGATTGGGGTGTGGTGGCGGCGGCGGGGGCCTGCTTGGTATTTGCGGCGGGCTTGGCGGAAGCGGTGGCTGGCGGGGGCGTGGCGGCCTGGGGGGCGGGTGTGTCGGGGAAACCGGTGCACACGAGGGCGGCGAGCGCGACTGCGGCGCTCAGGCGGGTGATGAAGCGGGAAAGCGGATACATGATGGGGCGGGTCAGCGGTTGGCGAAGAAGGTGCGGTAGGCCGTGGTTCCGAGTCCGAATAGGACGACGTAGAACATCACGATCGCCGCGGTGCCGCCGTAGAGATAGGCGGCGGGAATGCTATGAAAGAGATGGGCTCCCAGGTTGCCGATGTAACCGAGCACGCCAATCGTGGCGCGCAGCGGTGCCAGGCAGGTGCACACCGTGGAGAAGGCGTGGGAGAGCCTGGCGGTGTCGATTGAACCGGAGAGCAACAGCCCGGCGACGAGGACGAGGGAGCCGCCGGCAAAGCCGAGGCGCGCCGGAGCCGGCCAGTGGGCAAAGGACTGCCTCCACCACGGCAGGGCCTTGCGGGCGGCGAGGGCGTTGAAAACGCGGTGCTCGAGCGTGCTCGGAGCCTGGCGTTCCGGGAGGGAACGAAGAGTCTGGTGAATGAGCGTCTCCAGGTTCTTTTCGTCGTTCGGATTCATGGGAAAAAAGGGTCGGGGATGAGGGTTCAGGCGAATTGCTCGCGTCCGGGCCCGCGTGAGAGCGCCTTGGCCAGCGCGGTGCGGCCGCGCAGGATGTCGGTCTTCACCTTGGCCAGGGACACGCCGAGGCGGCGTGCGATTTCGTCGTAAGGAAGGTCTTCGAAATGAAACAGCACGAGCGGCACACGCTGGTGTTCGGGCAGCTGCTCGAGCGCAGCCTCGACCCAGGCGCGGCGGTCGGCCGTGTTCATGTCGTCGAAAAAGGTGTCGGGCGCGGCGAACTCGATCGGCTCTGAGTCGTCGTCGCCCCCGTCGTCGGGGCGCCTGAACTCCGAGAAGAAACGCCAGCGTTTGCGGTAACGCTGCAGATGGTTGAGCGAGAGATTGGTCGCCACGGTCCGCAGCCAGCCGCCGGCCGCGGGGCTGGTGCGTAGGTTGTCCCAGTGATCGTAGGCCTTGATGAAAACCTCCTGCGCAATGTCTTCCGCCTGGGTGTCGTTACCGACCAGGCGAGTGGCGGTACTGAAAACCATGTTTTGGTAGCGGCGCATGAAGTCTGTGAAGTCGTACGGGGTGTTTAAGCCCGCGGGTTCGGTTTGCACGGGAGTGTCATCGTTTGCTCCCAAAACCCCACCCGGTGCCGCGAAGTTGCAGAAATGCGGGCGAATCCAGTCCAAGACGCTGCACAAAAACAGTTTAATTTGAGGCTCGCGACCCCGTCTCCAGGCGGTTCCAAACCACGCCGCACAGGCGGCGGCGGGGTTGCCCGGGAGTTGCGGAAGGCATGCGCTGGAGGACGCCATGGGGAAGAGGCCGTGCGTGGACCGAAGGGGGTAGCCTGAGCCCATCCTCTCTCAATCTCAATCGCCGGTCAAGAGGTGGGAGAAAACGCGCTGCTTGAAATAGTAGTGGCAGGCCATGCCGCCCTGATAGAGCAGGGAGACTGCCGCCACGATGGAGTAGGTGAGGCGGTTTGTGAGCAGGAAGAATTGGGAGACGGTCAGGCCGAGCTGGGCGATCGCCACCTTCATTTCAGTCGTCAGAAGCGGCTCGATCCGTTCGAGGTCGGAGGGATGGGTGGTGCGCCAGGCGCAGTACACGAGGATGGTGGCGAGCAGGGCCAGCTGACTGCCGACGAGGTAGCGCCGGCTGCGACGGCGGCACGCGGCGAGCAGGGTGGCGCCGTGAAGTTCGAGCACGGCGGTGCCCGAGGCGGCGACACCGGCCAGAGCACCCGGACCGTCCTTGGCCATTGCGGCGAGGACCGCAAACACGCCCGAGAGGATCAGCAGGAGCGTCCCTTCCCGTTTGGCGAGCTTGTGCATGCGGGCGAGGGCGAGGACAGGCGAATCTTTGGGCGACGGCATCGGACTCCAAATGGCGCAGAGTGGGGTGAAAAGACAACCTTTCGCATGCGAATCGGCGGACGCGGGTTTGACGAGGGCGGGCATTGTGCGCGAGCCTGCTCCCTTGCGCACCGCGTGAAGCATTCCTCCGAGTTTCCCTTTCGCATCGAATTCCCTCCCGAGCTGCCGATCAGCGCGAGGGCCGGGGACATCGTGGCTGCGATCGCGGAAAATTCCGTGGTCATCCTGGCGGGCGAGACCGGCTCGGGAAAGACGACGCAGATTCCCAAAATGTGCCTGGCCGCGGGTCGCGGCGTGCGGGGGCGCATCGCGTGCACCCAGCCCCGCCGTGTGGCCGCGCTGTCGATCTCGCGCCGCGTCGCCGAGGAACTCGGCGTCGAATGGGGTCGCGAGGTCGGCTGCAAGGTGCGCTTCAGCGACCAGACCTCCGACGCGACGGTCGTGAAGTTCCTCACTGACGGCATGCTGCTCGCCGAGGTGCAGGGCGACCCGCTGTTGCGCGCCTACGACACGATCATCGTGGACGAGGCTCACGAGCGATCGCTCAACATCGACTTCCTGCTCGGGCACCTGCGCCAGCTCCGGCACCGGCGGCGGGACCTGCGCATCATCGTCACCTCCGCGACGATCGATACCCAGGCCTTCAGCGAGGCCTTCGACGGCGCTCCGGTCATCCAGGTGTCGGGTCGTACCTATCCGGTTGAGACGGCCTATCTGCCGCTAGACGTGCTGGGCAGCGATTTCATCGAGGAGGAGCAGCAGGCGGGCCCGGAGGACTCCGACCCGCGTTCGGCGCGCGCCGAGGCGCTGCACTATGTGGATGGCGCAGTTGAGGCGGTGCGCCGCGTGCTCGACGAGGGGCGGTCGGGCGACGTGCTGATCTTCATGCCGAGCGAGCGCGACATTCGCGAGACCTGCGACCTGCTCGACGGCGAACTGGCCGCGCGCCGGGCCCGCGCCGACCTTGTGCCGCTGTTTGGCCGGCTTTCCAACGCCGAGCAGCAGCGCGTGTTTGCGCCGAGCCAGCGCCGGAAAATCATCGTCGCCACCAACATCGCCGAGACCTCGCTCACGATTCCCGGCATCCGCGTGGTGATCGACACGGGGCTGGTGCGGATGAGCCGGTACGCCCCGTCGGCGCGCACGCGTCGGCTGCCGATCGAACCCATTTCCCAGTCCAGCGCCGACCAGCGCAAGGGTCGCGCGGGCCGTGTGGCCGAGGGGCTGTGCATCCGGCTGTATTCGGAGGACGACTATGAAGGGCGTCCGCGTTTCACCCAGCCGGAGATCCAGCGCGCCAACCTTGCGGATGTCATCCTCCGCCTGAAGGCCTTCGGACTGGGCGACATCGAGCGCTTCCCGTTCATCAATCCGCCCGCCCCCAAGGCTGTGCGTGCGGGCTACGGCCTGCTTGAGGAGCTGGGCGCGCTCGTCACCGAATCGCGACCCGCGGGCGGCGCGGAGGAACTTGCGTCGATCGTGCTCACGGACATCGGTCGGGATCTTGCGCGGCTGCCGGTGGATCCGACGGTCGGCCGCATGATCCTGCAGGCCCGCTCCGAGAACTGCCTGCGCGAGGTGCTGGCCATCGCGGCCGGCCTCTC